>JADGQO010000116.1 GCA_017881725.1 Fibrobacteria bacterium
GGCGCCTCCCACCCCGTGCGATCCAATTTGCAAATACGCCGTGAAGCCTTGACGATGTGCATGGCTACGGCGGGCAAAACGGTGTTTTACAGCGGCCTGACGGTGATGATCGGCCTATTGGGATTAGGCTTCACGCCGATTGTCGAAACCCGTTCCATCGGTTGGGGCGGTTGCCTGGTAGTGCTCATTGCCATGTTGTCCACGCTGACCTTGCTGCCCGCTCTGCTCCTGTTGCTGGGCCCGGCGTTGGAATGGCCCCGGATTTGGCCGCGAAGCTTTGTGGTCAATACTGGCCGCCGCTGGGAGGCCTGGTCCCGATTCGTCATGCGCCACGCGCCTTGGGCCGTTTTGGCGGGCACGGCGGTGATTCTGCTGATGTCATACCCTGGCCGGTTTACGCGCTTCGGGATTCCGGAAGGGCCGTTCGTGCCGCGCGAAATGGAATTCACGCGTGGGTACTCGATGCTGAAAGACATGGGCTTGCAAGGCGTGGTGGCGCCGATCAACATCATCTTGACGGACACCACCGGAGGCGCGGAGAAGGCGCAGACAGCCAATGGAGCAAGGGATTCGACCCCCAAGACCGTGCATCCGGCGTTTACCCGCGAGAGGATTCCGGACCTATACGCTTTCGCCCGCCGCATCCAACAAGAGCATGCGGTGGCGCATATTTTCGGACCCGTGAACTTGTCCGACGATAAGCCGTTGGCAAAATATCAGATGATCTATTCCGACTTGGACGACGCGTACGAACAAATGCCTTTCGTGAAGGAGTTTTTCATTTCCCGCGACGGCCGCTCCCTGTTGATGCAAATAATGTTGAAGCCGGAAACGCCCTTGGAAGAAAGCAAGCGCATCGCGAAGGACATACCGGAATGGTTGCAGGTACCGGGACTCCGCATCGACATGGGCGGACAAGCCGTTCAGAATAATGATTTCGACAAGGCCATGGCATCCACTTATCGTCCCAGCCTGCTCTTTGTTTTCGGCGTAACCTTCATTACCCTCTTGTCCATTTTCCGCGCCCCGTGGGTTGCGATCAAGGCGCTGGTCATGAACTTGTTTTCGGTCTCCGCGGGTTATGGCGCCGTGGTTTTTGTTTTGCAGTTGGGCCACGGCCATGCGCTCTTGGGCGCGCCTGCGGCGTCGGAGGTCGTTCCTTTGGTGATTCCCCTTTTGCTTTTCTGCATCCTCTTCGGACTGAGCATGGACTATGAGGTTTTCCTGTTGAGCCGCATTCGCGAAGGATTCGCGGCAACGGGCGACAATGCGAAATCAGTGGCGGAGGGATTAGCGGCCACGGGATCCGTCATCACCAGCGCCGCGTCCATCATGGTCGCGGTATTCGGCGTGTTCGCGTTCTCGCGCATGATAGTGGTGCAAATGTTGGGATTGGGGTTGGCCGTAGCGGTATTGGTGGACGCGACCGTGATCCGGGTTTTATTGGTGCCGGCGCTGATGAAGCTGATGGGAAAATGGAATTGGTGGCCTGCGGTGAATATTGTCCCCAAGACAGCAAATTACCCTCACTCCGTTTTAGTTAGCCGTCGAAAATTTGAGAAGCAAAAATGATTCAGGAAAATAAATGCCTGCCCCGCATTGACCCTGCGATTCGCCCGCCCCATAGTGAAAGGACTGAATCACGGATGATGTAACCGATTCACGGACGAAAGGAAGTTCACATGGAAATCAGCAACGTATCCAACGCCCCCGCCACCCAGGCTCCCCCGAAGACCCAAGCTCCCGGCAAAAGCACCGGACAAAGCCCCGCCCAAGAAGCCATGGAAACCGCCGCGCAAACCGCTGCGGAGGCCGCCAAAGGCGATGGCCAGGCAAAGCAAATGCTCGCGAAGCAGGAAGAACAATCGGAGCAGCGTGCGCCTAAGGCACCCGAGCCGGGCAAAGGCGGCAATGTGGATGTGGATGGATAATTAATCCGCCTTGCAGGCCGGCCACAACCCGGCATGCGTTGATGTCGCGAGCAGGGAAGGCGCCACCTGGGCGCAGGTGGGGGTAGGCCGAGACCCCGTAAGCTCGGCTCGCCGCGCGCGGAGGCTTGGCCGAGGGGACGGGCTCCAATGCCGTTGACTTAAGCAACCCGTACCACCCCTTCCCTGACTTCCCGCCATTTGTTAACCGCCGGTTTTGAGATTCTGGAATAAGCCTTTCGCCTTCGTTTGGGTTTGTAATAAACCACCCGACCAATATCCTCCAGCAGCTCCATGAATAACCGCCTCGCAACTGCGGGCTTGTTTGCCACCAAGAAATAGGCGTCCTTAGCCAAGGCGCTAATGGCATGCTTGATTTGCGCAGGTCTTTGGAGATCGGTGGTCTGCAAGTGCATCAGGATTCTTCCCCAGCGTAAATCCGGTGCAGTCCAATCCACGGGAGCTCAGGATCAAAATCAAATCTTCAATTTGAATGGACGGGCATTTCACCCTGAAAATTTTCCCGGAGCATCGCCGCATCGTCCCATGATTTTATATGCGCAGCCAAAGGAGTGCGAGTATCCAAGGTAGGCCGCCGATGACATTCGGCAATGCGCATTAAAACTCAGGGCTCGGCCTTCGCGGAATGCCTAACCCCTGGGTAGCCGGGATAGCCCACCTCTTTTTCGCAGGCAAGCGATCGGTACGGCGTCCCCCCGACTAAGGAAGCTTCAGGAGGGTACCACGTAGGCTACCCCGGACGCCTTTCGAAGTCCCTTGGGAGTACTCCCAACGATACCGGAACACTCCGGTTCCGAGGGTAACTGGCAGGGTACGGTAACGCGCGGATCCGAGCGCCAAAATCTCCGCCCGGGCCCGGCCGTCGCTCCCGAATACGGTAAGCCGCCCGGGGCCGCGGGCCGTCAGGGCGGACATGTCCAGCAGGGAACCGGCGCCCGACACCAGAGACGGGCCGCGGCCGGATACCGGAAGATTCCGGGTTTTGGCGGCGAGGCCGGTCGGAACGGGCTTATCCAGGGCGAACAATCCGACGTCGATGAATTCCAGGCTTGAGTCGCCTTGATCGTTATGGGCATGGACCGCCAAGGTGTTATTGCCGACCACTATGGCGCCGACCGCAGCGGCGGAGAGGGACTCCGCATAGTCGGCATTCCAACCCGGCGCCAGCAAGACCTGGGTTCCATTCACGTACGCTTCCATGCCGTCGTCGTGCATCACGCTGAAGGCGTACTGGGAGGACTTGGCCGTAACCTGGAAGGTGGTGCGCAGCCAAATATCCGCGCCTTTCCAGTTCGTCGTGATGGTGTAGTCGGGGGTGGTTCCGAACATGCCTTTGCCCGAGGCCCAGGCGGACGCGTCGAAGCCGGATTTGGCCCAATCAGCGCCGGGATCGGTGGTGGTATAACTCCAGTCCGCCGGAGTAGCGGCGCGCGCATCCGCGACGAGGGGCGTGGCCTCGAAATCGGCGACCGCGGCCAGGCCGGCGTCGATGTAACCGGGTCCGTCGGTATTAGTACAGGTGATGGCCAGCACGTTTTTCCCCGGTTTCAGGGCGGCCTTGAAATCATCGGTCAGGCTGGGCTCCGCGTAGTTGATGATGAATGAGGCCTCCTGGAACACCGGTTTCCCGTTCAGGTAGATCTGGACGTCTTCATCATGGTACAGGGACAGCACCAGGGAATTGACCGACACGTCCGGGAGGGTGAAGGTGGTGCGCAGCCAGATTTGGCCGGTGGACCAGGCGGTGTTGATGTGGGCGTTTTCCGGAGTGCCGGAGCCGAATCCGCCGGGGCCGGACTGCCAGGCATCATCGACGAAATCGGTGTCGGCCCAGGTCGTTCCCGGATCGTCGGTGGTGTAATGCCAGGTCGAGGGCGACCCGGCGCGGGCATCCGCTACCAAAGGAATATGGATGCTTTTCGGTTCGGCGAAAACGACTCCGACTCCCAACAAAATGGCTAAGCGCAATGAGTAATGAACCATGATTTCCCTTCTATTCGATTGGATGCAGCATGTGAGGGGACTCTTAAATTCCACCGGGACGATGCCACTGAAATTGTACCCAAAGGAGACGAAAACATACAAGAAAATTACCCTATGGTACGGTCAATTTGTCCTCATCGCAGTAAAATGGGACTCCGAGTCCAAGCGCCCTTTGGGCGCAGGTGGGGGTAGGCCGAGACCCCGTAAGCGCGGATCGCCGCGCGCGGAGGCTTGGCCGAGGGGGCGGGCTCGCCCCCCTTAAAATCCCATGGATAAAAATGGACGAAAAAAAATGGCCCCGGGTAGGGCCATTTCTTCGCTGAATGTGTTCGAAGGGAATTTTACTTGGAGTAATATTCGACCACGTGCTGCTCGATGAGCTTCACGGGGATTTGTTCGCGAATAGGCTTGGCAATGAGCTTGCCTTCCATCTTCACCTTGTTGATTTCGTAATACTCGGGAATCTGAATGCCGCCGGAATGCGTCAAGGATTCCACGATTTGCGGATGGTTCTTGGACTTTTCATTCACGGTGATCACGTCGCCGACCTTGAGCAAATGGCTCGGGGTGAGGATGCGCGTGCCGTTGATGCTGAAATGGCCGTGCCCAATGTATTGGCGGGCGGCATAAATGGTCTTGGCGAAACCCATGCGGTAGATGGCGGCGTCGGCGCGCGTTTCGAGATAGGAGAGCAAGACGGTGCCGGTGGACTCATGCGAGTGCGCAGCCTTGGCGTAATACGTCCTCATCTGCTTCTCGGACACGTTATAGACGGCCTTCAAGCGCTGTTTTTCGAGCAGCTGAATCTTGTAGGTGGACGGGCTCTTCTTGCGGGCCAAACCATGCTGACCGGGCGTGAAGGAACGTCGTTCCATGATCCTGGCAGCCTTGGGCGTGATGGCCAAGTTAAGGGCACGCGAAATCTTTACTTTTGCTCCAGCCGGCATTCATTCTTCCTTTGGCGAACAACAATCCTGCGAAAATTTAAGGCCCTTCAATTTAAACATAACCCCCATTCTTTTCAACAGATATGAGGCCCCAATCCCCAGTTTTATGGACTTGGGACTAAGGGCCAGCCTCAAATTCCGACTATTTTGGTCGGAGAATCGAGAGCGGAGCGTCTGGCTATAGACGGTTTATCCTTTATTATCTTTGAAAATCAGCGAAAAACGCTGATTAAAGCCCCATCCCAGGAATCCAAATGTCAGACGAAATTTCGGTTCAAGAACTTAGCGAAATTCTCGCAGAAAATCCCGCTACGGTGCTGATCGACGTTCGGGAACAAGAGGAGTTCGACGAAGTCAATCTTTCCGGAAAATTGATTCCGATGAGCGAAATCGAGACCCGCTGGTCCGAAATCCCCAAGGACGGCAACGTGTATTTGCATTGCCGATCCGGGAAACGCTCGCGCGTGGCCCTGGAATTTCTGAAGTCCAAGGGGTACGCGAATTGCGTCAACGTGACCGGAGGCATTTTGGCCTGGCTGAACGAAATCAATCCGGACGGCCGTAAGGCCTAAGCCTCGCAGCAGTCGGTGGAACGCGCTGGGTCGCTTCGACCCACGCCAACACGAGGCCCACGCGGACTTTTTCAACACCCAGTTAAGGACAGGTCTGCATGTACCTGTCCGTTTTTGACTCCGAGTTTTAACCGCTTTCTACAAGGTTTTTACCTCCAAGTTTTTCCGAAGACGGCTTCGTCGAACCCAACCGTGCTGCGCGATCCATCCGTAACCAAAGGTCGTTTCAATAGTCGGCCATTCCCGGCCAACATTGCGAGGATTTGGCTTTCGGTCATGCCCGGAATTTTGTCTTTGATCTTCAACTCCTTATACTGAATTCCGCTGGTGTTGAAAAATTTCTTCAACTCCAAGGGCAGCGCCCCGGGTTCACCGGGCTTGCCGCTTTGTTGCACGATTTTTTTCAGGGCCGCCGCCGAGGGCGGATTTTCCGTAATGTCTACGAAGTTAAAAGCGCGTCCGGATTTTTCCAGGGCTTTTTCCGCCTTGCGGCAAGTGGAACATTTTTTGTAACCGTAAAAAGTGAGCATGATGGATGAACCTCCAGAAACGTGGGCGTGAACGTGCATGTGAATGTGATCATGAAAAATAACCTCCCGCGTGAAAATAGGCCCTGGTTGCTACCTTCCGATTGATGACGACAATAATCGGTCCGGTTCGGAAAATGATCACCCACGCCGAAGCGGTGGTGTCTTATGAATTGCCCTTAGGCGATACGTTGGTCCCTTTGAACGGCATGTTGGGCAAACCCATCCGCTTCAAATTCACCGGACGCATCTTATGCGTCCATTGCGGCAAACAGACGAAAACCAGTTTCTCCCAAGGCTATTGTTTCAAGTGCATGCAGTCGCTGGCGCAATGCGACATGTGCATCGTGAAACCGGAAACTTGTCATCATCATTTGGGCACCTGCCGTGAACCGGAATGGGGACAAACCCATTGCATGATCGAGCATACGGTTTACCTGGCGAACTCTTCCGGCATCAAAGTGGGCATCACGCGTTCGCATCAAGTGAAAACACGCTGGATGGACCAGGGAGCCGTGCAGGCTCTGCCCATCGCCCGGGTGAAGACCAGGCTGGATTCGGGCCTGGTGGAAATTGCCTTGAGCCGGACCTTGCCGGATAAAACCAATTGGCGCTTGATGCTGAAGGGCGAGGGAGAACCGGTGGATTTGGCGGCGGCACGCGATAAAGCCTTCGCCGGATGGGCTGCAGATTTGCCCGGCGAGAAAGTGGTGGAACAAGAATATCGGTTCAAATATCCGGTTCTGAAATACCCCGAGAAACCCGTTTCCCTGAATTTAGACAAGGAACCCCAGGTAACCGGTGTGTTACAGGGGATCAAAGGCCAATACTTGCTGCTCAGCACCGGAGTCATCAACATGCGCAAATACGGTGGGTATGAATTGGCGTGGGAAAGCGAGGCCAGGGAAGCGATGGCCGCTACAGTTCCGAGTCCTTCCGATGATGCGTTGATGGCTACTTCCGGCGAAGCGGCTACTGCCAAGAAAACAACGACCCGTGGATCGGCGGCCGGAGAAGCGGCTACGGCTCGAACCGGCCGAGTATCGGTCGACGGTACTGCGACGCAAACCCGTCTTCTCTAGGTAGCTGGCGGTCGGTTCCCGGTTGGCGGCGCGCTGGCGGTCTGACAGGCGGGCTAGCGGTCCGGCTGGTAAGCGGACTGGCGGAAGGGCAGGCGGGCGATCGGCCCCGTCGACAAAGGCCGCCAAGAAAAAAATCCGCATGCGGACGGCGCTGACGGGCAGTACCTTTAATGATGACCCCTTTGGGGCGCCGCAAATTCCCTTTTCTTTCTCACACCCGAAATCCTGGAGGCCAGCATGAGTTGTTCCTTGCATTCCATCGCTTTGTCCGGATTATTGGTTTTTACTTGCGTCGACATGGGACGCGCCGAACTGGAATACCGCGTCAAATCGGACGGAGTCTCGATTTTCAAATCCAGCGCCTGTGAGCCGCCGCCAATGGCGGTTCTGGCGCAGGGAGACGTTTTGACCCTTGTCCAGAACGGTGCAACGACATCTAGCGTAAAAACCGCGGGCGGTTTGCAGGGTTGGATGCGAAACGAGGACATCTTGGCGGTTCAAATCGCTGCGAAGCATGCGGTCACTCTCGCCACCCAAAAAGTCGGGGCGGAAGTGGATTGGAATCACAGCTTCACGACGCTCATCCCACCCGTTCCGATGACGGAATTGATTTCCCTGGATCGAAGCTTCACCGGTGAAATCGCCGAAGCTGCGGATCGCGAACAAGTGGAAATGCGACACGACGAAAATTAGGGGATTCCGCTTTGCAGGTTCCTCTCGCCGGGCCGCTCCGTCGATGGCCAATTGGCGGGGATGGTCGCCCGGTCGGGTGCCAATGGGCCGGTTTGCCTGGATGATCTGCTTCATCGTCCCCGGATTTTTGAGTACACACCGGTTAAGGCCAAAAGCAGGATAAAGGTGGCCACTATGGTCGGGCCGGCCGACCAGTCCAAACGCAAAGACGCCTCCAGGCCCAGCACGCAACCGGCCAATCCGAAAGCCCAGCCGAAGGCGATGCGCCGCCAGGTGCTGCGCGCCGCCAATATGGATGCCAGCGAGGGCACGATTAGAAACGCGAAGACCAGTAACACGCCGGCTACCCGTACCGAATACGTGACCATGACGCCGAACGTCGAATAAAACAAACAATCCCATAGCCAGAGTTTCAACCCCTGCGCACGGGCCGCCTCGGGATTCTCCGTGATCAGAAACAGCCGTTTCCGCGCGACCCAAAGGATGAAAGCCACGATGGCGGCCAACCCCGCCGCGAGACCCAGGGCGGCAGGCGATACCGTCAGGATGGAACCCACTAGCATTTCCTTCAACTCTTCCGATCCGGTGGCCGATTTTTCCAGAACGATCAGCGACAAGGCCATGGCCCCGGCATAGGTTATTCCGATCAAGGCTTCGATGGGCAATTTTTCCCGTCCACGAAACCAGGAAAAAAGTCCCGCGCCTAAAAACGTAAACGCCAGGGAAATGAGGAAGTTCGCCGTGGGATGCTGTTCGCCCAACCCGGACAGGATGCCGATGCTGGCGCCTAAGGCAGCCACCTGGGCCAAGGCCAAATCCACGAATATGACTCCGCGTCTCACCACGTGGTAGCCGAAAAAACTGAGCACGCCGGTCAGGAGCAGGCATAACGCCAAGGCCGACAGCGCGAAGGGATATTGCAGCAGCATCATGGCTTTGCGCCTCCGGTCACGACGCCGGTCAAGGCTCCTATCATGTCATCGAAATGTTTGAAATAGCCGTCCGCGCCGGTGCTCTCGCAGGCTGGGGTTAAACGGAAAACCTTGATGCCGGTTTGCCGATTGAGGAAATCCGGGTCACTCCCGGCATAATACGGTTCCTGGATTAGCATGCCGGCTTTTTCCGTCTTGATCTTTTCCACCAGTTCCTGCAAATGCTTGGCCGTGGGCGGGATGCCCGGAAACGGTTCCACATAGCCGACTATTTTCAGGCCAAAGGCATGGGCGAAATACACCCAGGAACTATGGTAGGTGATGATGGCCGACCCGTTTAACGGCGCCATTTTATTTTTCCAATTCGCGATTCGTTTCGCATACTCCTCCGTGAAACGCTTGGCGTTGCCGTCAAACAGGGCCGCGTGAGCCGGATCGGCTTTGTCCAAGGCCGCCCTGACGTTTTCCGCGATGATCAGTCCATTGGCCGGATCCAACCAATAATGGGGATTCCCCTGCGGATGCACGTCGCCCAGGGAAGCGTCGACCTTACCCGTCGGCTTTTCCAAAACGTCCACGCCCGCGGAGCAATCCACCACCTGGATATTCTGATTGCGCGATCCTTCGATAATGGCGTCGGCCCATTGATCCAGGGCCAAACCCGCTTTCAAGAATACCGCCACGCGCGACACCTTGATCATGTAAGAAGGCAGCACCTCCACGAAATGGGGATTGGAATTCGCCTTCGAAATGGAAAAGACTTCCACCTCGTCGCCGCCCACGTAGGCGGCGATGGAGGCCAAATCCGGGATGGAAGCAGCGAGCTTGATCTTGGCCGAGGCCGGCAGAAACAGGAATGCCGTTAAGGCTACAACGGAGATGGCTGTTTTCGTAAAGATCGACTTGGGACTTTTTATCTGACTTATTTTCATGGTGATTTCCTTTTTATGATTCAACTTGGCCTTGCCTGCGGGGATTTTTCCCGGGGCTGCGGCCTTGAATGACTGGGTTAAAACTGATGGGCCTTGTGCGGTCCCATGGAAAACAACAATTGCATGGACACGGAATTCACGCCCGCGCGATCCTCCTCCAGCAGGCGCTCGTACGCGACGCGCAAAAGCGTACTTTCTTCCAAGACGGCGTAGCCGGCGAAAACGCGAAAGGCTCGATCGGTTTTCTCCGCATCGCCCAGCCGGTTCCATTGCTCGTACAAAGCCCCGCCATTGAATTGCGTGTGATAGCGGTAATCCACGCTGGCCAACCACCCGAACCGATTGTCCGCCCGCAGGTCCGTAGGCAGAGAGTCGGAAAGGTGGCCGCGTTTATAGATAGCCTCCGCTTGCGCCGTCAATTGCGAGGCTCCCGGCAAATAGAATTTCGCCTTCACATCCCCACCATAGAGGTAAGCCGGATCCGCATCGCGCCCAGCGTCTTGCCCAGATGCGCCGGACAATCCGGTTTCCAAAGCGCCGATATCGCCGATCAAAAAATCATTAGCCCAACGCGCCGTCCATCCCAGGGAAGTGTAATCCTGGCCGGGATGAAATTGTTTTCCTTCGATAACCTCGGCGCTGACCGTCGAAGCCCAATCGCCCGGTGTCGGCAATAGGTCGGATACCTGGAGTCCGGTCTCATTGAATCCATCGGAGCCGCCGGGTAACAAGGATGTTAAGCTGCGGGGCGGATCGATGAAAGCATAGGCATGCGGGTGGCTGGGGTTTACCTTACCGAAATCAAGACGATGTTTGCCCGCCTTGAGGCCCAATCCCCAAGGCAGTCCCTTGACCACGCTGGTATAAGCCTCTTCGACGCCGATGCCGTCCTCGCCGCCGGTAAGCGTGAACCAGCCTTTGAGATATGGGTTGAGATAGGCGTCCAAGACGATTTCCGCCTCGCCCAAACGCAGGGTCGGATCCTGCGAATTTTTTGAACCCGCCGAATCCGTATAACCCCCCATCACTTGTCCGATGGCGGAAAGGTCGGGATTGGTGACTCCGGCTGAAACCGGAAATAAAAGCAGCGGCAAGCCGGTCGAAAAAAGCAGCGCGGCGCGGAGGCCGCGCACGGTGCTGATGCTGCGGGAAAATACGCGATGGTTAATTTTGAAAATCGTGAACATGAAATCCCCTAGGGAAAAACTGGTTTGAAAATGCCTTGGTGTAACCGATGCGTTACGGTCCCTCGTAAAGCGAGGAGTCCCTCGTTTAACGAGGACGTCGATAATCCAATCCGAAAAAAATGGGAATTACCGAGACCGAACGGAAACGATGCGGGAAGAAATCAGGCGCGGGGAGGAGCGCGAGAGGCCGAGGGAGAGTGCCGGAACGGAAGGGCGGGAGCAACGACGGGAGGGAATTCCGCAATGGCGAAATGAATTAAAAAAGTGATGACGGGTAAATCGGGTTGGATGGCGGCTTGACCCGAAATCTGGCAGAGTTGGCACTCCGACTGCGAATTACCGGCTTCGCTGAGATCGTGATGATGGGTCGGGGCCAAATAGCCCAAGACGGCCAATAAATAAACGATTAAAACGCCGCGAAGCAGCCTGGAAGTCTTGTTACCTAAACATCGCGAACCAGTCGACATCAAGGTCCAATATACTTTAATCCTACATTCAGTTTCCACTCTTGGAATTCCCGAATGCCCCAACCGCCCAAATCCAAAACGAAGTCCGCTAGTGCCGGTAAAAAAAACCGTGCGGGCGCAAAGGGCGGTTTGTCCCGGCTCTGGCGCTGGCCTTATTCGATCTGCCTTCGACTATTGCGGTGGTTGCGTTTCCTGGTATTGGCCTGGTTGCTGGTGTCCTGCCTCGCCGTCGTCGCCTACCGTTTCCTTCCCATTCCCGTCACGCCGTTGATGTTAATCCGTTGTGGAGAACAATATGCGACCGGAGAAAAAATGGTTCTGGAAAAATATTGGGAGCCTTTGGAAAAAATCTCCCCAAGCCTGGCGGAAGCCGTGACGGCCTCGGAGGATCAATTGTTTCTGGAACACCTGGGTTTCGATTGGGACGCGATCTTGGCGGCCTTCAGCGTCAACAGCGGTGGGAAACGCAAGCTCGGCGCCAGCACCATCACCCAGCAAACGGCAAAGAACGTTTTTCTTTGGCCCGAGCGCAGTTGGTCGCGGAAAATCCTGGAAGCCTATTTCACCGTTCTCATCGAAATATTCTGGAACAAACATCGCATTCTGGAAGTGTATTTGAACGTCATCGAAACCGGAAACGGTATTTACGGCGCGGAAGCAGCGGCCCGGAAATACTTCGCCGTGCCCGCGCAAAATCTGGACGAGGAACAATCCGCCTTGATCGCCGCCATCCTGCCCAGTCCCCGGCGTGGCTCTCCGGTTCACCCGACCCCGCATTTGCTGCGCCGCCAGGCCTGGATCCTCCGCCAAATGGAACTGCGCGGACCGCAGAAGTTTTAACGGAGCGTTGAAACCGTCAGCAAGCGCCTCGGGATGCCGCACGGTGCGGGACAAGCGCGGACAAAGAATTATTATTGCATTGCGTCCGGTTCCTTGAATCCCCGCGCACAAAGAAAACCAGCATGCCAGCCAAACTCTATTTCAGTAATTCGCCCGCCGCCTTACTCGACAAGGTAGCGGATAATCTGGAATGGCAAGACCCTTTCGACACCCAACATATCGCGACTCCCACCCCGGCCATGAAACGCTGGGTGCAAATGCGCCTGGCGGATAAACTGGGCATCATCGCCAACGTGGAATTCCTTCCATTGGAGCGGACCCTCTGGCGCCAGCTTGAGGAGTTGGACGCCGAACATTTCGTCGCGACGCGCGAGCCGGCCAGGTTGTTGGATGAGCAGGGCCTGCAACTGATGATTTTAGGTTGGCTCCGGCATAGGGCGCCGCGCCAGGCGGCGCATTACCTTTCCGCGGGACGCATTTCCGAGGCCGCTCCCGGCGGTGTGCCGGACGGGGCTCCGGTGGAAGCGAAGCGGCTGACGCAACTTTCTCGCAAGCTGGCCGGCTTTTTCCGCGAATACGAATACAGTCGCGTGCAGGAGCATGGCCGGCAAGGTTTACCCTATTTATGGAAACACGGACAGGATTGTTTTGCGGAATACGTGGCGGATGCGCCTAAAGCCTTGCGAAAACAAGTCGCGGAATTGGAAAGCTGGCAGAAGGAAATCTACCATGCCTTGTTCAAAGCCGGAGGATTGCGCGATGCGCTGGGTGAGGCGGCGGGAAGGTACCAATACACCTTGCCGCAATATGCGGAAATGGTGCTGTCGCAACCCAAGGCCCCTTTACAAAACCAAAACCAGGGGAAACCTGCAAGTTACCACCTTTTCGGGCTTTCCCAAATCTCCCCTTTCCATCGTTCCTTAATCCGACGGTTGTCCGACGAAGACTCGCTCTCGGGTCGGCATGCCCATTATTCGATTTATTCCCTGAACCCCTGCGGGGAATATTGGGAAGACGCCTTGACGCCCGGAGAAAAACGCCGCCGTAGGCAGGAAGATATTTTCCGCCGACACAAATATCAGGACTGGCGGCAATTGGACCAAACCGAGAAAAACGCCTTGCGCCTGGAAACCGAAGCCATCCAGGCCGAGGAACTTCATTTGGACGGGGACGATCATCCCCTGCTGGGCCAATGGGGAAAGCCCGGCCGCGAGAATATCCAACTCTGGTGCCAAATCACCGGCTATGATTTTTTCGAGCATTTCCGCGAAACGTCGGGGACCTCTCTGGTCGGAGTAATGCAAACGGCGCTGTTGCATCGGCGCGGACGATTGGACTCCGACGAACGCGTGCCGCAAGATGACAGCCTGAAAATCCTGGCGTGCCCGGAAATCCATCGCGAGGTGGAGACGGCCTTGCATGACATCATCGGCGCCATGCGCGCGGACCCGACTTTGCGGCCGGACGATATCGCCGTGTTGGTGCCGGACATGGGGATTTACAGGCATGTTTTGGCTTCGGTGTTCGGCGCGGCGGAAACCGGCGAATCCGGTCCGGTCCCATTCACGATTTCAGAAGCTTCCGCTCTGGACGACAGCGATTATGCCCGCGCCGTGCAGCAAATCTTCGACCTGGCGCAGGGGTCTTTCAACCGCAAAGATCTTTTCGCCCTGCTGGCAAACCCCTGTTTCCGAACCGCGAACGAGTTGGACCCCGAAGCTGTGCGGGCCTGGATGGATTGGAGCGCGGATCTAAATATTTTCCAGGGTTTTGATTCCGATGACCGACGGAAACGCGGGTATACGGACGAAAGCGCACATACGTGGAAGCATGGGTTAGAAAGGCTTGCGCTCGGAGCGGTTATGGAGGCCCCGCGCGAAGACGACTTGCGCAGTTACTCCGGAACCGTACCCTTCACCGACGGCCGGAGCGGCGATCGGGAATCGTTGCGGGCTTTCCTGGAAATCGTGGAAGGATTGCACCGGAACTTGGAACCCTTGCGGGAACGCGCCTTGAAACCTTGGAGCCATTGGTTGGGCGCGCTGTCAACCATATTGGAAAAGTACTTGGAACCTCCCGATGACGATCCCCTGGAAGCCTACGTAGCATTGGAGTTACGTCGTTATATTCTGGAATTGCGCGCGATGGATGAACTCGATGCGCTTGCCGTGGAAACTCCGGGCGGATCTTCCGCTGACGGAGTAACCGCGGAATTGCCTCGCGACCTACTGCTGGACCGCTTACGCGGCCTGAAAGCCGGCAAGGAGCCGCATCTTTCCGGCGGAGTCAACATGGCGGGCATGGCCGCTTTCCGGTCCCTGCCGTTCCGCCGCATATACGTTCTGGGGCTGGGCGAAGGCCTGTTTCCCGACGAGGACGCGGCCACGGCCTTGGATTTGCGGCAATACCGCCGAGTCATCGGCGACGTGGACCCGTCCGCTCGCAACCGCTATCTTTTCCTGGAAACCTTGGTTTGCGCCACGGACGCGATTCGCTTGAGTTATGTGTGCAGGGACTCACGACAGGGCAAGACCTTCCAAATGAGCCCAGTCCTTTCCGAACTGAAGGATTATCTCGAGTCCTGTCTTCTGGCGCCTGAACCCGGTGCCAAATCAGCCGGAAATCCGACCGACGAGCGACGCGAAAAATTCCGAATTACCGCCGTACCGCTGCTTTCCCGGGATCCGGCGCTTTTCCGTCCGGATTCCAGAGAGCCGTGGGATCCGCCGAGGAACCCCTTCCGTGAAGGAAAAATCCTTGCCTGGCTTGCGAGCGCGCGCATCTGCAAGCCTGATTTGAAACGAAGCATGATATCCGCCCCGGTGGAAATCTTCAACTTGATCTACCCGGTTTCCAAACCAAAAACCACGACCCTTCCGGATTCCCAAGGTAACTTGCCCGCTACCGTACCTGAAGCTATCGAATCGGAACCCTTGCGTTTGGACGATATCCGCTTGTATTTGGAAAACCCCGCTCAATTCACATTGCGCCGGCGTTTGGGCGTGCGGGAAATTTGGCGCGACGATTCCGCCGAGTTGGGTGAAGAGCCCTTCGCGACCGGTTCCCGGGAGAGCCGCGAATTGATCGAATTCCTGGTCCGGAAGCGTGTCACGGGATGGGACCTGACCACTATTCCGGATTGCCGGAAGGAATTCCTGGCGAAGTATGAAAATCTGACCCGGCGGGGCGCTACGCCGATGGGCCATTATCGCGATTTGGATCGGGACGTGTTATGGGAGCGCGCCGAAGCCGCATTGATGGGGGTCGAAAGGCTAATCGCCGAAATGTCCGAAAACGGGCGCAGCTACCGAAGTTGGAATGGCGCGATTTTGGGCGACGGGCCCTTGCGCGCGGGACTGCGCCTTCTGGAAACACCCGAGTTACGGGTAGCGGCTCCGTTACTGGAATCTTCGGAAGTAAAAATACGCCTAGAGGGCGGAATCCCTAATCTGTTGCGTTGCGATTCCGACGGGGCCTTATCGACGGTGGTCTTCATGACGGGCGCCTTTTCACCCCGGCGGCTATTACCGGCCTTGATATTCCACGCCGCAGTCCAATTGTCAGCATCCGAATTGGGACAATGGTTCCGCGCCGCGCGATTCACGGTGCGTTACATCGCGAAAAAAGGATCGGGGGTTGAAACTGGAAATTGGGCGCCTTTCCTACCCGGTCCGGAAAGCGCGTTCAATTGGCTGCGCGACATCGTTACGGAAATGTCCGGACGGCCTGATTTCGATTTATTGCCCTTCGAATTAATCGCCAAACGTCTGGCTCCCTCCGGTCGGCTCCTGGACGGTGAAAATTACGCCGAGGCCTTGCGCGAGGAAATCGAATACGCCGGCGAAAGCCATGACTCTTCCGCCTATCAACCCAATGAAGGCCTGCGCATCTTGAATCCCTCCGTCCCGGAGGACGCGGAAAGAAAAATCCGCGCGCGCCTGGAACGCTTCTTTAATTTCCTACCGGCGGAACATGGCCCGGAGTAGCGTCAAAGTTTCCGAATGTCCGGAGACCGTGGCGGCCCTGGATTTGTCGCGTCCTGCTATTTTGGAAGCGTCGGCCGGCACCGGAAAAACCTATGCCATCGAGCATCTTGTGCTGCGTTTGCTCACCGAATCCGATTCCCTGGAATTGCCGAATATCCTGGTCCTGACCTACACGGATAAGGCCACGGGAGAATTAAAGGATAAGCTTCGGGCCCGCCTTGCCTGGCGCATCGCCCGGGGTGGATTGCCGCCCTCGATATTGCAGCGCCTGAAAGACGCGCATCTGAATTTCGATCGGGCTTCGATATTCACCATTCACGGCTTCTGCCAAAGAGTATTGCGAAAATACGCCTTCGAAACGAACGTGCTTTTCCAAAATGAATTGGTGAAGGATGTAACGGATATCATGGCGGAAATCCTAGCCGAGGACATGCGATCGGAATGGTTGTCCGAATCCGGTTCGGGACAGGCGGGCCTGGAAAAATTCCGCGCCAAAATCCAGGCTCTGGGAATGGGCGGCAAGAACTGGGATCGCAAACTGATCCGTATCGCCCGCGACTTCAATCCGCTCCGCGGCGATAAACTCCTTCCCGAATTCGATCCGGCCGCCATCGCTTCCGTGCAAACGGAAATGGACGACGGCTTCCACGTCATCGCAGGATTATTTCCCGGACTGAACACGATCCCCGCCGATCAACACCCGGCGCTGTTGGAATTCAAAGCCATCAAGTTTTCCAACCGCACCATAAAAACCAAAGGACCGCAGTTGATCCATGCCGCGCTGGAATGCGCGGCCTTGGCCGGCTTCCACCCGATTTCAAATCCATCCGCCCTCCACATCTCCACCGCCGGGGAGGAAAAACCGAATGGTCCTGCGGATCGTTTCCTCAAAAGTTTACGGGAAATTCATCTAACCGCCGTGGATAAAACGGGCTTTGCCTGCCTAATGCCGACGCCGTCGGAATGCGCCACCGCGCCGAAATGGCTGCAGCCGCTTCTGGAAATATTGGAGAGTGTGCGAATCCTGGCCGAGCGCCGGGAGATTTTGGAGGCGGCCGGCGCGTTCCGTGAGCAATGTCGCGTGATTGAGGAACTACGCGCGCAGACCCGGGAACATTTACGGAAAGAGGGACTCATCACTTATGACGGCATGATCGAACACGTGTGCCTGGCCCTGCGCGCCGATTCCGCGCGGATCCAAATGTTAAGGCGTGAATTCCGTTTCTGCCTGGTGGACGAATTCCAGGATACCGACCCTTTGCAATGGGAGATTTTCCGCAGCGTATTTTTGGAAAGCCGTGGGTCCAACCCTCTGTACTTGATTGGCGATCCCAAACAGGCGATTTATCGGTTTCGCGGCGGGGATATCCATACCTACATGCAGGCGCGCAAGGATCTTTACGCGCTGAGCCGCGAAGGCAAGGCCCAAGGCCTGGGGCTGGACGTGAACTTCCGATCCAGCGAATCCATGATCGAGGCGTACAACGCCGTTTTTACGCAGCCGCCTTGGTTCCACAAGTCGGCCATCAGCGACGGTGACGTAACTTGGAAGTTACCGGATGCCCCGGACCCATTGGGTTACGTGGCTGTCCATTATGGAGGCCTGCCTATCCAAAAGGCCCGGTTTCCGGACGGAGGAGCCGCTCCCGTGGTTCTGAAGGATTTCACTTCCCCGGCCGATACCGGCGCGGCGAATAAGCCGGATAATCGCATCACGGTGCAAAAACGAGTCCATGCCTGGATCATCAAGGAAATTTTCGACCTGATGCGCCCGGAACTCCGACCCCAGCTTCCCTCCAAGGCAACCGACGCGTTCAGAGATCTCGATTGGGGCGACATCTGCGTCTTAGTCCGGAAAGGCACGGAAAAGAATCATCTTGAAAACGCCATGATTGAGGCCGGCATCCCTGTCCAGGTCAATCGACGCATGGGCCTCTACCAAGCCGATACCGCAGGCCATTATTTGGCATTGCTGGAAGCCTTGGAAAATCCGCGCGACGCAGGAAAATACGCCCGTGGACTTTTAACCGCTTTTTTCCGCCCTCCCGGCGACCTCCACGTCGATATTCCATCCACGCCTCCTCCCCAACTGGAAACCTGGTTGGGTTGGGCGCAGGCCGGAAAATGGCAGAAGCTTTTTCATGCTTTGCGGTTTGATTCGGGACTGTTCTATCGGTTGAGCCTGGAAGAGGACGGTGATCGCCGAATCATGGACTTCGACCAAGTCGCGGAAAACCTGGTTTTGGAGGCGTTGGCTAAAAATTTGGATCTATCCGGCCTGGTGGATCGGCTGCGGGAGTTGCGGCAATCCGGCACGGCAGAGGACGAAGAAGCCGACATGCACCGGGAGGAATCCGAAGGGGGGAAGGTTTCCCTCATGACCATGCACGTCAGCAAAGGGTTGGAGTTCCCCGTAGTCTTCCTGGCAAGCTTTTCCGGGAATCCTCCAGCGGATTATTTCACTTATCGTGACGGACTGCACACAGTATATCACCTGGACAAGCAAAATGCCGCAGCCAAGTCCGCCTACCTGCAAGAAGCCGAGGGTGAGGACCGAAGACTTTATTACGTGGCATTCACCCGCGCGCGCTACCGGTTGTATGCGCCACTTCTGCCCAAGTCTTCCGGGCGCACCCAATATGGCCCCCTGGGTGGATTCGTCGCGGAATCCCTACGCATGGCCGCTTCCACTCAGCCTAGCCTCTTCGCATGGCGTTCTTCCGAAATAGATGCGGAAGAACCCATAATCAACTATTTGAACTCCGGGTTATCCTCCGACGCGAACGAAGCCGTTGTCCCAACCGTCTTATCGAATCTAGGAGTCTTCGACAATTTCCCCGCAGCTTCCCGGCGCTCCGATGCTTACGGAGAATTCCTGCGCCGCCGCAAACGATTGGCTTCCTATTCCCATCTGGTCCGTCAAGTCCATGCCGTCGCCTCGGATGAGGTTTCCGGTCGATTCGACAAAGAGGAAAGCCCGGTGGCAATTGACCCGGAGGATGTGGAAGACGACTTGCCGCGCGGCAAGGAAATCGGAAATATGCTGCATGAAATTTTGGAGCAATTGGATTTTTCCTTGGCGGCAGAATCCGGCACGCCGGCCGAGTTCGCAGCCTCTCCGGTTGTGTCGAAAATGGTCCGCGCGCGCATGCAGGCTCACCAGGTTGGCGAAGCTCATGGTGACACTGTAACAACATTGCTTTGGAATACTTTGCGATCGGTTTTACCGGATATCGCCGGCGGTCCGTCTTTCAGGCTCGCGGAAATTTCTGCGCTGCGGCCGGAAATGGAATTCCTTTTCCCTTACCCTTCCGAACCGTTGGCGGGAAAACGGAAGCCGCAAGACGCGGATGGCTACCTCTGGGGATTCATCGATTTGGTATTCCGCCATTCCGGTCGCTACTACCTGCTCGACTGGAAATCGAACTGGCTTTCCGCTTATGGCCCGGAAGAATTGCAGCGCAGCATGACGGAATGCCATTATGATCTGCAATACAAACTTTATGCGCTGGCTCTGGACAAATGGCTAACAAGCCTGATACCGGATTATCGCTTTGAGAATCACTTTGGGGGAATTTACTACCTGTACCTGCGCGGTCTGCGCGCGGACGCCCCTGAGGACGGGTCTAAAATTCCGGGTGTCTTCGCCATCCGCCCAACCCGACAACAGATGGAAATTGATTTTCCCGCCTCCCTGGAAGCGGCCATGGGGACACCGGTTTTTTCTCCGGCGGCGAGAGCGCCCGCGGAACCGACGAGTGGAAAAGCCGAGGTTTCCAAGCCTCAGCAGGACGTCGGCGCATGAATCCGCTTTCCATCGAGGCCCTGATCGAACACTCCGTACTTGACGCGGTGGACGGGGTTCTTTTACGCAGACTGACCGCCCATATGACGCCCGGAACCGTGGAACCCTTTTTGGCCGTGGCAGCCGCATTGTTAATGACGGTGAAAAGCGGCGGGATCAGGCTTCCCTTGGCTCCAGGCGGAATGGCCTGGCATATCGAAAAAATGTTGCCGATCGGATCACCCTCGGAAAAACGGACCATGGCCATGCGATTCGCTGAGGCGTTTACCGTGAATTGGTCGGCCGGATCATACTCGGCCGTGATCGGAACTCCCGGTGAATTCCTTCCCATCATCGCGGCCGGGGAAGGGCTGTATTTTCAAAAGTATCATGCGGCCGAAACCGCCGTGAGCCGCCGGCTTGCCTATTTCCTGGATGCCGAGGAGTACAGAATATCGGGAACGGATCAAAATAACATTCTGGATACGGTACTTCACAAGTTACCCTTGGGAATTCCCGGATCCGGCGGTGTCCCGCTGGAATTCGATCCGGATCAAATCCAGGCCTTGCGGCAAGCCCTTACCAAACGATTCCTGATTATTTCCGGAGGTCCCGGCACCGGAAAGACCTCCCTGGCCGCCAACCTCTTGCGCGCGTGGTCCCGCGCCTGGATAAGCCGTGCCCACGCCTCCGAATCGAAACCCGTCCAAATTCCTTCCCGCGGTTTGGATGGATTATTCCCGCGCATTCGCCTGGCTGCGCCTACGGGCCGGGCTGCCCAGCGGCTTTCCGACGCGCTGCGGCGCAACCTGAACAGCATCGATTTTAGGTCGCCCTTCGATGCGGATTTTCCGGGTCGCGACATCGATGCGGGGTTGGCGAAACTGAATGCGGAAACCCTGCATGCGCTGCTTCGGTACCGCCCACGGACCGGTGAATTCGATCATGGACGCGGCTACCCTCTGCCGGCCGACCTGGTACTCATCGACGAGGCCTCCATGGTGGATATCTTCACGCTGGCCCAAGTCTTGGAAGCTTTGGAAGACGGCGCGACCTTAATCCTGATGGGAGACATGGACCAATTACCCTCGGTCGAAGCCGGATCGGTGTTGGCCGACTTGGTTTCGCACGGCGCGGCATCGCGAACCTTTCCATCCGATTCCCTCAGCGACGGCGCGACGGACGACTCGCGTCCGCATCGCCTGGCGGGACATATTGCCAACCTGCGCCGCAGCCATCGCTCGCAGGCCGGTATCTTGGAAGTTGCCCGCCTCATCAATCTTCAGGACGGCTCCGGAACCTTGGAAGCATTGAAATCCGAATCCAACCGCCGCCACTGCCGGCTGCTGACCTTGATTGGGGATAAGGCGGATTACCGCGCCGGATTGAAAAGCCGCCTCAAGGAATGGGTTCGGTTCCATTACCAGCAAGCGACCGGCCCATCATCGGCTACGCCTGATTTCGAACTGAAAGGGCTTCCAGACGTAGCAGACGATTTTTCCAAATCATCGGAGGACGAGGTCTCCTCCCAACCCGCAAGCTACGCGCGCCTTATCGAAATTTTATGCCGGAACGGCAAAGCGGAATATCTTCAACTCGCTCACATCACCCCACTTAAGGAGTCGCCGGTGTCGGCAACGACGGACCCTGAGAAAGCGGAATGGCTCGAGTTGCTCACGCGGGCTTTTTTGGCCGTGGATCGCGCGCGCATCCTGACCTTCACGCGAACCGGGTGGTACGGCTCCACCGCCATCAATGAATCCATCCGTCGAAAATTAGCGCCGGTTTGGAACCGGTTCGGAATGTCGAAATCCAACCAGAGCATGCGTATCGAGTCGCAAGGTCCATTGATCGGCGCGCCTTTATTGATCCAGGAAAACGACGCCGCATTGAAATTATTCAACGGCGATGTCGGGATATTGCTCCGCGTGGAAGGCAAATCCGTGGCTTGTTTCCAACGCGCGCACGACCGGCTTTTTCTACCTGCCGCATTCCTTCCCCGGCACGAAATCGCTTTCGCCATGACCGTTCACAAAAGCCAGGGCTCGGAATTCGCCCAAGCACTGGTCATCCTTCCGGAGGCGGGTAATCGGCTGTTGTACAAGGAAACGTTGTACACGGCGCTGACGCGGGCGCGTGAATTCGCGGCCGTGTATGGACCGGAGCAGGTGGTCCTGGAAGCCTTGACGCGCAAGGTCGAGCGTGAATCGGGCTTGCCGGAATGGCTTCGCGAGGAACGAAAACCATCCCCGGGTTGCTAGTTTTAGGTGTTTAAGCGGCGCACACTCGCACGGGAACCGGTGAAACGATGGTCGTTTCGCAAAGTTTTGCTTGCCTGGGTTTCGGCCGGATGGTTTAATTTACTATGCCTTTAATCGAAGTCATCAGTTGTCCCGTCGCCTTGAAGACCAACTCCTTTCCCTTGAAGGAAGGCGCGAATCTCATCGGCCGCGAAAAAGGCTGCGACATCGAAATCCCCGATCCGCGCATCAGCTCCAAACACGCCGTCATCCTGCTGGAAAACGGCCGCATTGAATTCTTGGATCAGAATTCCACCAACGGCATTTACATGAACGAGCAACGCATGCGCAAAGGCGAGTGGCCGGACGGCGCGACGCTTTTCATGGGCAACACCTCGATGCGATTGGTGGGCGCGCCCGCGCGGCCGCCCGCCGCCAAGCAGGGGACGTCAATCTGGGGTTCCGCGAACATGGCATTGAACAATTCCATGTTCGACTTCAATATCGTCCACGAGAAGAAAATCGGGTTGGATCCGGGTGAAAGCGCGCAACCGGGATTGGAGAATTTCACCAAACGCATGCAGGTGATCAACCGCATGATCAAGTCCGTGAACGCCACGCTCACTATTCCCGCCCTCCTCGACAAGACCATGAACCTGCTTTTCGAAGTTGTCAATTGCGACACCGGGTATATCCTCGTCACGGATCCGGCCAACCACGATTCCGTCAGCGCGCATATCGCCTATGAGCGCGGCCAACGCAAGGAAAACCTCGAGGAAAAACTCTACAGCCGGACGCTGGTCTCCACGGTCATCCAGAAGAAATCGGGCTTCATTTTCGACAGCGACGAAAGCGGCGAGCAGGATCAGTCCCTGAGCATTTTCCAATTGCGCATCAAGACGGCCCTGTGCTGCCCCATCCATTCGGAGGGCCAGGTTTACGGCGTCATCTACCTGGACAACAAGAAGCGCGGCGCCAAATTCAACGACGATGATCTCGATCTCACCATGAACATCGCCGGCATCGCGGGCGTTGCCATCGAGAACATGCAGCTCTACAAAAAATTGGAAACCGAAACCTTGATTCGCGATCACCTGAAACGCTTCCTGTCGCCGAACATCGCCGATAAGATCATCGCCGAACGGGGAAGCAGTGATTTTCACCTACAATCCCAGAAAACTAATTTGACCGTGCTTTTCGCCGATATCCGGGGGTTCACCCCTTTATCGGAAAAGCTGGCTCCGCTGGAGGTGGCCCGCCTTTTGAACAGCTATTTCTCCGAAATGTGCGCCATCGTATTCGCCAACGGAGGCACTCTGGACAAGTTCATCGGCGACTGCATGATGGTTTTGTTCAATGCCCCCGTCGCCATGGCGGATCACGAATTTCTCGCGGTGAAAACCGCCTTGCAAATGCGCAGCCGGTTGCGCGAGGTCTTGCCGCAATGGACGGCCAAGGGCATCCCGGATTTCCAGGTAGGCATCGGCATCAACAGCGGAGAGGCGGTGGTCGGCTCCATCGGCACCACCACGCGCATGGAATACACCGCCATCGGCGACGCCGTGAACATTTCCTCACGGGTATGCGGCATCGCCAAGCCGAATCAAATCCTGATTACCGACAGCGTTTTCCAAAAGGTAAAGGAACGTTTCCGCACCGTGATGCTCGGTTCCACCCAGCTCAAGGGAAAGTCACGCCAAGTCCTGGTGCATGAAGTGGTGGACGACTTGGGGAAAAAATCCGTTTAATCCTCTGAGCCGTACAATTTCCGTTGCTACTCACACCCGCCAGGCGCCATTTTGGAAAACACTCTCTTGATCGAGGTAAACCGCTTCGGTGATCACAAAAACATCGACGTGGTGCTTGGTTTCCTTGCGACGGAAGTCCGGCTTATTGAATACCGCGTGCTTGGCTCCCAGCGATAAATGGATGCCGCACATGCGCTCGTAGGTTCCGATGTCATTGACGCGGCGCTCGCGGGTAAAGGCCCGGTTCAAACCGAAACCCAATTCACGCACCCATACCTCGCCCTCATCGACGCGGATATTCTCCAATACGCGATCGAATTCCGTCGTGGAATTTTCCACGGCAACCACGCGGCCCTTCTCAATGATCAGGGTGATGGGTTCAGGGGGTCCATTGACCTGGAAAGCCCTATCCGCAAAGGCGAAAATCCGGGTGCGGCCGGACACGGATTCCAAATCCCGCGCTTCCGTGAATACCTCCCCGATGGGAAACTGCCCTCCGATGTTTTTCATACCCCGGTAATCGCCAACATTCAATTTCGCCGGCTCCAGTCCGGAAGGAAATCGTAAGTAGGCGCCCCCGCTGTCGACCACGGCTTCCGAAACTACGTCGATCCGGTTTTTCAACGCGGCGCCCACGCCCCGGAAATACTCCGGGTCATAAGTCAGGGATTCGATATACGCGGGAATGGCTTCGGCGGTCATGCGTTCTAAATGCAGGTGTTCGATCACCTTCAGTTGCCGCGCGAATAATTTGACGCGCAAGCGGAACGCGTCCATGCGAAAATTGGATGATTGGATCAGGATGACCAAATCCGACTTCGACAGGTTTGCAAATCCGGCCAGGATATCCTCAGGCGCCGTAGCGTAAAAATCCAGGGCCGGCGAATCTGGCAAATGGCATCGATACGCTTCGGCCAAAATCTGCGCAAGGCTCGATTGCGTATCGTATACAATCAACGCCCTGTGGCGATGGTCATGCTCGACGACCAGGCGGAGGATATCTCCGACCGGGACTAAGGCCAAGGCCAAAAAATTCTGATCCACTTCAATAGTGGGTTGGGCAGCAAGGCTTGGAGCGGACTGTGACTGTTGCGAATTGGAATCCGCGAAAGATCGATTGAATGGCATCGAACAAAATTAACCTATCGATCGCCCGGATCCGTATTCCGGTCTCGCGCGCACCGCGACAGTAAAAGCGTTACTGGATCATATCCGGAGTGAGAACGGGCAATCCGTTCCGACAGGCTTTGCCATCCGCCAGGAAAAAGCGGCCCTGCCAAAGATCGGCCTCCCAGCCATGCGCCCCAGAGTATCCGTGGTGAAAAGCCCGTGATGCGTTTGCCTTCGAACCGGCTTGGATCGTGTAGCGGGACAGGGCGGTAGAAGTATTCGGGAAATAACCGTTCGCCTTGATCAGCGCCATGGCGCGTTTCGACCATTCTCCTTGCCCGGTCGGACCCATGACATAATGATGGTCGTCCAACATTTCCAGGCCCGAGGATTCGACCAGAGCGGAATACGGCAATTTCCCCGGAACCAGAAGAATTTGATCGGCGATGATTTTCGGATTCGGCAGCGAGAGGGAATAACTCCCCGTGGCTCCAGCCTCATATTTGCCGAGGATGAAAGGCAAATTGGGCTCCCCGATTTCAGCGCGTATATCCTTCACCATTTGGGTGACGTCGTCGGAAAATCCATTCACGATGTCCGACGTGCCACGGGTCGCCTCGATGGTTCCGATTTCGCAAAATATCCCGCCCAGAATCGCGTTTTTTTTGACTTCAATGGCCGCAATAGTGATCTCCCGATAAAGCTGGGAGCCCTTCCAATAGCGGTTACTGTCGCCGGGCATGCCCGAGGAGTTATTGTCGACGGAACCTTTTACCGTAGCGGAAAGACTGGCATTGTCCACGGCTCCGAAATAAAAATCCGGGTATTCCGCCACCAAATGTTTCAACAAAGGCATTCCACCGCCGCCGCAACCACGACCGGAAAGACCATTTTTAAGATTGCCCGGAATCTCCTTGGCCAACACCCACTGCTTGTCCGACATCCAGTGATAATTCCAAGCATGCGGATGGGTCACGCTGTCGGAACGGTTGATGTCCCGGCCCGCCATATTGGAATGTCCCATCATCAAAAAGACGACGAATTTTTCCCGAGGCACGCTGACTCCGCCCAAGGTAATGTCCGCCATCGCACGGAAGGGAAAAACGCACCATAGGCAAAGCATGAGAAGTTTCCGGAATCTTCCCGTGGATGTGAACTGACTCAGCATATTTTCCTCCCTCCAGAAAAACGAATCGTTGCGCCGTTGGATGCTTGTCGGCGGCTTCGGAAAGCCGCTAAATGCCCTATCCTGAATTGGATTTGAATTGGATCGAAGCCGTTCCAGTAACCGGGCGCGCAGGCTTGTTGCGTAATTTCTGCTCGCGGTGGGCCGGGGGATTTCCGGCGTATCGCTACAAATCAACCCGGAGAAACGCATGAAAATATTTTCTCAACCAGGGACGCCGACGCATCGGCAGTCCCACCGCGCATTCCTTTCGAACCGTTCGGCTGTAATGGCCGCCGGTCTTTGTCTCGGCCTATCGGGGGCCATGGCCCATGAAGGCATGCACGCCGATGTCGATCATGTCCTGCTATTGAGCGTGGACGGTCTCCATGCGGTCGATCTCGAACGTTATATCGCCCAGCACCCGCATTCCAACATGGCCCGCCTGGCCGGCATGGGAACCACCTACACCGCAGCGTCAGCGGCCAAACCCTCCGATTCCTTTCCGGGATTGTTGGCGATCGTGACCGGAGGTTCGCCCATTTCCACCGGCGTCTACTATGACAACAGCTATGACCGCGCGCTGTGCCCGCCGGGATCGGGATGTTCCACCGTCGGCACCGAAGTGGTGTACGACGAGTCCATCGACATCAACCAGGATCGATTGGACGCCGGCGGCGGCATCGACCCGGCCAAACTTCCCCTGGACCCCAAACATGGAAACGCACCCGTGTATCCCCATCAATTCCTGCGCGTCAACACCGTTTTCGAAGTGGCCAAGGCCGCCGGTTTCCGCACCGCCTGGTCGGACAAACATCCCGCCTATGAAATCGTGAACGGGCCTTCCGGCAAGGGGCTGGATGATTTATACGCGCCCGAAATCAACAATGCGGGCAATCCCACGGGCGACGTCATGCTGTGCGAAGCGTACGACGATTTGAAGGTCGCGGCCATCCTTAATGAAATCGACGGCATGGATCACGCCGGCAAGAAGCACGTCGGCGTCCCAGGGATTTTCGGGATGAATTTCCAGGCCGTCAGCGTGGGACAGAAACTTGTGGGTTACGTCAACGGATCGGCTGAGCCCTCGGCGGCGTTGGCCAACGCCTTGGACCATACGGACCTGTCCCTGGGCAAAATGATCGATGAGTTGGACAAACGCCATTTGCTCAATGAAACCGTGATTATACTTACAGCCAAGCATGGGCAATCCTCCATCGACCCCGCCAAGCGCCATGTACTGAACGACAAAAACATTCCGGCCATCATCAATGGCGTGAAGGCCGGCCTGCTGGCGAAGGATACGCAGGATGATATCGCCCTGCTTTGGCTCACCGATGGGGCCAAGTCCCCCGAGGCCGCCAAGGCCCTGCGTGACAACGCCGCCGCTTTGGGCATTTCGGAAATTCTGGAAGGCCCCTCACTGCAATTGATGTTTCCGGATCCGAAAAAAGACAGCCGCGCTCCGGACATCATCGCGACGCCCGATCAAGGCGTGATTTACGCCAACCCCACCGCCACGAAAATGGCCGAGCACGGCGGCTTTGCCTTCGACGACGTAAACGTGCCGATCGTGATTTCCCATCCGATGTGGAAGGCCGCCACCATCAAGACCCCGGTGGAAACGCAGCAAATCGCCCCCACCCTGTTGAAACTCCTGGGATTGAATCCCCAGGCGCTCCAGGCGGTGCAAATGGAGCATGTTTCCGTGCTTCCCGGAATCATTTACGCCTCCGATCGCGATTAGTCGAGTTCCCTACTCGGCGCGGCGTCATTTCTCAGGGCGCCGCCCTCTAACTGGGCCACTGCCCCCAACCCGACTCTGAGGATTACGAATCCGAAGTCCACGGCGACTGATTTTCCAATTCTCCGTTTTTCAGGGTTATGTAAACGGAAAAGTTTCGCTGGTATGCAACCCATCCCCGAATTTAATTGACTAATTCTTAGAACCGGTCCCCTCAACGGTTCACTGGAGCCAAACATGCCCAAACGAAGTTTTTTTTCATTTTCCGGCGTCCTGGTCCGGTTTTCCGCCGGTTGCCTGGCACTGATGCTTCTGCCCGCGATTGCGCATGCGGAACGAGACGGTTATTCCCGGCCCGGACACGGCTACCGTCATGGCCCAATTTACGGCCATGTCGGCGTATCGGTGCGCGGACACCGGTATTCCTATCATGACGGATTTTTCTACGAATGGGGTCCGCGTGGATACTTCCTGGTGGACGCGCCCTTCGGAGTGGTGGTCCCCTTTCTTCCGTTGGGAGCCGTGCGCCTGCACTTCGGGCCAGACTGGTTTTTCTATTTCGGCGGCATCTATTACCAACCGTTCACGGACGGCTACGTGGTCGTTAAAAAACCGGACACCGTGTATGTGGCCAAGGATGCGGCGCCTACGGCTCCGGCCGCGCCCGCCGAGCCCGTCGAGAGGCCTTTCGTAGAGCCCAATACGAAAACCGTGATGGTCGAAAATTCCAACGGATCGCGGACCCCGGTTATACTTCAGGAAGTGGAAGGAAAATGGAAAGGACCCCGGGGCGAGATTTACGACAAGTTCCCCACGGACGACCAATTGCATTCGGCTTACGGATTCTGAATTGCCGGAGGGAAGAGCCGCTCCCGCCGGGCAGGCCTTCTTCGAGATCGCCCAACGTAACCCGTGTGTTACGTCACCTATCCGTTACGTAGCTTGTAGTCTTCGTAGCCGAATTCCCGGACGACGCGCAATTCGCCTTGTTCGGTCCAGATGCACAGCGACGGCAAGGGGATGCCGTTGAAGGTCGTATTCTTGACGATGGTATAGTGGATCATGTCCTCGAACACAAGTTTATCCCCGATGGCCAAAGGCTTGGCGAAACTGTAATCGCCGATCACGTCCCCGGCCAGACAGGTCAGGCCTCCCAACCGGTAGGTGTGCGCGAGTTTTCCGGAATCGTCCGCACCGCGGATTTCCGGCCGATAGGGCATCTCCAAGGTGTCCGGCATATGCGCCGTGGCGGAGGTGTCCAAAATGGCGATGTCCATGCCGTTGCGGACGATGTCAACGACCGAAGCGACCAGCGGCCCCGTTCGCCATCCCACCGCTTCGCCGGGCTCGATGTACAGATCCAATCCGTGCTTTTCCCGGAAGGTCTTGGCCACGCGAATCAGACGCTCCACGTCATAGCCTTCCTTGGTGATATGATGTCCGCCGCCGAAGTTGACCCATTTCAGGCGCGGGAGGAACTCGCCGTACAGCTTTTCGAACGACGCGACCACGCGTTCCAGGGTATCGGAATTGTTGCCGCAATGGGCATGGAAATGCAGGCCGTCGATGCCGTCCAATTCGTCGGGACGGAACTCTTCGCGCGTCACGCCCAGGCGCGAACCCGCGAAACAGGGATCGTATAACGGCGTTTTCACTTCGCTGTGGCCGGGATTGACCCGTATCCCGCAGGATACGTATCGGCGAGTCGGGGAGCCCGACTCGGAAGGTTTCCCAACCGCCACGGACCGCGCCGCATCTTCGCCCGCGCCGCGAGCATCGGTTTCACTCGCGTTCCGGGCCGCCATCACAAGGGGTTTGAACCGGCGCCATTGGCTGAAGGAATTGAAAACGATGTGATCGGCGATGGCGAGGATTTCCGGAAACTCCTTTTCCGTGAACGCCACCGAATAGACATGAACTTCGCGACGCATTTCCTCATGCGCCAGGCGCGCCTCGTGCAGTGATGAAGCGGTGGCGCCGTGCAACACCTCACGGACCCAAGGGAAACTGCTCCAGAACGCAAAGCCTTTGAGGGCCAAAATGATTTTGGCTCCGCTCTCCTTTTGCACGCGATCGAGCAGGGCCAAGTTGCGCTTGAGCAGGGTTTCCTCCAGCACATAGGCCGGGGTTTGCACCAAATCGACGTCGAGGGGCCGGGTCATATCAGGTGTCGAAGGAAACGGTTTCGATCCACGGAAGGCCGCGCACCAACAGTTCGCCCATGAACGGATCCGGGTTCAATTGCTCGACGTTGAAAACACCTTGGCCTTTCCACTTGCCTTGCAGCATCATCATGGCGCCGATGAAAGCCGGCACGCCGGTCGTGTAGGAAATGGCCTGATGATCCGTTTCCTTATAGGCATCCTCGTGATCGCAAACGTTGTACACGTACAATTCCTTGGCCTTCCCATCCTTCACGCCTTCGATGATGCAACCGATATTGGTCTTGCCTTTGGTGCGCGGTCCCAGGCTGGCCGGGTCGGGCAGCAAGGCCTTCAGGAATTGGAGCGGTATGATTTTCTGGCCCTGGAAATCAATCGGATCGATTCCGGTCATGCCTACGTTTTGCAATACTTTCAGATGGGTCAAATAATTCTGTGAGAAGCTCATCCAAAAACGGATGCGCTCCAGGCCTTTCAAGTTGCGGCACAGCGATTCCAGCTCTTCATGGTACATCAGATAAATTTCCATCGGACCCAACTCCGGGGCCTCGAAGGTCTTGTGCAGGGCCATGGGTTCGGTCTCCACCCATTTACCCTTATCCCAGTACTTGCCTTTGGCCGTCACCTCGCGGATGTTGATTTCCGGATTGAAATTGGTCGCAAAAGCATGCCCGTGATTGCCCGCGTTACAATCGATGATATCCACCGTGCGGATGGAATCGAAATGGTTTTTTTGGGCATGGGCGCAGAAGATGTTGGTCACGCCCGGATCGAAGCCGCATCCCAATAGGGCCATGATGCCGCGTTCCTTGAACTTGTTCTGGTAAGCCCATTGCCATTTGTATTCGAACTTGGCTTCTCCCGGCGGTTCGTAATTGGCCGTGTCGAGGTAATCCACTCCCGTTTCCAGGCAGGCATCCATGATGGTCAAGTCCTGGTAAGGGAGGGCGGTATTGATGACAAGCTTGGGATTGTGCTTTTTAATCAAGGCCACGACTTCGGGTGTCTTATCCGCGTCCACGCCCGCGGTTTCGATATTGGCCGAGCGTCGTTTCAAAATCTGTTGTTTGATTTTCTCGCACTTGGACGGCGTACGGCTGGCCAGCACGATATTTGTAAACACGTCAGGAACCTGGCTGCATTTGTGCACCACCACGCCACCAACCCCGCCCGCGCCGATAATCAACACCTTGCTCATACATTCTCCTCCGTATGCCGAACAGCGCCTTGGCCCCACTTAACGGGGGTTCCGGGCCTATTGCCCGCCGCGACCGGCATTTTTAAGCCGGCATAAACTTAGAATTTTTCCCCTCTGCTGGACATTGCGGCTGTTTCGACCGCATGTCGACACAACACCGGTGGCCGCGCTCCTTCCGGCTTTTGCGGAATATCGACCGATTCGTTGAGCGCGCGGACGAACCGGCGAGAATGGTAGTTTAACTCCATCCCACCCCAGGAGGTTGAAATGGACGCCGTAACATCACTCGCGCAGCAGGAATGCATCCCTTGCACCGGCGAAGGCCCCGCTTTGCAGGGTCACGCATTGCAAATGTTTTTAAACCGCCTGGAAAACGGTTGGTCCCCCATCCATGAACATCACCTCGAAAAAGAATTTGAATTTCCCGATTTCGCGCAAGCGCTTGCCTTTACCAATCGTGTGGGCGCATTAGCGGAAGCCCAGAATCATCACCCGGAAATCCTGTTATCCTGGGGACGCGTCCTCATCACAATTTGGACCCATAAACTTAACGGACTTACCGAAAGCGATTTCGTGCTGGCTGCGAAGATCGAGAGGGTGCCGCGATAGGCACATCTCCATTCAACTCAATTCAGCCGGCATGTAAAGGGTGCCGACGGAATCGACGATTTCTGACACCCGGAAATTTCGGATGCACTACCAACCACGGTTACCCCCGTGGAATTGCAGGCAATGGGTGATTTTCATAAAGTCATGAGGGTACCCGGAATCGATTACCTTGGCATGAGAATTGATTAGGTAGTTACAGAACAACTCTCCAGCAAGGACTCTAAATGCTCAATGCCTACAAATATCTCGCCGCCTTGTCGCTGATTGCTGCGGCGGCATCTCAAGCCACCGTCCTTACCGATTTGGCCGGCACCACCGCTTCCGCCGGTAGCTGCTACCTCGGATGTGGGCACCCGATGTACGATGCCTCGAACATTTTGGATCATGATTTCGGGTCTACCGGAAATACCGGGTTGAACTCCTGGAACTCCGGAGATTTTGGCGGTTATGTTCAGGTGGACTTCCAGTCCGATTACACCCTGGATCGCATTGAGCTTTATGGCGCCACCCCCGGAACCCTCGGCAGGTATATCAATCCCTTTACACTTTCCGGAAGCCTTGATGGAATCACTTGGTACAACATCGCCGCAGGCGCCTATCATGCAGACGCGGCCCTGACGCATTCGGATGTCGCGTTGGGAATCAAGTACGGCTCCGACTTCGACGTCTCGAATTCAACCCTAGGCTCGGATGTAACCGCGAGGTATTTGCGCTACACCGTCAGCAGCGGGTCCCCGGAATGGGGATATATGTTTGAGATGGTCGTCGATGGGCACGCGCCCTCAACCTCACCGGCAGCCGTCCCTGAGCCTCAATCCCTGGGCCTGATGGCCTTGGGCTTGGCGTTGTTGGGACTTAAGTTCCGTCGTCGTTTGGCGATAACGTCCAAATAGCCTGCACAGCAATCCAATAAAAAAGGCCGATTCCCAACCCGTGGAATCGGCCTTTTAGTTTTCCGCCCAGCGTATTTTTTCACCCCGCGCTATAGGACTTTGCTTATGCGATTTCCACTGGCGCGCCGGACTTGGCGGAGGCGTAAATGCCATCGATGATCTTCATCAACTTCACGGCTTCATCCGGCGTGTTCAGGGGAGCTTCTTGTCCCGCCA
>JADGQO010000016.1 GCA_017881725.1 Fibrobacteria bacterium
AGCAAATCCGCATCGGTCGGCAACTCGCCGCTGGCTGTGCTCCGGAATTTGAACATTCCGGTCGTGAAATTACGCGGTAGCGGATAAAGGTATTGCGCAGCCATGCCGTTGCCATCGCCGCGTTCGCCGTGGCAAGCCGAACAGGCCTTGAGATAAACCGTTTCGCCGCGTGAGATGGATCCGAAGGGGACCGTTTCGACCGGACCGGCGGAATAGGCAGCCGCCAATAGTCCGAGCGGAATCGCCACCAGCAGCCGCAGGAAGCCGACCCGTTTGTTTGGTGCAAGGATTTTCAAAGTATTCCTCCCGAAAATAAAACCGCTCACAAAACCTTCAGTTTTTCACATACTTCACGCATGCGTACTCAAGTTCGCGTTACCGTCGAACCGGTTTATTGCTGAATGCGCCGGGGCTTGGGAAAAACTTTAGACGCCCCGAGTCCTAATAAATCAGTTAAGCCGCTCCGTGCCGCGAAGCCAATGCGAGAATGGCCGCAATCACTTCCACCGCCAACAGACTCCAAAAAGCAACCATCGCCTTACCATTCACTTCCATGTCGCCTCCCACCTTTTTCTTTCAGGTTGTCGTTGTGTTCTTCCTTAATTTGCGCCTATCCGCAGCAAGATTCCACCGAATCTGCGTGCCAATTTGTCTAGACCACCCCGACGAGATGATGCGCATCCTGTCACACGTGGCATTTGCGCTAATCGCTGTCATATCTTTGCCTTTTCGGCAGGAGAAACTTTCGCTTGGCCATGCACCCGGCGACGCATGATCCAAATAACTCCAGCCTCGATGAGGATACAGGCTGCGGCCTGCTTGCCCGCCGGGACAATTGGGCTTTCCGTATGGGAAGGCTTCAGGTAGATTGAGTACCAACTGGTAACGCCGCGATTGCCGCCCGTTTCCGCGTTGAATCCGTCCCACACCGAGAAGGCGACCGGTACGAACGTCCCTTCGTCGAAGGGCATATGCTTGCCATCCTGGCGCTTCCGGGAAAAGACGACCCACCACTCCCCGTCCTGGTATCCAGAGCGCATGGAAACCGCGCCTTCGGCCGGCGAAACATTCCCGCTCCCTTTGCCGACGAACAACTGTGGCTGTCCCTTCACCAAATCCGCGAACCACAGATCCACCGCATTGCGCTTGTCGCCGAACAGGAAGTAAGGTTTTCCCACGCCATCCGGATTCTTGGCAGGTATTTGCAGGGCAATGGCATCCGAATAAATTGGATGGGTGGTATCCCCAACCGGGCGAATGACTGTGACCGGGGTATTGGAACCGGTTTTCTGGGCGCTCATGTCATGCCAAGTCAATAGCACGGCGACATTTTCCGCATCATACATACTACGCGCTTCCACGGCATTGACCCCGGGGAAGAAATTGCGTTTGTCTTCCACGACCTGGCCTACCACGGGGAACACGGCCGGCTTGGCGGTCGCGAATAGAGCCTTCCCCTTGCTGATGTCCAACGGCGTGGGCGAAAATTCGGCCAAGACCATGGTGGCATATCCGGGTTGATCGCCCGGCGAGAGGGAGTACACGTAATCGACTAAAGGCCAACGATCCTTCTCGGCCACAGAACTGGCGTATGATGGCATAGGCGTGCCACTGAGACCGGTCATAAAAGTGCGGTAAATGTCTTCGCGCGTTGAGCCGCCACGATAGGTCCAGCGTTTGGTGAGATCAGCGGGACGAATGGGATTTTTCCAATCGTCCTTGAGCGTGGGCCCGGACTCTCCATCGCCGCGACCCAATTTTCCGTGGCAATCCAAGCATTTATTTTCCGCGAACAATTGCTTTCCGCGGGTAATGGATTCCTGGGTCATGGCAGGAGCCTTCGGCAATTCAATGCTCTTGGGCTTGTTGGTGGAATCGGCAAAATCCGAATTGAAGGTCTTGATGTAATAGACCAAGTTCATCAAGTCCTGATCGGAAAATTTCGGCCAGGCAGGCATGCCCGTATACGGCATCCCGCGCTTGATAACGGTGCGCAGATCCGCGTCAGTGGGCAGTTCGCCGCTTTCCGTGGTGCGGATTTTGAATGTGCCGGAGGTGAAAATACGCGGCGTGGGCCTGAAGTATTCGGCTCCGTCGCCTTTGCCATCGCCGGTTTCGCCATGGCATTGGGAACATTTGGAGTTGTAAAGCTGTTTACCCGCCTGGCGCTGGGCTTCGGTGCCCATGTCTCCGGCGTTCGCGGAAGTAAAACCAATCACGGCGCCCACCCAGGCATAAATCGCCGTGGCACGAAAAATCCGGAATGTGGATACGCAGGTAGAATCGTTCCGCCGCATCATTCGGCTTTCTCCTGGGCTCGGGGCTTTTGGCCCGTGAAGCGATAAAGGAACAAGATGACGTTCCAGATGTCGTCCTCGGAAACGAATTTTTCCCAGGCAGGCATGGCGGAGGACCAGGGCGTGCTTTCCTCGGGGAGTCCGGGTCCGCCTTTGGCGATGCGCCAGAAGAGATAAGATTCTTGCAGCATTCCAATCGTGGTCGGATCCTGGAAATTGGCCGGTAGCGGATCATAACCGTACGCGAAGATGCCGTCGCCTTCCATATTATCGCCATGGCAGAATACGCAATTTTGGTAATACACCTTGCGGCCCGCAGCCACATGGGTTTCGAAGGCTGTAGGATCCTTGGTTTCCAGTTCACGGAAAGGATTCGACGCTTTGATCAAGTCGATTTTCTTTCCCTTAAAAGTCATTTCCCCCGGGGGCGCGGGATGGATGGTTCGACCCGACGCGGGAGCCTCAACTTCCTTCGACGCCGCCAGGTAGGCATTCGTCCCCGCCAACAGGGGAATCAACACGGCTGCGGTCCAAAGGTAAGGCGCGAATTTCCGCTCACCGAAAAAGCGCATCAGGAAATTTCCCGCTTGCGACATCCGCTCCGTATCCGAAGTCAAATAAAGCAGTAACACGGAAGTTAAAATCGCCACGTACAAGCCGATGATGGACGATGGCATCGGCGGAACCATTCCGAATTTCAAGATGACGAATACGCAGATCCACCAAGCCGCCAGCCAACCCAATATATGGGTTTTCAAAAATCGCAGCCCGATTAAGGCCAGTACGGCGGGGATACAAACCCAGAGATTCACCGTTTCCCCCTTTGCGAAGCCAGGAACTCCACCATGATATTGATTTCGGTGGCCGAAACCTTGTCAAAAAATGCCGTGGCCTTGAGGGTTGTCACCATGATTCCCTTCGGAAATCCTTTGGCGGTCACGGCGTCCGGATCCAAGATGCTCTGAGAAATCTCGGCGGGCGTCAAGCGCTTGCCCACGTCGAGGAAACTGGGGCCGACGAGCTTGTCGGGTTTATCCAAATTGTGACAAGCCAGGCAGCCGTAATCGGTCAACAATTCCTTCGCAGCGCGTGGCGCGCGAGGGCCGGCGGCTGCGCTCCCACCCACTGCCGTAGCCGAAAGCTCGGGAGGGGCGTCGGCCGGAGCCTGCTTAGCGAAAGAGACCTTGGTATGCATGGTCACCGACGGAGTACCGCCGAGGCTTTGCAAGTAGGCGATGACGCAGATTATTTCACCGTCCGAAAGATTGATCGGCGGCTTGCTGACGGGAGGCATGCCGGGCGTATAGCCTTCGACGATATAGACATTGGGGTCGTACAAGGACTGCGCCAGGTATTCCACCTCGGACATGCCCGGACGACGCGAGCCCGCGCGGGAACCGATGCCCCCGAGATCCGGGAACCGTCCCGGCTTGTCGGAGCCGATGGTGTGGCAACCCAGGCAGGTGCCCTTGCCGCCGACGATTTCCGCGCCCGCCTCGACCATTTCGTCGGTCGTCATATCGGCTTTGATGACCCTGTCCTTCGGCGGATGCACTTCCTTTTGCGGGACCATCTGGCCCAGATATGCGTAGAACAAGGTCACCAGGACGGTGAACAATATGATTTTCAATACATTCTTCATTCCGCTGCTCCGGTCGATTCGATCGATTCGGTTTTGGGCTTCCAATTTTTCTTGCCCGACAGGCTGGCCAACCAAAAAATGATGGCGATGAAGGTGAAGAAAATGAGCACCGTGACGGACACGACTTTAGCCGCGAATCCCAGGGTGGGCGTGAAAGCGTCCACCGATTCGTCCTTCATTACTCCGTATACATGCCAATGCTGGCGTATTCCGGAGCGCACGTATCCCATCAGGCCCATGAGCCAAGTGAAAGTGATGGCGATGAGGATCAATGCGTATTGGGAGCGCTGGGGCATTTTCCCCCAGCGGATTTCGCCCGTGATTTCAGCCTTACGGAACATGAATATATCGATAATCGTGACGGAGATCATGGCGCCTAATACGGCCAACACTTGCGGCACTGATAGCCGGATCCGTACCTTCGCTTCCACGAAATAACCCAGCACGCCCAGGACGATGACGAATACAGTGGTCAAGGCGAATATCAGGAACTCGGCCCAATTGCCTTTTTTGGCCCAGCTTACTGTCGCGCGCTTATTGCCACGGCGGTACAGCAGGAAGCTGATATAGGTGGTCAGGATCAGGACGTTCACGGCCGTATTCTTCGCCGACATCACGCCGAGCACGCCGAGCATGGGATGATGCGCTCCGCCCATTTTGCGGGCTTCTTCCACCGTGGCCACCAGCGAATGCGGCGTGGCCCAGATGACGAAGCAGATGGTGACCGAACCCAGCAGCCATTTGATGAATTTCCGGAACCGCTCCGCGCCTTCGATACGTTCCATGCCCAGCCACAGGTAATAATTGGCGGACAGGAATAAGACGCCGATCAGGATGGCCTGGATGATGAACAGCCACGAGAACGCTCCGCCCATCAAGGTCATGCCCATGTTCTGGGAATACGCGTAGATTTCCTTGCCCAGGTAGTAGCCGGCGAAAGGCAGGGGCAACAAGGCGCTGATGGCGATGAAGTTGCCGATATAGCCCATCCAATCGTATTCGGCGCGTTCCTCGTCGGTGGTGGCCCCCATAAATTTGAAGGCTCCGTAGGCCCCGGCAATGGACCCGCCGAAGGCGATGTTGGCGATCATGCGGTGGATGTTGATGGGCATCCAGGTGAAATTATCGACGGCTTGCCACCGGTTGACGAGTTCGCCCGCTTCGGTCACGCCGTTGGGAGAATTCATGAAAGTGAGCCAGGAGTCCGCGATGAAGATGATGCATATGCCGACGATGTTGAGGGCCAGCCCCAGCAGCAAATGGACGCGCGGGGAAAATTTGCCCCAGCCATAATAGTACGCGTACATGAACACCGCCTCGGCAAAGAAGAGGAGAGCGTAGGGCACGTAGGTCCAGCCGAAGATGGAAGTGAGGTAACTCATCAGTTTCGGATACAGGACCAGCAAGAGGAAGGTGAGCATGGCGCCGAGCGAAGCCGTGAAGGAGAAGGATGTCGACAGGAGTTTGGTGAACTCATGCGCCAAATCGTCGTAGCGTTTTTCCCCCGTCTTGTAGCCGATATATTCGATGATGAGGGCGAAGATGGGAACGGCCAACACGAAAGCCGCGAACATCAAATGCAATTGGGCAACTATCCAAACCGCGACACGGCTTCCAATCACGGGAAAGGCCCGATAGGCCGGTTCGCTGCCCGGCTTGGTTCCCGGGATGCCGCCGGAGGTGGCGAATATGGCGGCCAACCGTCCATGATGTTTAGAGGCTCCGGAATTGGCGTCGGCACCCGCAGTATCTTTCCCGTTACCTACCTTGGCGACGTCCGCAGGCGCGTACGTGGAGAAAATCCAGGTGACCATGGTGGTCAGGTCGGCGTCGGATAAAGCGGGATGCGGCGCCATGGGCACTTGGCCCCACACGCCTAAGCCGCCTGCCTTGACCTTGGCGACCAGTTTGGGAATGTCCGCGCGGGTATATTTACCGGCGATTTCCTTGAACGCCGGCCCCACCACCTTGATTTCCGGTTGATGGCAAATGAGGCAATCGCTGCCCTTCATCAAGGTTTGCGCGTCTTGGGCATGCGCCGGAAGCGCCGACGCCATGGCCACGGACGCAATCATCAACAAAGATCGGAACAATCCCCGGGTCGAAAAATTTTTGAATTGGAAAAATCTCGCCCGTAGGCATTGGTAGGAACCCATGCACTCCCTCTATTATCGAGCTTGTCCCAGCTGGTCCTTTTTAGCCTGCCACCTAACGGTGGCCATTGGCTAATCTGGCCCTGTCCGTCTGATGCCGGACTTCCCCATCATTCATTCCTAGAGCAAATTGTGGTCCAATCTCACCCGATTGTCATACTTTCTGAAAAATGGGAATGGTGTGAATTTATCGGCAAATGGCTATCCGACTCCCTTGCGACGAATCGACAAGATTGGCAAAGCGTTTGGACAAATTGGCAAATTCCAATACGACCTTCGCCATCATGCCTGGAGTATCTTTGCCCTGTGGACTTACTCCAACCTCAATCAGCAGGTATTCCATGATCGTTACTAAAACCGAGCCGCAAGCGGCCGCGAGACCAGCCTGGACCTGGGCGGAAATGCGCCAGGAACCCTACCGTTTATTTTTCCCTTTGGGTTTAGTCAGCGGCGCGATTGGGATGGGCGTGTGGATTCCCTTCTTTTTCTTTCCGACGCGCTTTCCCTTCCCGGGCCAAAGCCATGCGGTGATCCAGATTCAGTCCTTCCTGCTTTTTTTCATTTTCGGATTTCTCACCACCATGCTTCCGAAAATCCTGGGAGTCCGCCCCTTGGGGCCTGTCCAATACGCGCTTTTCCCCATCGGCCTGATTGGCGTAATCATTACCGCTTCGGCCGGAATGCCGGTCGCATCCCAAATCATCCATCTTTTGCTGATAGGCAATTTCATCGCTTTTGTCGGCATGCGTTTTTCCAGCCGCAGGGGAAATCCCCCGCCGCATTTCGCATTCATCGCCGTGGCCATGGCCGCGGATGTGGCCGGCACCATCATCAGAATCCTCGCCATGCAGGGAATCCTCGGCGCCGTTGGGTTGCGCGCCGGTTCGTTGCTGCAATATCAGGCATTTCCGCTTTTATTAATCCTGGGCGTGGGTGGATTCCTTTTGCCCAAATTGTTCGCCAACCAGGACGTGAATCCAAAATCCCTGCAGGGAAACCTAGGCGTGAAAAAAGTGGCGCCGTGGATTATTTCGTTCCTTTTCCTGTCCAGCTACGCGATGGAAGTTTACGGCCTGGCCCATAACTTGGGCTACCCAGCCTTACGCGCAGCCTACGCCCTGCGTTCGGCCGTATGGCTCTGGTTCATTTTTACCGACGTGAAAGTGCACAAAATCAAGGTAGCGGGTAAGTTACCTCCTTATTTGTTGGGTGCGAAATTATCCCTCATCGTGACTGCCGTGGGATTATTCATGCCCGTCATTCGGCCCGCGTACTTGCTTGCTTGGGAACACGTCATTTTCTTGTCCGGGTTTCTGCGCCTGACCTTGTCCATCGCCTCTCGGGTATTGGCCGCGCATAGCGGTCATTTGGAAATCCTGGCCATGCACCGGAAGAAAGCCCGCGTGTACGGGATGTTGATCGTCCTGGCCATGATGTCGCGGATAGCGACGGATATCTGGCCGAGAGGCCATTGGATGCATTTGGCCATCGCCGCGACTTTGGCGATAACGGCAATGGGGATCTGGGCGAAGATATATTTTCCGCTGCTGTTGAAGTTTCCGGGGCGATGAGCGGGGATGTTCCGGATTTTCCGGCATCGGGGAGGATGGAGACGGTTTAATTATGATATCGATTTCCCTCACGAGCACGGCGGAATACGCCTTACGAGCCATGTCGCAAATGGCCATCAATGATCAGGAATCACCGGTCAAGGCCAATGAATTGGCCCGACAAACCGGAGTCCCGCTCCATTATCTGTGGAAAATAATGCACAAGTTGGTCACGGCGGGTTTGGTGTCCTCCGCCAAGGGACACGGCGGTGGATTCCATTTGGCCAAGCCGATGGAACGCATTTGCTTCCTGGATATCCTGGAAGTCGCCGGGTACCAGTCGAAGCCGGAAGGCTGCGTGTATGGATGGGGCGAATGCCGCAATGACGTTCCTTGCCCCATGCATCATACTTGGTCGGCATTGAACGATAGTTTCGTGGCCTGGGCCCGCAAAACCACCCTGGCGAGCGTTCGGGACCAAAAGAAAAATATCCGCAAAATCCGGGGTCGACCCAAGGCCTGAAACTGAGCGTGTTGACTACTGCGCGATAGCGCAAATTGGATACGGGCCACTTCTCGATGGGCCAGTTGAATCGTCCCGGTGCGGGCAATAAAGGCCGGCTACCGGCTATCCGCCGCCAAGGCGGCCTGGAATTCCTGGAGCATGACCTTGGTATCGGGAGAGCCCTCATGGCGGGCGCGGATGCGCCCCTGCGCATCAAGCAAAACCACCACGGCATCATGTTCAATCCCACCGTTTTTGGCGGACTTGCGGTAACCCACCCCTAAGGCCATGGCCAGGGCGCGGGTATCGCTCTCGCTTCCCTGCAACAACGTCCAGCCCGACGTGTCCATCTCCATGCGCTTTCGGAAAGCGGCCAATGAATCGGTTCCGTCATGTCGGGGATCCAGGGTAACCAGCACGATACCCCCATGGGCGGTCCATCCGGCCGGCAAAGCGGCAACCACGCTTTTCAGACTGGACAATACCATGGGGCAACTGCTCTGGCAATGGCCGAAAAACAGCGTCAACAATCTGGGCTTGCCGGACAACTCCCTAAGTCTTAACGGATGGCCTGCATCGGTTTTCCAGAGGGAAGTCAGTTGGTAAAGCGAGGAATCCGGGAGGGCGCGGGAATTTCCAGTGGCTGTCGCGGTCGACGGCGTAGTAACCGCGGACGGCACCTGAGGGAGGGATGGACTTACTGCCGCTGCGCCAACTAAACCCGCCAATAACAAGCTTAAAAAACCATGTAATCCACGCATTAAAGATCCTCCACGCAACGGAATCCCAGAGACTTCAGGGAAAAATCCGGTTGCAAACTCGATCGGAAAGAAAATCGCATAAAGGTCGGATAATCCACGCCCAAGGAAGTCGCCTGCCCCGCCCCGCCGCAAAACAATCCCTGGCTTCCTCCGCTACCGGCATCGCTGGACCGCCCGGCGGAATTGAAATCGGATGTCCACTCCCACACGTTTCCGAACAAGTCTTGAATGCCGTAGGCATTCGCCCAGGACGAACCGGCGGTTTTTTTTTCCGGCGGATGGGAGGCTTGGGGGTGGGAGTACCAATCGAGGATGCGCGTTGCGATGGCTGCGGAATCCGACCCTAACGGAAATGCTGCCGCCGCGACCTCCCACTCGTCGGTGGTGGGCAACCTGCGACCCAGGGATTCGCAATACGCCTCAGCGACGAACCAGGAAACTTCCGTTTGGGTAACATTCAAGTTACTCTGGGAAGGCGCCAAATCCCCCTGCCATGAATTGAGGTACAGGGAATCCGCGAAGAGACGCTTAATGCGGGAGCGACGCCATTCGGGATGGGAATTCAAGAAAGCCAGGAACTCACGCACGGTAATGGCCCGCTTTTGCATCCGGAAGGGCGCTACCGTCAGGGTTTCCAGGGAAGTAGCGGAACTGAAAGGACGGCGATAAAAAGTAGCCGGAACCAGGGCCAAGTCGGCGCGGGACGTTTTCACGGGGCTAAGCGTCCCCTTCGGCTTTTCAGCCCGACTAATCGCAACTAGGACGACTAGGGTGAACAGAATCACCGCTGACCGGCAAACCGCCGCTCCCAATCCGCGAAGTAGCCGACGCGGCGCCACCATCATTTGACCGCGTTGACCTCTTCCACGGTCACGTCGCCGCCGGGATTTCCGAAACTGCTGCGCACATAGGTCAGCACGGCGGAAATCGTGGTCGCATCCAGATTGAGCTTGGGCATAACGCCGTTGAACTTCACGCCGTTCACCATCACTTCCCCCTGCAGGCCGTTTTTCAGGATGCCGATGGAGCGCTTTTTGTCGGCTATGAGGAAATCGGATTTCGCCAGGGGCGGGAAGGCGCCGGGCAAGCCTTGACCCTGCGGCTGGTGGCACGCGGCGCAAATTTCCGTAAAGGTGCGTTGTCCTTTTTCCAACATTTGCGCGTGGTTGAGCTTCACCGGAGCGGTGGCTGTGGTTTGCGGGCCGATGGATTGGATGGCGCCGCCTTCAGCGCGATAGACATCATCGCTTTGCTTGCCGGAATAGATTTCCTTGTTCTCATCGCCCAGCACCTTCAGCATGCCCAGGGAGCCTTTGTTGAAAGTTCGGAAGATGGAGTGATCCACGATGAGGTAAGTCGCAGGCACGTCGCATTTGAATTCCACCATGGACGATCCGCCGGAAGGGATCAATGTCGTTTGTACGTTGCTTTGGTTGGCGGTCGTGCCACCTTCGGTGTAGACCTTGTCAAAAATTTCCCCGATCACGTGGAAGGAGGAAATGAGATTGGGGCCGCCGTTCCCGATATAAACCCTGACCCTGTCCCCCACCTTTGCGGTCAAGGCCTTGTCGCCGGCAATCGCCCCGACACCGCCGTTGAAGACCACGTAGTCCGGCTCCTCTTTGATGGCTTTTTCCATCGAAAAGGATTGCAAGCCTTCCTCACCGTATTTTCCGGCAGTGTAGAATTCCCCTTGCATGATATAAAACTCCTTGTCGACCTTGGGCAGCCCGCCCTTGGGTTCGACCAGGATCAAGCCATACATGCCGTTGGCGATATGCATTCCCACCGGGGCCGTGGCGCAATGGTAAACGAACAAGCCCGGGTTCAGGGCCTTGAAGGAGAATTGGGAGCTATGACCCGGCGCCGTAACCGATGCGGCCGCGCCGCCGCCTTGGCCGGACACGGCATGCAAATCGATGTTATGCGGCATCCGGTTGTCGGGATGATTGCTCAAATGAAATTCCACCTCATCCCCTTCGCGGATGCGAATGAACTTGCCCGGCACGTCGCCGCCGAAGGTCCAGAAGGTGTACTGCACGCCGGGCGAAAGGGTTTTTACCACTTCTTTCACCTCCAAATGCACCGTGACCTTGGTGGGATGGTTGCGCGTGATGGGCGGGGGCACTTCTGGAGCCGAGGTGAGGACGGCTTCTTCGGCACCGGAGACCGCTTCCGATGCTGCGGCCGCGCCGGCTTTTCCAGATTGTTCGTTACAACCCGTAAACCACACGACACTCATCGCCGCGAAAATCAATCCGAATATGCCGGCCCATGGCAATCGCCCAGCGGATGCAAGGACTACGGGTGGAGACATTCGTGCGACAAATACCAGCCACCGCTCCTTCGTTTTCGTAAGCCTTGCGCGGGTGAAATCGTTTCCCGGAATTTTGATTTCCATATTTGCCTGCTTTCTTTGGGCCACGCCCAATTTTTATACGCAGAAATACTCCGCAGAAAAGGTTGAATCTCCATCCGTGACTACAATAACACATTCCTTCATAAAAGTTAATGGTAGGCGTGCAATTGAGGAATATACGGCGGAAATAATCGCAGCGGCAAACCACTCTGGCAGACACCGGAATTCAAATGAAAAAAGATTGGAAAAGATTAGACCGCTTTTGCGGGCAAAATCATCGTGAACGTCGTTTCGCCGCCTTTGGAACGGCAATCGATGCTGCCGCCGTGATCAACGATCACCTGGCGGCTGATGGAAAGCCCCAATCCAGTGCCTTCCCCGCCCTTGGTCGTGAAGAACGGCTCGAAGATCCGATCGATGATTTCAGCTGGAATGCCGCCGGCATTATCACGATAAACAATAGTGACCACGCCGTCCTGGCTGTTAAAATCGGATTGGATGGAAATGAATTTCCGTTCGATGGATTTCCCGGCGAAGGCGTCACGGGAGTTTCCAATCAGGTTGTGCAGCACGGATTCAAGCCTGGTCCGATTGCCGCTGATTAACGCATCCTCGGGGATATGCGTTTGCAAATCGATGCTGCGGCTCAGTAACTGCCGCTCGATGAATAAAAAACTGTCCTCCACCAATTGACGCAAAGAAAGCGTCGATTTGGATTCCCCGGAATCCTTCTTGGAATACGACAACAAATGTTCCAGCACGCGCCGCATCCGCTCCGCCCCGCGAATCACCGATTCGGAGGCGGCTAAACCCGCGGCCTTGTCGATGGCGCCCTTGCCCCGCATCGCATCCTTCAAATATTCGGCGTCGAGTAAAATGCTCGCTAAGGGATTGTTTAACTCATGGGCCAAACCTGCGCCCAAAGTTCCCAGCACCACCAATTTATTGGCATGGAACAATTGACGCTCCAGGAGCACTTGCTGGGCTCGGTCGATGGCGAAACCCATGTAACCCACTATTTTACCTTCCCGCTGGATGGGAGAAATCGTCAAGTGAATATAAACTTCACTGCCGTCCTTCGCGCGGTTGGTAAGGTCGCCACGCCAAACACTCCCCTTGGTGATGGTCGCCCACATTTCCGAGTAAAGGCCTAGAGAGGTCATGGGGGAACGAATCAGCCGCTGGGTCTGGCCCAACAATTCCTTTTCCGAAGCGAACTTATAAAGCCGCAAATAGGCAAGATTGACCTGAAGCAAAACGCCATTCGGATCCGTGATATTGATGGCGTAATCGCTTTGCGTAAACGCGTCTGAAATAAGCATACTGGATGACATGAGAAACTAGGTCCATCTCATGACATCCGTCAATTAAAGCGACCGCTTTCCCGCTGGGTCCACCTCGTTGGTTTGCTTACCTTTGCGGGATATATCCTTGGATTTAACGACTCAAAAGCACAACCCAACCCGGATAAACGATTAAAGTCGAGTCGAACAGAATCAATTTCGGAATGCGAGATTTGACGATGTCCTGACCCTGCATCTGGCTTTTGAATTCCGTGATGCCTTCGCGCTGCTCGATTTTTTTCCAGTAAGCCTGGAATTCTTCCTGGCTTTTCATCTCCTTGGCAATGGCGCTGTCTTGGATCACTTTATCCCAATCCTCCCTGCGCATTTTTCCTAACCCATGGGAAAGCGAGTCCACAAGCCTTCCGTTTTTCAAAACCCAAATCCGGTTTTGAGGTTTCATTTCGCTGGAAAGCAGAATGTGGAGGGTTTCTAAACTGTCGGTTTTTTTGGCGAGTCCCGATCGGACTACAGCATCATTTTTAGAATACCTGCGCGTTGTATCCGATGGCGGGACGGCAAAGGTCCACCCTAAGAACGCCAAAAAGGAAATGATGTTTATCGGTCTAAAGCGTAAAATGAATATTGAGGTCATCGGGACATCCCTCCCTGTTGGAACTATTCACAATATTCATTTCTAGAGGTCAGGATACCTACATAGCGGATGAAAGATCACCGATTTCCGGCCGGAAGGTATTTTTAGAGGCCCACTTAAATATTCCGCCCCCCGCTCAATATCATTTCCCGGTACAAGCAGGCGCTGTCTTTCAAGGTTCGCTTTTGGGTGGTAAAGTCCACATGCACCATTCCGAACCGCTTGGCATAGCCCTCGGACCATTCGAAGTTGTCCATCAGGCTCCATTGGAATACGCCGGCCAGACCGAGTCCTTCATCGACGGCACGGCGGACCTCGAGCATATGCGCGCGCATCCATTGCATGCGATCCAAGTCGATGATACGGCCTTCGGGCGTGATTTCGTCCGCGCAGGCGCAACCGGTTTCGGCGACATAAGTTTTTTTGACCCGATAGGCTTCGCGATAAAAACGCGCGGCCCAATATAACGCCTGCGGAACGGGTTTCAACCATTTCAGATCCAGGTGGGGATACCCTTTGGGAAACGGAAGCACGTTGAAGCCATTCTCATTATCCGCGGGCTCGGTGAAATATCCGAAGTAAATATTGATACCCACGAAATCGGTCGGTGAACCGATGATCTCCATGTCTGCGGGATGGATTTCCGGAGCGTCGACGCCTTGCTTCTCAAGCCACCAGTCCGGATACCGGCCGTTCAAAATCGGTTCATGCAGGTTCGCCCCGACGCGCACGAAGGCTTTCCGCGCCGCTTCGATATGATCCTCCCGGTCCAAAAGCGGAACCGGTATCCAGGGATTATTGACGAAGCCTACTTCCGCGTCGCGACGGGCCAGGGAGCGCACGATGCGGACCGCGTGTCCGTGGGTCAGGCAGGCATGATGGTAACCCTGGTTCAACTCCTTTTTCGATACTTGCAATCCCGGTGCTTGCGTGCCCGTGCCATACCCTTGCCCGATGAAGCACGGAATCTCGTTATGCGTCATCCAATGCTTCACGCGATCGCCCAATCGACTTACGACGGCTTCCACGTAGGGGATGAAGGCGTCGACGATGCTGCGCTGCAACCATCCGCCCTCGTCCTGCAACACCTGCGGCAAGTCCCAATGGAATAACGTAACGTAAGGTTCGATTCCCGCTTCCAACAATCCATCGGTGAGACGATCATAAAAATCCAACCCCACCTTATTCACGGCTCCACGGCCCGTCGGAATGATGCGCGGCCATGCGGTGCTGAACCGATAGGCGCGGATTCCGATTTCGCGCATGAGCTGAATGTCTTGGGGCCAAAGGTGATATTGATCGCAGGCAACATCGCCGTTGTCGCCTTGAAAGACCTTGCCCGGAGTGCGCGCGAACCGATCCCAGATGCATTCCCCGCGCCCATCGATCCAGGCCGCGCCTTCCACCTGATAAGACGACGTCGCCGCGCCCCAAACGAAATCCTTCGGTAATGCCTCGCCTCTGCCCATTGCTTTGCTATTCCTTAATCGAGCTGCGCTCGCCAAATCATTGCGGATCCACCCCCGATTTTGGGAGCGACCTTAACCGGTTCGAAAAGTAGGCACTTACGATTGGAAAATGTTTCAATTTTGTCATGGATCATTCCTATTATTGGGAAAACCCCAAACGGTTAAAAGCGGACACTAATAACCGACATAAAAGTGGAATTCGACGAACCCTCTCGGCCCATTCCAGCCACTAACCGTGCTGGCTAACACCGCAGCGGCCAGTCGTGAGGGTGGGAAAGAATCGGTAGGCGTGGCGGAAGTCGTCCTTAAAAATATTCATAAAGTGTACGATGGCGGCGTAACGGCCGTTCATGATCTTTCTTTCGAAATCCGCAACCAGGAGTTTCTGGTTCTGGTCGGCCCGTCCGGGTGCGGAAAATCCACTCTCCTACGGATGATTGCGGGCCTGGAAGATATTACCTCCGGCGATCTTTTCATCGGTGGAAAACGTTGTAACGATAAGGCCCCCAAGGACCGGGACATCGCCATGGTCTTTCAAAACTATGCGCTTTATCCGCATATGACCGTGGAAGAAAATCTCGCCTTCGGCCTGAAGCTCCGAAAACTCCCGAAAGCCGAAATCACCCAACGGGTCGGCGAAGCGGCGGAAATGCTGGGCATCACTCCCTACCTCAGCCGGAAACACAAAGCCTTGTCCGGCGGCCAACGTCAGCGCGTGGCCCTGGGACGCGCCATCGTGCGCAAGCCGGAAGTTTTTCTTTTCGACGAACCGCTTTCCAACCTGGACGCGAAAATGCGCGTGCAGATGCGAGTGGAAATTTCCCGACTTTCCGCCCAACTCCAAACCACCATGATTTACGTGACCCACGATCAGACCGAAGCCATGACCATGGGGCATCGCATCGTCTGCATGCGTGATGGCGTCATCCAACAATACGGTACGCCCATGGAGCTGTATTCCAAGCCCGGTAATAAATTCGTGGCCGGATTTATCGGGATGCCGCCGATGAATTTCCTGCCCTGCGAATGGCGGGGAGATGCGCTGGTGGTGCCCGGTGCAGGCGAAACGGGATTGCATCGCGCCGATTTCCCGATTGCGCCCGTCGCCAAATCCTTGCTTGGAATTCGTCCCGAACATCTGCGCCTGGTCCGCTCCGAACAAGCGACCGGAAAAGATTTTGGATTCCCAGCCGAGATCGAAGTAGTAGAGCCGCTGGGTGCGGAAACCTTGGTGTATTGCCGGGCCGGGGAACATCGGGCCGTATCCCGCGTCCATCCGGAAAGCAATGTGGGCCGGGGCGATAAAGTATTCCTGAAGCCCGAAGCGGCTCATGTGCATTTTTTTGATCCATAGTTTTTATGGCTTGGTGGGCGTTGACGCGGCGTTCTTTCTCAGGAACGTTTACAGGGTACGGGCCGATTTTACGCAGGGCACGGGCGGAACATCGCCTGCAATCGAAGCAAGATTATGAAGGGGAAATTTATGCCGACACTTTGGACTCGATTATTCAGAAAGCAAACCGGGGTAGCCCTTACCACCTTGTCCGCCTTGTCCACCTTAATCGCATTAGTCGCCTCCGCGCTGCTGGTCGGCTGCAATAAATCCCAACCTGCCGCTGCGAAAGCCCCGGCCGGTGCTTTTGCACCGGCCGGTCCCGGCGAAATCGTCCTTTGGGTAATGCCCAACTCCCCGAAGCCGGAAAAGGACATCCAAGCTTTGTTGCAACCTTTCGCAGCCGCCCATCCCGGCGTAACCGTCAAGGTATCCGTTCTCGATTGGGGCTCCGCTTGGACCAAATTAACCACGGCCGCGATTTCCGGAGACGGGCCGGACGTCGTTCAGTTGGGCGCCACCTGGACGCCCTTCATGACGGACTTGGGCGCCTTGCTTCCCTTGGATGATATCGACTCCGCACTCCATGTCAAAGAGTCCTTCGTGCCGTCCACGTGGACGGCCGTAAAACCCCGCATGTCCGAGCACATCACATCCTTGCCCTGGTTCATCGACGTGCGTCCCATGTTTTATCGCACCGACATATTCGCTTCCGCCAAGGTGGATCCGAAGTCGATGGAAACGTGGGACGGATACCTGGCGGGATTGGAAAAAATCCAGGCTGCGGGCTTCAAGCAAAATGGCGAGGCGGTTTTCGCCGTCGGATTTCCGGGTAAGAACGATTGGAACGTCGTGCATAATTTCGCTCCGTGGATTTGGGGCGCGGGCGGCGATTTCCTGAACCCGCTCGGAGACAAATGCGTATTGAACAGCCCCGAGTCGATGAAAGGCATCCTCTTTTATTTGAGCTTGGTTCGTAAGGGCCTGAATCCGAAAACCAATATGGAAAAAAACACCGCCCAGGTATCCGCCGACTTCGACGCCGGCCGCTTGGCAACGATTTACGAATCGACGATTAAGAATGTGTTTTTGGAACGCCCCCCGGAACAAGGCGGTTCCGCGGGCAGTCACGTGTCCGAAAATTACAGCGTCCTGATTCCCCCGGCTGGGCCCGTCCAGCGCTCGCTGTTCATGGGCGGGGGCCAGTTAGCCGTTTTCAAAACCTCCCAGCGTCCGGACCTGGCCAAACAATTGGTCCGCTTCATGGCCGCCGACAGCGGCGCGCAGGTCGCCT
>JADGQO010000117.1 GCA_017881725.1 Fibrobacteria bacterium
CCTGGGAAATTGCGTCATCTACCGGTTGGACCATCCGGAATTGGGTCCAATCGGAGCCCGATAGCGGCCCTGCATATCAAAAACCGTGGGCACCCGGCCCATGGAAACGGCGAGCATGCCGCTCCGTGTGTCCGCGAACAGCCGAGGTAACCCATAGGTTACCCTGGAAAAGGTCGCGTTGGAACGGTCGGGGCTAACAGATCCGTCGGAATCCCCGAATCCGCCTCTCGCCCAAATCAAGGTAGCGCTTTGCACCGGCAAATCCGCCGCCACGAGGCGTTCGTACAGGATCCGATGGCCGTGGTTGTTGGTATGGACCCCGTCCCCGAAATTGAATGCCGTGTAGTAGTTGCCCGCTGCGTCGCCGAGGCTGTCATAAAAATTGATGGCCCGGGGCGCGTAACGCGACAGGATGCGATCGCGCAGGGTGAGCAACAATTGGCGCTTGGCCGCGTCCAAGGCGCTGCGCGGCAAAGGCGTGGTGATCCAGACGGGAATATTCGCCCGCAAGCCCCAGGTGCGCAGGGAATCGAAATTGGCGTTATACTCCGCCGCGGGAAAACCTTGATCGATGTCGTTGCTCGGGAGGCAAATCAACAACGCCTGCGGTTTCAGGGCCAAGACCTTGGTGATATTGTGCGCCGTGTCCGGCGTAGGGCGGCCTGCGGGCGGCTGGTAACCCGTGGGCATGACCTGATAGGTGGTATATCCGCTCACGGAGAGATTGACCAGTTTCCAGGCCGGGTTCAGGCTTTGCAGATAATGCGCGTAGCGTCCTGCGAATGCGCTGTCATAGCTGGTCGCGCCGGTGCCCGCCGCCGTCGAGGCCCCCAAAATGGCGATGGTCCGGGTTTGCGCGGATGCAATTTGCGTCGAAGCGAAAAATAGGACGGCTCCCATCGCCGCCGCCCACCACTCGACTTTTACAAATGACCGCTGGCTTTGATTTTTCCGGATCATTTTCGCACCCCGCTTTTTATCCCCGTCCCCGAATATACCTCCAACGCCCAGTCTCTAAGGACGGTGATCCTGTCGTCACGAATTCAAGCGAGGAATTTTGTGAATCGGCGGGACTCCGGGAACGTAGTCTCAGCGTCAAGACGGCGGGCCTGGTTAGGCTTGCAATGCTACCTTCACTGGGCACGGGGCAATCGGCAATTGGAGCCCCAAGGATTTTTTCAGGGAGATTTTGCATGGTTTGGATCCGATGGATTTCGCTGTTTCTGGTTTGGGTTTTAGGCGCGTGCGGCGAAGAGTCCAAGCAGGATTTTTTCATCGTCAAAGCTTCCGGCGACACCGTTTATGGAAATGCGTCCATCGTCAAGCGCACCTTTTCTCCGGACATGGTTAGCATCAAAGGCGATTCCGTGGCCCTGCAATCCGTCGCGGTGATTCGGAATGAAAGCGGCTACTATCGGAATTCCGGCGATATCCGAAGCGGGACCATAGCCCGGCGCACCCAGGATGGAAAACTCATCGATCGATATTCCATTGAAACCATGGTGCTGGGCATGGACTCGGGAGAAATCCAGTTGATGCCAAAATCCATGCTCTCCTTGTATACCAAGGGCGATGGGCCATTAAAGGAAATCAATTACGCGAATGTGAAAATCGATTTCGGCGATCAACCGGATTCGCATAAAATGATTGGATCATATCGCACCAAGCGCCTGGAAATGTATCTCGGGATATTAGGCGGCTTGACGGCCGTTGCGGTAGGAATCCCGCTTGCCAAGGATGATCCAAAGGCCGGGCAGATCGCGGGAATCGCGGTCACAGCGTCCATGGTCTTTGCCATTTATGAATATTTCAGTAAATACTCATGCCTGGTCAAGGCCGTGGATCTTTACAAGGATGAATAGCGCAGTTCGGGTGTGCGTCCGCGCACGCGAGCGGCACCGCATGTTAGCGGTCGCGCAAGGCCTAGCGACCGCGAGTCTTCGGGGCCACTGGCGGCATACCGACCGCGCGGAGCCTACTTGCCGAGGGCGAGTTTTCGCGGATTGAGCAAGTCGTCCAATTCTCCGGGCGTAAGCAGGGACTTTTCCATCGCAACTTGGCGCACGGTTTTTCCGGTGGCGTAGGCTTGGTTGGCCAAAGCCGCAGCGGCGTCGTATCCGATGCGCGGCACCAGGGAGGTAGCCATCCCCAGGCTGCCTTCGATGGAAGCCTGGCAGCGTTCCTCGTCGGCGGTCAGGCCTGCGATGCATTTCTCTTCGAAGGCTGATACTGAATGGGCCAAGATTTGCAGTGACTGCAAGAGGGCATGGGCCATCAGCGGCATCATGACATTCAGTTCGAAATTTCCCGATGCGCCTGCGAAGGTGATGGCTGCGTCGTTGCCGATCACCATCACGCAAGCCTGCAAAAGCGCTTCCGCCATGACGGGGTTGACCTTGCCGGGCATGATGGAGGAGCCGGGCTGCACGGTGGGCAATTTTAATTCACCCAGGCCGCCGCGCGGGCCGGAACCCAGCCAGCGGATATCGTTGGCGATTTTGATCAACGACACGGCCACGCTTTTCAGGGCGCCGCTGGTCTCGACCACGGCGTCGCGCGCGCCCTGCGCTTCGAAATGGTTTTCTGCCTCGCGGAATTCCATGCCGGATAAATCGTTCAGCCGCTCGATCACCTTGGTCGCGAATTCCTTGGGAGCGTTGAGGCCGGTTCCCACGGCGGTTCCGCCCAGGGCCAATTCCCCCAGATGCCAGCGCACGTTGCCGATGCGCCCGATGCCGTGAGCCACCATGGCCGCGTAGCCGCCGAATTCCTGTCCCAAGGTGATGGGCGTCGCGTCCTGCAAATGCGTGCGGCCCAATTTGAGGACGTTCGCGAAGGCCTCGGATTTTTTCTCCAGCGTACCGCGCAGGCGATGCAAGGCGGGCAGCAAATCCTTTTCCACCGAAACCAGCGCGGCGACGTGGATGCAGGTGGGAATTACGTCGTTGCTGCTTTGGGACAGGTTCACATGATCGTTGGGATGCACCTTGCGGCCGCCGGGCCGGCCGTTGGACAGGATCTCCATGGCGCGGTTGGCGATCACTTCGTTGGCGTTCATGTTGGTCGACGTGCCCGATCCGGTTTGCAAAATGTCGAGCGGAAATTGTTCGTCATGCTGGCCTTCCGTCACTTCCATGGCGGCTTGCGAGATGGCCGTGGCCATGGGGCTGTCGATGAGTCCGAGATCGCGGTTAACTTGGCAGGCCAGGTATTTCATCATGCCCAAGGCGCCGATGAAATCGCGCGGGAAACGGATGCCGCTGATTTGGAAATTATCCAATGCGCGTTGCGTTTGCGCGCCCCACATCGCGCCGTCGGGAACTTGCACCTCACCCAGGGAATCCTTTTCAATCCGGAATCCGTCCGCCATGGCGCCTCGCTTTCTGTCCTACAATCCAAATACCGTCCGAAAATATCCGGGAATTTGGGGTCCCCGCTGGGATACAAATGTAAATCCCCGGCCGACTCCAAGCATTCAACATCTCGGCCGACGCGGAAATAGGGTGGAATTCCCGGCAGTGATTACCTTGATGAACGCGAACCGGTCTAAAATTGGGAAGTTTTACCCGCTGAGATTGGACTGGAAAGGCATTGATTCCATGTTGGGATTCGAAGGAAAAATTTTCGGGACCGCCGTCTTTCTCCTTTGGTTGTCCGCCGCTGCGCATGGCACGGCCTTGCGAGCGCGGGACGCTGTACCCGTATCATCTAGGTTACCCTATCCGTTTTCTCCGGCGAACATACTTAAAAGCTCCCTCGTGGATAGGCACGCCGATTCCCTCGCGGATGCGGCGCCGCCGGACCCGGAACTCCAGATTTGGATTGCGGATGGAGGAACCCCCATTGCCATGAGCTTTCCCGCCCTTTCGGATAGCGACGGGTCGGGGGTCCGGTATGGATGTGGGGTCAAGGCCGCGGAGCCCTGTTGAGCGATACCTGCCGGAACTTCTTGGAATGCGATGAGGTCTTCACGAAGAAATCCTATCGGGAGCTTGGGCTGGCGGCCCAATTCGCGGCGCATCTCAGCGGAGCGGTATTCGGCGGCGGGTTGACCATAAACGTCGCGGCCCCAGATCTGGCAAGGCTTCCCGCCGATTGCTACCTTGGTTTTCCCTCCAGACAACAGACAAGGTTCCCCATGATAGCGGTAAACGGCGTATCCCTGGCCTATGGTAAACGAGTCCTTTTCAAGGAAGTGGATCTCAAGTTCACGCCCGGCAATTGCTACGGCATCATCGGCGCCAACGGGGCGGGCAAGTCCACCTTCCTCAAAATCCTCTCGGGAGAAATTGAGTCGGACGCGGGCAGCGTAAATATCGATCCCGGCATCCGGGTGGGAACGCTCAAGCAGAACCAGTTCGAGTTCGACGACAAGACCGTGCTCATGACCGTGATCATGGGACACAAAAACCTCTACGACGTGATGAGCGAAAAGGAAGCCATTTACGCGAAGCCGGAGTTTTCCGAAGCCGACGGCGTGCGGGCCTCGGAGCTGGAAGGCGAGTTCGCGGATCTGAACGGATGGAACGCGGAATCCGAGGCGGCGGCCATGCTGAGCGGCCTGGGCGTGCGCGAGGAAAAGCATCAATTGCTGATGAAGGAATTGTCAGGCGGCGAAAAGGTACGCGTACTGTTGTGCCAGGCCCTGTTCGGTAATCCCGGCGTGCTTTTGCTCGATGAGCCGACCAACAACCTTGACATCGATTCGGTGATGTGGCTGGAGGAATTCCTCTACCAATTCGAGAACACGGTCATCGTCGTATCGCATGATCGCCATTTCCTTGACAAGGTGTGCACGCACGTGTGCGACATCGATTACCAGAAAATCAACATCTACACCGGCAACTATTCCTTCTGGTACGAATCCAGCCAATTGGCGCTGAGCCAAAAGCGCGATCAGAACAAGAAGAAGGAAGACAAGATCAAGGACCTGCAAACCTTCATCCAAAGGTTTTCCGCCAACGCGTCCAAGTCCAAACAGGCCACCTCACGAAAGAAGCTGCTCGACAAAATCACGCTCGACGATATCCGCCCGTCCACGCGGCAGTATCCGTTCATCGTTTTCAAGTCGGAGAAGGACGCCGGCAAGGTCATCCTGGAAATCGAAGGCCTGAACAAATCCAACGAAGGCAAGCCCGTGTTCAAGGGCTTCGAGCTCAATGTCCGCACCGGCGATAAAATCGCCTTCGTCGGCCGCGACGACGTGCCCGCCTCGACCTTGTTCAAGGTCCTGATGGGCGAAGGCAAATCCGACGCCGGCCAGTTCCGCTGGGGCGGATCGACCACGCGCGCGTTTTTCCCCAAGGACAACGCCGCATTCTTCGACACGACCCTCAACCTCGTGGACTGGCTGCGCCAGTTCAGCAAGGAAAAGGAAAAGGACGAGCAATTCATCCGGGGCTGGCTGGGCAAGATGCTTTTCTCCGGCGAGGAATCGCAGAAGTCCGCCAACGTGCTATCGGGCGGCGAGAAGGTGCGCTGCATGCTGGCGCGCATGATGCTCCTCCAGGCCAATGTCATCCTCCTCGATGAGCCGACCAATCATCTGGACTTGGAAGCCATCACGTCGTTGAACAACGCCTTGACCACTTTTGATGGTACGGTCCTATTCACTTCGCAGGATCACCAGTTCGTGCAGACCATTGCCACGCGCATCATCGAGCTGACGCCCAAGGGACACATCGACCGGACCATGAGTTACGACGAATACCTGGCCAATGACGACGTGAAGCGGTTGCGCGAGAAGTTGTACGCCTAGGCGTTTTAGAAAAGTTTTTTAAGCGCGCGCCGCGCGGCGCTTTTGGCCTCATTCACAGGTTGCTGCGGAATCGGAACGCTCTCGGTACGGCTCAAGCGCAAAGTGAATTGGAACAGCGAACCGGATTCCACCTCGTCATATACCGTGGGTTTTCCCTCCACCACCGCGTCGATGCGGATGGGGATGGATTTTTTATCCATCAGGATTTTCGCCGCGAGCGGTCCGGCGGCGCGCAGTACTTCCGCGTATACGACGACGGCCGGCACTACGATGCGGGTCGTGTCTTTAGGTTTGAATTCCAACTGGATATCGTCCCCATGCAGGAAGCGCTTGCCTTCATGGAACAGTTCGTATCCCAAGGTTACGTTGCGAAGCCCGATGGCATTAGGGTTGAAGGCCGCCAAGGTGAATTCCACCCGGGCTTGGGATTCCTCGACCCCGACGACGCGATAGGAAACGAATGCGACCTGCGGGGCCTTGAGTTTGGATTGATGCAACAGCCGCAAAGCTGTGCAGGACATGCAGAGCAAGGCCGCCAGGGATAGGGCCGCGAGCGCCACGACTGGGATTGCCGAAGTTTTTTTGGTTGTCCGCATAATTACGGAAGAAATTATTAAAATCGGGAGGTAATTCCGCGTTTCCGGCCCTATGCTAAGGTTGAACCCAAGGGCTCGCATATTTGTAAAATTCAAAGGGTCATGGCGTCGGAGGATACCGGTC
>JADGQO010000118.1 GCA_017881725.1 Fibrobacteria bacterium
ACGGAAAGCTTTTGGAAAATGCGGTTCTGGGTATTGTAAGCCAGCAGCTTGAAGCGGGGCTCGATCACCAAATCGTAGAGATAGCTGGCCTGCCCATGGGTTTCCGCCGTGTCCGGATACTCATTGAACTCCGTGACCACGCCGTGATGCTTCACGGTAAAGTCCTGGCCCACGACGGTCAAGGTGGCGAGCCGCCCCACCATCTGATCGTAAGTCACGTTCTCCTCCCCGCTGGAGGCCTGCACATGCAGGTGGAAACACTCGGACATGGCTTCCGTCATGGTGAACTCCAGCACCCGGAAGGTGCCGATATCCAACGCGCCGACTTTGAGGGAAAACTTCAGGGCTGTCGAGGAGGGCATGGGCTCATCCTTGCTGGGAAAAATCCCGATGGACGCTAGTTTGGCTTTTTCGCCGAAAGGCCGAAAGGCCGAGAGTTCAACTCCGGAACTCCCAGGCCAAAAAATAGAATTCTGGATTTGAAGTGTTGGTGACAAGGCTCACATCCAAGGGCCCCTCTTAAAAAATATTTCGGGGACGAGGCCGAGCCGGGTGGAAAAATGATTCTGCGGCTGCGTCGTGGATGGGGCGGATAGGGCGAGTATCCAGGCGCCAAAATACCGTACTTCGAAACCGCGATTCCCGGAAAGCGCCCAAAGCTTTTTAAAAAAGCCTAAAGGTTGGGGAAAAATGGGAAGCCGGGAGCGCCGGGAGGGTTTAATATACCTAGGAGGAAGGACCGCCCACCGTACATGACCTTATTGGACCTTCACGATCAGCCTAAACGTTTGCGGATTCCTTTGGAGCCCGTGGGTATAAAAGCTCCGGAATCGCGCTTTCTGGCCCTGTTCGAAACAACCTTGGAAAATCCGCTGCTGCCTTCCGTCATCGGCGGCCTGCTTTTTCATGCGGTGCGGTTTCTGTTGCACCTGCTCATCTACGGCCACGCCGGCGGATTTTTACCCACGCATCCGATTCAATACCTGGCTTGGCTGCCGGAATTCCTGATTCCATACGCATGCTTGCGCATCATCGCCATCGGCCATCGCCGAACCAGCAATAGCATGCATGAACGCATTCTGGAAGGCCTGGAACGCGGCAATGAAATCCAGAAAGTTTCCATTTTGGGCTTCGCGAAGATTTCCGAAGTCCGCGACCCGGATACCGGCGACCATATCATCCGCATGAGTCATTACTCCCGCATGTTGGCCCAGGAAATGGGCAACCTGCCGGAATACCACGGTTATATCACACGCACCTATTGCGATGAAATCTTCATCGCCGCGCCCTTGCACGATATCGGCAAGGTGGGCATTCGGGACGACATCCTGAAAAAGCGCGGCGGCCTGACGGCGGAAGAATTCGAGATCATGAAAATGCACACCATCATCGGCGGCGACTTGCTGCACGAGTTGGAACTCAAGCTGGGCTGGCGCACGTTTTATTCCCTGAGCAAGGAAATCGCCTACCACCATCATCAGCGTTATGACGGCACCGGCTATCCCAACGTCCTGGGCGCCACGCGGGCCATGTTCGTGGAGCCTGGAATCGGCCAACCGCTGAAAGGCAAGGCCATTCCGCTTTCGGCGCGCCTCGTGGCCATGGCCGACGTGTACGACGCTTTGGTTTCGCGCCGCTGTTATAAAGAACCCATTCCGCACACCCAAGCCCGTGAAATGATCGTGTCTGAATCCGGAAAGCATTTCGATCCGGATCTGGTGCAAGCCTTCCTGCGCATTGAGCCGGAACTCATCCGGGTGGCGAAGGAATTCTCGAAGTAGATCGGCGCCGCGTACGCATGCCCCGGGACGCGCGCGTTCCTCGGGACGCCCGCGTCCCCCGGACGCGCGGTCTCCCCGGAAGCCCAATTTTCCAAAACCGTCCCCGCACCAACAGTGAACACGTAAGTATTCTCTGAATACGCGAAGGTATTCTCCCTGAATACGCGTACGTATTCCCGGAATACGCGAAGGTGGTGCTCTTTGACCACCCGTACGTATTCCCGGAATACGCAGTGAGCCGGCCCGTAAAGGTATGCAGGGGTTAGTCACCAATCCCTCATTTGCTAGATTGTGGACGCGGCATTGATGCCATCATGGATGCATCATTCATGCCATACTGCGAGGATTTATGCATATAGTGGTTACCGGCGGTTGCGGATTTATCGGTTCGAATTTCATTCGCCATGTGCTGGCCAAACGGCCGGGTTGGCGCGTGACCAATGTGGACAAGCTGACCTATGCGGGCAATCCCGCCAGCTTGTTGGACGTGGCCGGGAATAACAGCTATCGGTTTTTCAAAGGCGACATTTGCGACCGCGCGCTGATGGCGGAAATTTTTTCGACCGCGCCCGACGCCGTGGTGCACTTCGCCGCCGAGTCGCATGTGGACCGCAGCATTTCCGGGCCGGAAATTTTCGTGCAGACCAACGTGTTGGGCACGCAGGTGTTGCTGGAAACCGCGCGCCGGGCCAAGACCCAGCGCTTCCTCCACGTTTCCACCGACGAGGTGTACGGCTCGCTGGGGCCCACGGGGCTGTTCTCCGAGACCACGCCCATCGCGCCCAACTCGCCGTATTCCGCGACCAAGGCCAGCTCGGATTTGCTCGTGCAGGCCTACCATCATACCTTCGGCATGGACACGGTGATGACCCGTTGCTCGAACAATTATGGGCCTTACCAATTTCCGGAAAAGTTGATTCCCCTTTTGGTCACCAACCTGATGGACGATTTGAAAATCCCGATTTACGGCGACGGTAAGAACGTGCGCGATTGGATCCACGTGGAGGATCATTGCGCGGGCGTTTTGCTGGTTTTGGAAAATGGCAAGGCCGGCGAAGTGTACAACCTGGGTGGCGGCAATGAGCGCGAGAATATCGATATCGCGACGCAAATCATGAAGCATATGGGCAAGGACGAGAGTTCGGTGCGCTACGTGGAAGACAGGTTGGGGCATGATCGCCGCTACGCTATCGATGCCTCCAAGGCGAAGCGGGAATTGGGCTGGGAGCCGCAGCATGGCTTCGAGGCCGGGCTGGCCGCGACGGTGGCTTGGTACAAGGCGAACGAGAAGTGGTGGCGGCCTTTAAAAAAGACTTAGCCTGAGCTGCGCAGCCCCGCTTGCCGGTGGGGCAACGTCGATGAGTGCTTCGGTGCGGCCGATGGGCGGCGCAGTGGGGTCGCGGTGCGAAGCGCGGACTGTAATACGGTACTGTGGTTCACGCATGGTGCGGACCTCGGTGGGCAAACCTACGCGATCGATTTCATTTCAATAAGCTACCCGCAGTTTGTCCGCCGCTTGGCGCAGGCGTTTGTCTTCCGTCCAAAATCGACATCCCGGATAATGCGTCCCCGCAATCGTTGCGGCCGCAAGTTTCGTGGACGCGAGCAAGTGAACGTCGATTAATCCAATGCCTATGCCGGACAACCGGTGGGCGTCGATAAAATCCAGAATCTCCGCTTCGCCCGCTGTCGGCGCTTGGGGCAGCGATTTCAACAGCCCCAGAATCTCTTTCCGATCCTTCAAATTCCCGCAGGCCAATTCCCCGATGATGAAGGGATGGCAAAGCACCTGGCCATCCAACAGTAAGACTTTCAATTGCGCGTTGGCCGCGCGGAAATGGGCGATCCAAACCGAGGAATCGACCAGGACCATGTTACGATTCCGAGAGTCTGGGCGCGGACCGGCGGCGTGGGGCGGCTTTGAGCTTGGGCTGGCTGCCACCCAAGGCGGCCAAGCGTTTGCGGCTTTCCTGGGCGATTAGGGATTCCAGGCCCATGCGCACCAAAGCGGTCTTCTCATGGATGCCGGTGAGCAAGGCGGCTTTTTTCAGAATGGCGTCGTCGATGTTGAGTGTCGTTCGCATATGTATCAATATGCATACTGGATGCATATCCCGGCAAGCTCAAAATAGGGGCTTAGGCCTTTCCTAACGCGGCCGGATTTTTCTCCCCATCAGGTTCCGGAATTTCAACGGGTTCACGGGTTTCAGGGCGGAATGGTTTTTTCCGCGCGCCAGTGATACCTGCGGGCCGCTGAAAGCGATGGCTTGGGATTGGCCGTACCCCGTCACCTTGTAGGCCGAATCCGCGTAAGCGGTGGCGCTGATCAATTCCACGCCATCATCGGGAACCTCGGTGAATTGGACTTTGACCGTGACCGGCAGGGCGGATAGGATGTTCCCGCTGGAATCGACGCTGGTCGAAGCTTCGAATTTCAACGCCGCGCCCGAGGCGGTGGACAGCAAAACCGGATTGGCCTTCACCGGGGTTTTAAGATAAGCGATGCGCAGGCGGAAGGTTTTTCCCATCGTGATTCCCGTCGCCGGGATATCCTGCGAGGCATCCAGCGCCTCCACGCTGAAAAGTGACGTCAATGGGATGATTGGGAAGGCGGCCACATTGCTGACGGTGCTGTTCCTGGTCACGGCAGTTCCTTGAACGCCCGTTCCTTGAATCGCCATTTCCACGAAGCCGAACGGATTGGCATCGGCGGCCAATCCCGAGGCCGGGAGTTTGATTTCGTTGTAACCGAAGTGAATGGGTGTGGCGGGGATGGAAATCGGTTCCGCTTCCGGCAACTGCAATGAAGAGGTTCCCCCGAAACCAATTAGGTTAACCGGCAGGTTTTTTTCCAGCCGCAAGTAGGTGATACTCAGGTCGGCGTCGCCGGAGAACTGTGCGCCGGGGATTGTCGGGACATTCAACGGATGCACCATAAATCGCAACACCATTTGGCCGCTATCCACGCGAATCGGGGCCAGCGGAACCAGACGCAAAATTCCCTGCGGCCGCGAGGGCGGAGGCAGGGCTCCGACGCGCGAGGGAATCCCGGATGCTTCCGGATAACGCAAGGGGGCCCAACCCGGAGAGAGGAGTTCCTGGAAGCGGGGGGCGGGTTGCAAAAATCCGGTATCGCTGGGTTGAGTGGAAAGGAATTGGGTTTCCAGCCAGCGGTTTTGATCTACGGCGACAAAGTTGAAGGGCGCGGTGTTGTCCTGAATGAAGGCTCCGGCATAAATGGCGGCGGGCAGAGAAACCGAAACTTGTTTTGGGCCGCTCGAAAGCGGCACTTCGACTAAGCCGGAAGAATCCATGATCGGAGAGGGAAATCCGTTCATGATGCGCACGACCTTTGAGCCGTAAAATCTTTTTTCTCCGGTTGCCTGCCGCTGGGCCGCAGAATCGAACAGGCTGGCCGTGGCGAGCACGCTGTCCAAAACCGGAAAATCGGCTTGGGCCGCGTAGGCGTTGGACTTCATGCGCTTCGGGAAAAAGGGATCCAAGGCCAGGAAAGAGTTGGAAAAACTGACGTCCTGGGACCAGGCCACATGAGGTTCCGCGAAAATATTGTTCACGATGAGATGCTGCGCGCCGGGGCGAAACCCGCCTGCCAGAATTAAAAAGTTATGCCAAAGCGTATTGTTGCGAATGGTCATGGAGCTTTGTTGCACGTCCTTGAAGAAAAATGCGCCACCGGGTTGGTTCGCGCCTTCGCTGCTCATCGCTCTAACCGCCGCCGCCGCCTCCGGCGTGGCATGGTGGTTTTCGTAAATCAGATTGTCGCGGAATTCCGATCCCAATCCCCAGGCGGACTCCATGAAAATTCCCCAGGTGTTGTGATGGATGGCGTTTCCTTCCAGTAAATGATTTCCCAGGGCCATGCGCGCGAAGGGCGGCACGGCGCTGACACCGTTACGATTCATAAATGGACCGTGCGGGTCTCTGTCTTTGATATAAATCCCGAAATAGGCGCTGTCGATTTCACAGTCGCTGATGATGGCTTGGGCGGAACCGTACACCACTAATCCCGTATTGCCATGGAACAGGGGAAAAAGTTGCCCGGTGCAAGTGACGCCATCGCCCCAAACGTTGGGGAAATTGAATGGGGTGGCTCCGGCGGCATCGATGGTGATCCCTTCGATGTGGATATTGCGGACATTGATCAAACGCAAGGCCCCGTTCTTGTCGAAGGTGATTTTGCTGGTATCGAGGGCCTGCGCGCAGGTAGTGGGTCCCACATTGACGTTGTCCGTCCAGCGGATGGTCGGCTTGCGCAAAGCGGTGGGGTTGGCGGAGCGGAGCGTGAAATGATGCAGCGGCGCGCGCAAGGTCACCTGTTCAGGATAGGTGGCCGTATCCAGAATGGTGACGACGTCATAAGGCTGGGAGTGATCTACGGCATCTTGGATGGTATTGAAATCGCCGCGCCCATCCTTGGAGACCGTGAGTGTGGCGGCGAAGAGTGGGATTGAAAGGGTGCTGGATAGGCAAGCCAAAATAACGCTTATGGAGCATGACATCATTAGCGTGGTCGATGGGATTTTCAATTGGGGCTCCCCGGGGTTCGCGATAAGTTAAACGTCTCAGGGCGGGAAAGGGTGATTCAATGGATAGAATAGAGAAAATATTTGATTCTCCCACATCCCAATCTCAGGGTGAGATTGCAAGGCTCGGATTCTTATGACAGATGTTATATTTCTTGCCCATGAGCGCTTATTCTCGCAAGAATCTTTTATCGGGGGATTTTCCCGCGTTTGTGAAAAATGTCCGCGCACAATTACAGTTCTCACAAGAGCACCTGGCCCGTGAACTGGGTGTGAGCTTTGCCACGGTCAACCGCTGGGAAAATGGGCATACTGAGCCTTCCAAAATGGCTCGCAATATAATTACCGCCTTTTGCCGAAAAATGGTTGAGCAAGGGGCGCTTCGCAATGTCAAAATCTGAAGCGGAAACTCGCGCCCATTTAATCGACAAGCAATTGGCGCAAGCAGGCTGGGATGTCAAGGACCGCACCCAGGTGATGCAGGAATATGAAATTCTACTCGGGAGAGAACTTGGGAAGGAGCCCGGCAAACTTGCCGATCCCACACCGATGTATGGCGAGTTCCAATACAGCGACTATGTCCTGCTGGGAAAAAATGCAAAACCCCTGGCCGTTGTAGAAGCCAAAAGGACGAGCAAAGACCCCGCCATGGGCCGGGAACAGGCCAAACAATATTGCCTCAACATCCGGAAAGTGCTCGGCTGCGATCTCCCCTACTGCTTCTACACCAACGGTTTGGAAACCTATTTCTGGGATTTAGATAACTATCCGCCGCGCAAGATAGCCGGATTCCCAACCCGCGACGACCTGGAGCGGTTCCGCTCCTTGCAGCTGAATCGGAAACCACTCACCGAAGAACTCATCAACACCACAATCGCCGGTCGTGATTACCAGATTCGTTCCATCCGCGCCGTACTGGAAGCCATCGAAAAGAAAAAACGCGAGTGCTTGCTGGTCATGGCCACCGGCTCCGGTAAAACCCGTATCTGCATCGCCCTGGTGGATGCGTTGATGCGCGCCCGCCACATCGAGCGCGTGCTTTTTCTGGTGGACCGCATCGCTTTGCGCGAGCAGGCCCTGAGCGCGTTCAAGGAACATCTCCCCAATGAGCCGCGGTGGCCCAATCCCGGGGAAAAGATCCTGGCCAAGGATCGCCGCATCTACATTTCCACCTATCCCTCCATGCTCAACATCATCCGGGATCCCGCCGAAGGCATTTCCCCGCATTATTTCGATCTCGTCATCATCGATGAAAGCCATCGCTCGATCTACAACACATACGGCGAAATCCTCCAGTACTTCAAGGCCATCAACGTTGGACTTACGGCCACGCCCACCGACGTCATCGATCACAACACCTTCCGGCTATTCCAATGCGAAGACGGCTTGCCCACCTACGCCTTCACGTACGAAGAAGCCGTGAACCATGCGCCGCCTTTCCTCTGCACGTTTCAGGTAATGAAGATCCAGACCAAGTTCCAGATCGAAGGAATCAGCAAGCGCACCATCACTTTGGAAGATCAAAAGTCGCTCATCCTGGAAGGCAAGGATGTGGAAGAAATCAACTTCGAGGGAACCCAGCTCGAAAAGCAGGTGATCAACAAAGGGACCAACGCCCTCATCGTCAAAGAATTCATGGAAGAGTGCATCAAGGATCCCCATGGCGTATTGCCGGGGAAAACCATCTTCTTCTGCACCTCTACGGCCCATGCCCGCAGGATCGAAGAGACTTTCGACCACCTCTATCCCGAGTACAAAGGCGAGCTGGCCAAGGTGCTGGTCTCGGATGATCCCCGCGTCTATGGCAAGGGCGGACTGCTCGATCAATTCACCCACAACGACATGCCCCGGGTGGCCATCAGCGTCGATATGTTGGATACCGGCATCGACGTGCGGGAAATCGTGAATCTCGTTTTCGCCAAGCCGGTTTATTCCTACACCAAGTTCTGGCAGATGATCGGCCGGGGAACCCGATTGCTGGAACCGGCCAAAGCCAAACCCTGGTGCGTGGAAAAGGATGTTTTCCTGGTCTTGGATTGTTGGGACAACTTCGAATACTTCAAGCTGAACCCCAAGGGAAAGGAATTGAAGCCCCAGATTCCCCTTCCCGTCCGGCTGATGGGTATCCGCCTGGATAAGATTGAAAGAGCCATCGACAAAGGCCTGTCGACATTGGCGGCCAAAGAGGTGGCCAAGCTGCGCGGACAGATTGCCCAACTGCCGCAAAACTCCGTTGTCATTCTGGAAGCACGCACGGCTTTGACTACCCTGGCGGATGAAAATTTCTGGACCAACCTGAATCACGCCAAACTGGAATTCCTGCGCACGGAAATCAAGCCCTTGTTCCGGACGGTTTCGGATTCCGACTTCAAGGCCATGCGTTTTGAAAAGGACGTCTTGGAGATATCCTTGTCTCACTTGGAAGGCGATCAGGAAAAATTCGCAACGCAAAAAGACAGCCTCATCGAGCGGATCGGCGAATTACCCCTTTCCGTCAATATCGTCCAACGAGAAGAAGAGTCGATTCGCAAAGCGCAAAGCGAGCATTATTGGGCCACGATCACCGATGCCGCACTCGATGAATTGACCAGTAAATTAGCCCCGCTGATGAAGTTCCGTGAAGCCGACTTGGGAAACCCCGGCCCGATGAAACTGAATCTTGAGGATAAGGTCCACAACAAAGAATGGGTCGAGTTCGGCCCCCAGCACGAAGCCGTGAGCGTATCCCGCTACAAGGAAATGGTGGAGTCTTTGATTGCCCAATTGACGGAACAAAATCCGGTGTTGCAGAAAATCAAGCAAGGGCAACCCGTAACCGTTGCAGAGGCGGAATCATTAGCAGAATTGCTACACACCGAACACCCGCATATCACCGAGGAATTGCTGCGCGCTGTTTATAAAAACCGCAAGGCGCATTTCGTGCAGTTCATCCGACACATCCTGGGCATCGAAATCCTGCGCAGTTTTCCCGAAACGGTATCCGCCGCTTTTGAGGTATTCATCCAACAGCACACCAACCTCAGCGTGCGTCAGCTCGACTTTTTGAACTTGTTGAAAAACTTCATCATCGAGCGGGAAAAGGTCGACAAGAAGGATTTGATAAACGCGCCGTTCACCATCATCCACCCCCAAGGCATTCGCGGCGTCTTTACTCCCGCAGAAATCCAAGACATCTTGGGATTAACGGAAAGACTCGCCGCCTGATATGGTCGAATACACCGTTCCGGAAAAAATCAATTCCCGTTTGCAAAAATACCGGCTCACGACAAAAGGAAAATCCCAATTGAAATTAATGCGGCAGGAACAAAATAATGCTTCAGAATAACCCGGCCCTCAAATCCAAAATCGAACAGCTCTGGAATAAATTCTGGAGCGGTGGCATTTCCAATCCCCTCACCGCCATCGAGCAAATCACCTACCTGTTGTTCATGAAACGGCTCGACGAGCTCGATCTCAAGCGCCAAGCCGACGCCGAATTTACCGGGGAAGCCTATGTCTCCAAATTCTCCGGCGTCTGGATTCCTCCCAGCTATCGCGATAAACCTGTTGCCGAGCAAAAGCCCTTCGCCATCGAGAAGCGCACCCTGCGCTGGAGCGAGTTCATGCGCATGCACGCCGAGGACATGCTGGATCATGTGCAAAGCAAGGTCTTCCCCTATTTAAAAGACCTCAACGGTTCCGAATCCAATTTCACCCATCATATGAAGAACGCCGTCTTCATCATCCCCAAGGCCTCGCTCCTGGTAGAAGCGGTGAAAACCATCGATGAAATCTTCGCGGTGATGGAAAAAGACTCGCGCGAGAACGGCCAGGCCTTCCAGGATATCCAGGGGGATGTGTACGAATACCTGCTTTCGGAAATTGCCTCGGCCGGCAAGAACGGGCAGTTTCGCACGCCCCGCCACATCATCAAACTGATCGCCGAATTGGTACAACCCCAGTTGGGGCACATGATCGCGGATCCCGCCTGCGGCACCGGCGGATTCCTTCTGGGCGCGCACCAATATATCGTCACCCACATGGCTCTCAAATCCAAGCAGGTCTCGTCCAAAGATCTTCTGCCCGACGAAGACGGCTTCACGCGCACCTCGGTCAGCGCCGCCTTGAACGAAAAGACCAAGGCCATCCTCAGCAATACCCTGTTCGGCTACGATATCGACAGCACCATGGTGCGTTTGGGCCTTATGAATCTCATGATGCACGGCATCGATGAACCCAAGGTGGACTATAAAGACACCCTGAGCAAAAGCTTCGTCGAAGAATCCAAATACGATGTCATCATGGCCAACCCGCCCTTTACCGGCAGCATCGACAAAGGCGACATCAACGAAGGCCTCACCCTCGGTACCACCAAAACCGAATTGCTCTTTGTGGAAAACATCTACCGCCTGCTCCGCAAGGGCGGCACCGCGGGCGTCATCGTGCCGCAAGGCGTGCTCTTCGGGTCCGGCGGCGCTTTTGTAGAGGCCCGCAAAATCCTGGTCGACAAATGCGACCTCAAAGCCGTCATCACCTTGCCCAGCGGCGTCTTCAAACCCTATGCGGGAGTCAGCACAGCCATCCTGCTCTTCACCAAGGTTTATGGTCAACTCGATAAGGTCGACGAACCCGCCACCCAGCATGTCTGGTTCTACGAAATGGCCGGAGACGGATACTCCCTGGACGATAAGCGCACCAAGCTGGAAGGCTACGGCGATTTACAGGACATCGCGCAAAAATTCCATGCCCGCGATCCAGAGCGGCCCCAAGATCCCACCCAAAAGTTCTTCTCCATCCCGCGCGAAAAAATCGTCGCCGAAAATTACGACCTCTCGCTCAGCAAATACAAAGAGGAAGTCTTCACCGAAATCGTCTATGAAGCCCCCTCGGTCATCCTCAACCGTCTCATCGAGAATGAAGTGGGCAACGTGGATGCCAAGGACCTGAAAAAGATCCAGGGCGGCATTGTCCGTGAACTGCTGGAACTTCGGGAGATGCTGGGATGAAAGAGCTGCAATCCGAAGCCGTTTTATTTGAACGCGTCGTTACCATTCTCGAAGAGGCGCGTGCCAATGTCGTCCGTTCGGTCAATACCAGTATGGTGACGGCTTATTGGCTGATTGGCAGGGAAATCGTCCAGGTCACCCAGAGCGGTGAAGATCGGGCCGAGTACGGGAAACAAGTCCTCGAGGGACTTTCCAGCCAGTTGCAAATCCGCTTCAAAAATGGCTTTTCTGTTCCAAATTTGCAGAATTTCCGTAAATTCTACCAATCCTACCCGGACCGTTTATCAATTCGCCACCCGTCAGGTGGCGAATTGCGATTTGGCTCAGAACCTTCTGAAATTCAGTACCCGACGGGTACTAAATCTGAAAGCCTCCCAATTCAGCACCCGCCAGGTGGCGAATCAGGAGGGCTACCCATTCTCTCCCCGACGGGTAGAGAATCCGGATTTCACCCCCATCTAGGCTGGTCCCATTATCGCGCCCTGATGCGCGTGGACGATGCCGCGGCCTTACACGAAAGCACTCTGGAGCAGGCCATCATCGACAATCTGCAAGCCTTCCTCTTGGAACTGGGCAAAGGCTTTTCCTTCGTGGCCCGCCAACGGCACATCCGCTTCGAAGACGATGACTGTTATGTCGACCTCGTCTTTTACAACTACCTACTCAAATGCTTTTTGCTCATCGATCTGAAAATCGGCAAGCTCACCCACCGCGACATCGGCCAGATGGATGGCTATGTACGCCTCTTCGAAGATCGCTTCAAGGTAGA
>JADGQO010000119.1 GCA_017881725.1 Fibrobacteria bacterium
CCGCCCATCCTCTTGTTGGACGACGTATTCGCCGAGCTCGATGAGGATCGCCGCCGCCGCATCGGGGAAATGGTGCGCGGACGCGGCCAGGTTTTCATCGCCAATCCCCGCCCGGCCGACCTCCCTTTCGAAGCCGAAAAAACCATAATGCTCCGGCATGGAAAAGTGGTTTAACCATCCGCTCGTTGACGGGGTTTTACCCTCGTCGGGAAAGCGTGAAAATCAGCCCGAAGAGCGGCCCCGAATGGGCCGAATACACCCACCAGACAACCCCGTTTCCCCCTGATTTTGCTACCTTTGAGGGCCTGTAGGAAAGCCGGGTAACCGACCTAAGAGTCGACCTGACAACTGACCGGAAAATCGGGAAATAGACCTTGGCCAGGAAAAACGCGAACCGGAATTTGGTGGGCGTCTCGCAGGTCTTAAACGGCATGTTGGACCGGGCCGGGCTTGGGCATTTGGCTTCGGAAGACGCGCTGCGCAAGCAATGGTCGACCCTGATGGGTCCGCGCGCGGCGGAGATGGCGAAATTGGAAAGCCTTAAGGGCTGGATTCTCAAGGTGCGCGTAGAGAGCGCCACCTGGAGGAACGAATTGCATTACCAGCGGGACGCGATTAAAAAACGGGCCAACGAGATGCTCGGCGCGGAGCTGGTGAAAGACGTGATGCTGCTGTAACCTGCGGGTTACGTGAGGCTGGCGCCCAAGGGCGCTTTAAATCTGGCCCAGGGCCCGGAACACCGGGAACCCAGGCATGGAAAGGGTAGGAATCGTGGAAGAAAACAAGGCCGTCCAAGACAGCGTCCTCACCGATAAAGCCGCGCAAGCCAATGCCGGTCGCGACTTGGTCGCGCGCGCCCCCGAGCGCAGCTACCAAGCCAGCGACATCAAGGTGTTGGAAGGCTTGGAGGGGGTCCGCAAGCGCCCGGCCATGTACATCGGTTCCACCGACGGGCGCGGCCTGCACCATCTGGTCTATGAAGTGGTCGACAACTCCGTCGACGAAGCTCTGGCCGGCTATTGCACGCGCATCGACGTGGTCATCACCGCCACGAACGCCGTCAGCGTCGAGGACAACGGCCGCGGCATCCCCACCGACATCCATCCCACCGAAGGCATCGGCACCGTGGAACTGGTCATGACCAAGCTCCATGCGGGCGGCAAGTTCAACCATGACAGCTACAAGGTCTCGGCCGGCTTGCACGGCGTGGGCGTCTCCTGCGTGAACGCCTTGTCCTCGGAGCTCATCGTGCGCGTCCATCGCGAGCAGAAGGCCTTCGAGCAAACCTTCCGGCGCGGCGCGCCCCAGGCCCCGGGCGTCTTCGTCGGGCCGGCCGACAAGGACGGCACCAAGGTCACGTTCCAACCGGACGCGGAAATCTTTTCCGACCTCGTCTTTAATTTCGATACGCTTAGTTCGCGATTGCGTGAGCTGGCCTTTCTGAACAAGGGCCTGACCATCACCATCAAGGACGAGCGCGAGGAAGCCAAGTTCCACGAGTTCTGCTTCCCCGGCGGCGTCTCGGCCTTCATCGAATACATGGATCACAACAAGAAGCCCTTGATGGACAAGCCCGTCCACATCCTCAAGGAGCAGGACGGCACGCCCGTGGAAATCGCCTTCCGCTACAACGAAGGCTACGTGGAGAGTCTGTTCTCGTTCGTGAACAACGTGAATACCGTCGACGGCGGCACCCACGTGGTGGGCTTCAAGTCCGCCCTGACGCGGTCGATCAACAACAAGGCCAAGGATTTCATCCCCAAGAACAAGAAGGACGGCATCGACCTCACCGGCGAGGACGTGCGCGAAGGCCTGACGGCCGTCGTATCCGTGAAGGTGTACGAACCGCAATTCGAAGGGCAGACCAAGCACAAGCTGGGCAACCATGAAGTGAAGGGCATCGTTGAGACCGCCGTGTTCGACATGATCACGAACTTCTTCGAGGAAAACCCCGCCATCGCCCGCAAAATCGTGGACAAGGTCTACAACGCCGCCGTAGCCCGCGAAGCCGCCCGCAAGGCCCGCCAGCTGGCGCGGCGCAAAAGCCAATTGGAAGGCGGAGGCCTGCCGGGAAAGTTGGCGGACTGTTCCTCGCGCGATCCCAAGGAATGCGAACTCTACCTGGTGGAGGGCGATTCCGCCGGAGGCAGCGCCAAGCAGGGCCGCGATCGCTGGTTCCAAGCCATCCTGCCGCTCAAAGGCAAGATCCTGAACGTGGAAAAGGCGCGCCTGGACAAAATCCTCGGCAACGAGGAAATCTCCACCATGGTGCAAGCCATCGGCACGGGCCTGGGCGAAGAGAGTTTCAATTACGACAAGTTGCGCTACCACAAAGTCATCATCATGACCGATGCAGACGTGGACGGGTCGCATATCCAGACCCTCTTGCTCACCTTCTTCTGCCGCTACATGAAGGAACTGATCGAGAACGGCGTCTTGTATCTCGCGCAGCCTCCGCTGTACAAGATCAAAGCCGGCAAGGTGGAGAAGTACGCGTTCAACGAGGAGGAGCGGGACAAGATTCTGGCGGAAATCGGCGACAAGAAGGGCATTTACATCCAACGCTACAAAGGCTTGGGCGAAATGAATCCCGACCAACTCGCGGTGACGACCATGAATCCCGCCAACCGCGTGCTGAAGCGCATAACCATGGAAGACGTGGTGGAGGCGGACCAAATCTTCACCATGCTGATGGGCGAAGAAGTGGAGCCGCGCCGCAAGTTCATCGAAGAGAACGCGTATCTCGTGAAGGAGCTGGACGTATAGTGGCTCGTCGCTCCAGAGTTTGCTTTGCAAACTCCACGCTCCTCGCATTTATGCTAGGGGTGGCTCGTTGCTACCGAGTTCGCGTTGCGAACTCGACGCTTCCTCGCTATGATAAGTCTGGCGGCTCGTCGCTCCAGAGTTTGCTTTGCAAACTCCACGCTCCTCGCTTTTACGTATGGGGTGGCTCGTCGCTACCGAGTTTGCGTTGCGGAGCTGGCGATGGTTAAACCGATATTCATGGCACTGGCGTTCATGCTGGCCGGTTGCGGAAGCGACGAGTCAACCGGTAACCATTCCGAGGCGCCCTACCAACCCGTTAATCCCCAGTCATTGTCGGTCGCGGCTTCCGGGGACACCGGCCTGTCCGCGGATTCGGGCGCACCCGTCAGCGCAGTCACTTCGTTTTCCACGACGAAATATTTTACCGACGATTCAGTGGTGCGCTTCTCCGATTCCTTCGATACATTGCGCTTCGTTTATCAATCCATGGAGGACGATGTTTATTCTAATGTCGTCGATACCGTGAATTTCACCGTGACGCAAAGAGGGGACGGGGTCTATCTCATTCAGGGGAAAATGACGATTCTGTTTAGTGATGCCGTATCCGTCGGCCCGCAATGGAAACATTCATTTAGCGCGGGAGCGGTATTCCCCGGCGGATTCCCCAAGGGGAATTACCGGTTCGAAATGCAAGTCAGCACGGGTTGTTTTTGTTTCCCGCAGCCGTCGCCGAGTGTATTTACAACCCGATTCTCGCTGCGATAAGGAATCCGCCGTTAAGGTTCATACTCCTCAACCGTTGCGATGGGGCCATCGTTCGATTCGCCGCCCACCAGGTAAAACTTCGAACCCAGGGCAACGATGCCTGAATAGGCCCTCGGCACTAAAAACGGCGCATTGACAATCCACGATTTCAGCGTCGGGTCATAGCTCTCAACCGTATTCTGATATCCGGTGCCCACGTCGCTGGACCATCCTCCAAAAAGGTAGACGCGGCCGTTCACCGTGGCCAATTGCGCGCCCATGGTCGAGGCGAGTCTTTTGGAAACGGGAATGACGGTCCATGCGTCCAGCGCCGGGTCATACGCGTCCAGGCTGGAAGTGGCGGGTCCGTTCTCGTCTGACAAGCGGTACAATTCCTGATTGTACGCCGTGAAATTTCCCTCTTCCCCGAACACATCGGGCGACTTGGCAGCCGACCAAGTCTGAGTGGTGAGGTCGAGGCTGGAAAAATGCTGCGCGAAAGGGTTAAGGGAGTCTCCGAATAGGACGTACACTTTGGAGCCCGACGCCACGGCGCACGTACCTAAAGGATTCGGAGTAAGGTTCGGTCCGGCCGCCCAAGCTCCGCTGGCCACGTCGAAGGTCAGGACATTGGATTGGTTAAAGTCCGAGGAATGCGCTCCGAACAGGATCACCTTGGATCCCCAAAACGCGGTCGCGAAGTTTCCGTAGTATCCCGGTTTTCTGTACGCGCGGGAGGACAGCGTGGAATCCCGCCCGGTGGCGACGTCGAACAGTCCGATGAAAATGGGTCCTACCGAATCCGCCCCGATGTGAATAATCTTTCCATTCCAGGGATAGGCGTACACTTGGGCCGTGGGGGCGATGATCGATCCGATGATCGATCCGATGATCCGGGCCGACAAGACATTTACGCCCAAGCTGCCGGTCGCGGTCACGCCGCTGGCGTCCGTAATGCGGACGGTTAAGGTATCCCCCGTCGCAGCGGCAGGCGCCACCCAGAGCAAGGTGTCGCTTCCGGATTTTCCCGTCAAGGCCGCACTCCGGAGGGTTACCCCATGGGCATTGGTCCAAATCAAATTCCGCAAGGCGAGCGTGGCGTTGGAGTACTTGACGACGAAGCGGGCCGTATCGCCCTTGAAGAGCGTATCGCTGATCATGTATACGTCCGGATTCTTTCCCACTCTGCGGAATTGGATATGCGTGGATAAGTCGGGGGGCGGCACCGCGTGCACGACCCCAGTCTGAAAAGTTTCCCCGGTCTTGCCGTTCTTGGCCTGTACGCGGACGCGATATTCCCAATCCTGGGCTCCGGTAGTGTAAGACGGCACGGTATCAATAAATCCTACGCTATCGTTGAATACCACGGTATCCCTCCGGGACCGGTACAACGTGTCGTAAAAGACCGTATCCGTCAGGCGCGCGCGGTTGATGGGCGTCGTGGAAATGTCCAAGCTGTTGGCCACGTCGCGGTAGATCAGGTAACTGAGCAAGGCGGGATAGGTTACTGGATGCCAGGTGATTTTGGCGATGCCGCGCGCCGTATCATAGGTGGTACGTATGTTTTCGACCATGGGAATCCCGGAGTAAAACGGGATCAACGGATGCGGCAGGGTGTCCTGCAGGCCGGAGCGGACCCGGACGTCCGTGAACAGCTCGACGTAATTCGGCAAAGCCACGGAGACCCTGATCCGATAGGTTCCATCCGCCAAACCCTTGAGCGTGAAGGCTCCGCCGGAAGCGACATTGGTGTAGTTGTCCGTCCCCATCACCTGGACCACGGCGTTTTGGGCGTCGTCCTCCGGTTGTAACTGGACGGTTCCGGACAAAGCTCCCAACAACCGCAAGGAATCCTGGCCCAGCGCCGCTTCGCCGGAAACGGAAACGGAATCGCGGAAGAATCCGAGGCTGTCTCGCAATCCGACAAGGTTGTACCGGCCGCTGGGAATATTTTTGAAAGCGTAGTTTCCGGCGGCATCGGTTTGCGTGGTCCAGGCCAGCCCGCGATTATTGGTGTCTGCGGGGATATAATTAACCGAATACAATCCCACCCGTACGTTGGCGGTCGACTGGTGGTTGACGGCGACCAATTGGCCGGTGATTTCATTGGGAAGTTCGGATCCCCCGGTTTGGCAATTCCAAACGGAAAAACACAGGAGCAGCGCAAGGCCGGCCAGGAAAAATCGGGAATACTTAGCCACGGGAAGCCTCCAAGGGAATGGATACCGGATAGATTTGGAAAACACAATTGAAGACGCGATCGCATTTTTTGTCTTGCGCGGAAAGATAGAGCAGGCGCTTCCGCAACGCGGTGATTTCTTCCCCAGCTTTTTTCAGGCTGTCGGAAGAAAAGGTCAAAGTCAAACCGGAAAAATCGCGCTCGTCGCGGCCGTAATTCTCCAGCGCGCGCCGGCCATGCTTCATCATCGAGACCATCATTTTTTTCCAATGACGCGTGCGCGCCGCCGGATCCTTTACCAGCACGGGCATGGACGGCTTCGCGGCTCCGGAAATTCCCTGGGTCAGCCCCAGCTGCTCCAGGACTTTGATGGCCTCGGCGGCTTGTTTAGGCTTGATTTTCGGATCCAAAGCCATGGCCAGGATTTCCGGATTGCGCTCTCCCGGATACAAGGCCAGCAGTTCGCGCAAAGCGCTGAAATACCATCGCTCATAAAACTTGAATCGATCCTTGGTCAGGGTCTCCTGCCCGATACCCTTGATTTGGTACCACTTTTCGTACGCCAGCGCGCAGTCCTCGGGCGTTTCCGCCACGTCCAAATCCACTAAGGCATGCAGGCATTTTTGCTCGACGGGGTTGAGCTTGAATACCGCGGCAATCCGTCGGACATGTCCGGGTTTCAGCCTTTGCCGGCCGGCCATCAAATCGCCGAACCAGCCGGAGGATTTTACTCCGATTTTGGAGTTGATGTATCGATGCGAAAAATTCCGGTTGTTCAACTTCAGAAAGCGATAACGCTCTTGCAGGTATTTCCGGTATTCGGCGAATTGCAAAATGTCGGGCGGAGATTTGACCATAATGGAAATCTATATCGTCGGAGTCCGTAGGGATCCCAAACGCTCTTAAATAAAAGCTCTGGTTAAAAGAGCGAATTTGAGTTATTAGCGATATGGTTTTCCAGCGGGTTGATGGGCGTTCAGCCCGGATTCCAACCCCCAGGCATCATAAAATTTGGTGCCATCGCGGGTGGCTGTAGAGATGCTTCAAAACCGGTTGGTATAATTACTTTTTACCGTTATGCGCTTTACACAACAATTCAAGTTCGGAAAAATTCTGGCGCTTGCCGCCTTTCCCACCTTTACTATCCCTGCCATCCTCGCCATCTTTTTCATCCTTGCCGGCCTTTGCGTCCAATCCGCCCATGCCATGGACAAGCACGAAGAAAAATTCCCGTCGGGGGAAACCCGCCTGATTTAATACACCGATTCGGCGGACGGCCAGGTAAGCAAGGAGGGGAGTGAGCGGGAATATTTCAAGAACGGCAAGCTCAAGCGGGAAACGTCCTACCGTAAAAACGTGAAGCAAGGCACGGAAAAGATTTTCGATGAGGAAGGCATTGTCGTAGACCAATTGCGTTACGTCGATGGTCGCGTGGCGTCACGCCAGGAGACTTTCGAATCGGAAAATGAAAACGACGTGAGGCGGAAATTCCTGATCAACATCAATCCCCTTCCCATCCTCCTCAGCGCAATCATCGAAAGTGGGCTACCTATTCCGGCGGCTCCGTTGGAGCTGGGGTATCGCATCTCGGGTTATACAGGGCTCATGCTGGCCCCGGTTATGATTTTGAACGGCGCAGGCGGCTGGGGCGTCTCGGGTGGAGTGGTCATCGCCGATATGCCCGACTCCTGGATTGGCAACATGTTTGCCGTCCGGTATGGGTACTTTGATATCACGGATTTCGGAACCGATTGGAATATCACCGGATCCTTTTACCATAATTACGCCCTCGGCAAGGGCTGGCTATGGTTTTGGGGCGTCAATCTCGGTTGGGGATTGAACAGCATCGAACTCGTAACCTCCAGTGACAGATTTAACGGTCAATCCGAAGTATTGCGCCGGAATTTGAATGACGGTTTCATTTGGGGATTGAACGGCGGTATCGGTCACGACTTTTAACACCCTGTTAAGGCCGCCGTCAAAAATACGCCTTGCGTGTAATTTCCATCGGCTTCCCGGCGGAACTGACGGCGGTCAGCCGGAAAATCAACATGCCGCCCATGGCCCGTTGACCGTCCTGGCCACGGCCATCCCAGCTTACCGCATGGTCGCCCGCGGTTTCGAATCCATGCGCCAGCGTGGTGAGCTTGCGGCCCTGCATATCGTACACGGAAAGGTCCACGGTAGCGTCATTGGGCAATCCGAAACGGACCAAAGACGGTAATCCTTGGGAATGGAACGGGTTAGGATTTAATGTGAGGGCTGCGGTGACGCGCTGCGTTGCCGGTTTGATCCAGGCCGGACGTTTGCCGATGGAAAACCATTGGGGGCGCTGCGCGGCGCTCAGATAGTTCGCCGGTGGCGTGGCAACGGTCAACTTATCCGCGGCCAAAGCGACTTTCTGGATGCCGGGTTTTCCCGCATTATCCCGCTGGAAAACCACCGTGGCATCGTCCGAGGAAAAGCGGGGATAGCCCAGAGTGGTCCCCACGCTGTCGATGACGGAAACCTGGCCCGTGAATAAATCCGCCGCCAGAATCAGGTAGGCGCTGCCGTCTTTCCTGAACATATCGAAAACAAAATTGAGATCGCTGGTTTGCGCGAAGGACGGATTGCCCATGCTCAGGCCTTCCGGCAATGAGGGATAGAATTGGGTAATGATCCCGTTCTTGACGTCCAAAAGGTTTACGTCCCAATACTCAATGGGGTCACCATCGGTTTGGGGTACATGATGAAACGCATCGTAGAGCAGGAACTCGCCCGTGGAGCTCCAATCCAAGGCGTCCGCCGTGACCACGTCCCTCACCTTCCCGCCTTCCGCCGTCGTGGGCGTAAACAGTTTTACGGCTTTGCTGGAATCGGGTTTCAAGATATCGATGATGTAGATGGTCGAATCCGCTTCCAGGGTCGTCGCCGCCAATTTGGTGCCGTCCGGCGAGATGGCGATGGATTTCCATTTCACATCACCGCTGATCAGCTCTTCGCCGCTGTCGCTGACGAGGCGAATCGCGTTTTTGCTGTCGATGAAAATCAGAACCGAGCCGTCGTCCGGAATGGTGAGCGGGTTCCCGGTTCCGGTGAACACCTGGGTCTTGGTCAACTGCACGATGTCCTTCGTATCGTCCACGATCACGGACTTGGCGATGTAGATGCTGCTGTCGGTCCCGTCCCCATTGACCGCGGCGACATAGTTTTGTCCAACCACCGCAGGCACGTCCTTAGGCCGTTGGGTTCCGGCCTTATCCGTCAAGCCCACCGCGTCGAAAGCGGATTTCACCGCCGTGACTTCCGGGGAGGTCTCGCCGTACAAGTCCGTCGCGGATCGGATCGCGGCCAGCCGCATGTCGATGAATTGCGAGGTGGAATTCAAATAGTGCGCATCCAGCAGGTGGTAGTAGATTTTCTCGGCCTTCTCCCTGCCGATGGCGTTGGCGACCAGATAGCCCGCATGGTTGGGGATGCCGCTGTTCACATGGACGCCGCCATTGTCATCATCGGGCGTCAAGTTCAGGTATTCGCTCATGGTCGCCGGTTGCCACCCAAGATCGTTCCGGCTCTTTCCGCCGTTGTGGGGGTTTTCCAGGTCGCGCAAAGCTCCGCTGGGGAAAGCCGCTGCGACCACGATATCCTCGCCGATTTTCCAATTGTTCCGATCCACCATGCAGCCGAAAAAATCCGCCAGGGATTCATTCAAGGCGCCGGATTGGGATTTGTATTCCAGGTTGACGGTGTTCTGAATCACGCCGTGCGTCATCTCATGACCGGCCACGTCCAAGGCGGCGGCCAGGGACTTGAAGGCCTGCTTGCCGTCACCGTAAACCATCAATTTCCCGGTCCAAAAAGCGTTGTCCATTTTCCCTCCCGCGTCCGTAACGTGCACGGCCGAGATCACCGTGGAACCGGCGCCGTCGATGCCCAAGCGGCCGAAGGTATTGAAGTAGTAGTCATACACTTTTCCGATGTTGAATTGCGCCGATACGGCGGCGGCATCGGACCAGGTGTTGTTTTTGGAACTGATCTGCGTGACCTGCTTTAAATCCGTGGAATTCGCGTCGACGGTCCACAGCGCTCCCAGCGGACTCCCGGGCATCACGGATTTGGAATTGAAAATTTTCCGCGAGGCGTCAATCAGGTAATAGCTGCCGGATTTCAAATAGGTGTTAATGCTCTGGGAAGCGCCGCTCAAGTCCGTCGCCGTGGCGGTTGCCGGGCCGTCGAAATGGGTATTGTTGTACTTCTCCAGAATTTTTCCCGTGCCCGCGTCCACGAAGTAATACCAATTGTCGCGGACGTTGGGACGCACGGTGACATGCCAAGACCAATGCGGAGTTTGATCATCGGGATCAATCCAAATGAATTTTTCCGCCGTAGGGCCCGAATAGCCCAGGAGCTCGTTCGTAGACGCGCCCAGATCCTCGATGGTTGTTTTCGCGGAGAGATCCGACGAAGCGATTCCGATGGCTTGAGAAGGGGCTATCGCATATGTTACGGCACCCAATTTCGTAGGCGTCGGGGCGTATCGCGCGTTGAAGGAATACAGCTCGCCGTTGGATCGGTAATGGGCGGCCAGCTCATGGCCCCATACCGGAATCCCTTGAAAGGTTTGCCGGAAAACCGCATGTTGCAAACCCATCTCGTCACTTTTTTCAGAAATAATTTCCAATTCCTGCGCCGGATTTTCCAAGCGGAACAAATCCCGATTCGCATTCAGGTAAGCGACTGTCCGCAAACCCGGTGGCGTGGTTGCGGAGATTTTGGCGCTCGCGCCAGTGCCCGTGCCCGTGTAAGCGGCCGCATAAGCAGCCGCGTCGGGAGTTTTTAGTTCGCTTCCGGTCAGAAAGGTTGGCGTCCCATTGGCGGGATTCCAATGCATGCGGAAATCGGTTTGCAGCGGGACCGTTACGCCAGGATTCGTTCTCACCTGGAAGCCCGGTGCCGCTGCGGGACTCCAGGGCGCGCGCCCGAGCGTGAAGCCGCGTACGGAGGTGGGAAACAGCGACGGCAAGGGTACGACCGAACCTGATGTCGAGAAGCCCACGGTTGATCCGCCGGAAGTCATTTTCCCCAACGGGGCCGGACCTTTGGCGCGTTGGATTTTCCGGCTGATGCCGGCCAAATTAAGATTGCTCAACTTCGGCGTTGCTATCGGGGAAGCCACCGGAGGCCGAGGGATTATCTTACCCTTGCTCGTTGCAAAGGAACGGTAGTCCATGGCCATCCCTTGTCCCACCAGTAACGCCAAGCACAGGCCCATCAAAGGAACGGCCGATCGAGTCACACGATTATTCATGGAGTTCACTTTCTTTCCGAAGCAGCGGGTGCGGAGAAACTTTGACAGTATGCGTCCGCATCCGCAAACCATGCCTTGAGCGCCGAAGGCGTATTTTCATTCAGTCCGGATCCAGACCAGGACCAAGAGTAAACCGAATCCGCCGTCTTCAGCTCCGCCCGAGTCGTCATGTTTCCGGTTGCATCGTTGTGGATGGACAGCGCGCCGTCGGCCTCCAATTTCCTGCGCAAGGAAAGAATGGTCTCCGGCGATCCCATCGCTTTGGCCAAGGTGCTATCACGGCCTCCGAACTTTTGCCAATGGATTACGGTTCCATCCGAAGCCAGCGTGCACCCGGAGTACATTCCCGAGAATCCTCCGCCACTGGAAAGGTTCATGGTGAACGGCCGCCGGTTCGCTGGGCCCGGCATTCGTTCACACGCGCTTAGAATGCCACCTAAAATGCCGCCTAAAATTAAAACCGGAATCGCACGGAGGGCATTCCCCAGCCGCGTCCAGTCCGAATTAGAATTTCTCATGAGGTCAAAATTAACCTATTCGATACAGCGGCGCTGAATTACCGTCTGGCCCCCCACGATGGCCTGCTGGACGAAGCCTTCCCGGCGGTTGGGATGTGTTCGCGGATCGACGCGGGCCCTGCGGTCTCGGTAGGCGCGCCTCCAAAGGCGTCTCGGAGGCTCGTCACCCAGGAGTTACACCGATTCCTGATGATTATTCGCCTCCGCCGAATTTCGCCGAGTAGGAATTCGAGATTTGTGGCTATTGACGGACAAGGGTGTTCGATTTACCTATGCACTGCAGAAGGTGTATCGCATGCTCACCTCTAGTAGGGCTCCTGTGCAAAGATTAGTGCTAGCCGCAGTCTGGTCTCTCATTTTAGGTTCACAGGTATTTTCCCAGTCCAACTGGACATTGCGGAGCCCATCGCCCACCGGAAATCCACTACAGTCAGTAACTTGGACGGGCAGCCAGCTTGTTGCTGTAGGGGAAGCAGGTTCTGTCCTGACGTCCCCGGACGGCATTATCTGGGCGATCGGACATTCGGTAACAAATAATCGGCTAAACTCCGTGGCTTGGACCGGCAGGCAACTGGTAGCCGTTGGGAGCGGTGGTACAATCCTGACGTCCCCGGATGGCACTACCTGGACCAGCAGAAATTCAGGAACAACGGATTGGCTGTTCAGTGTGATATGGGCAGACAGCCAACTCGTAGTTGTAGGGGAAGCAGGCATTATCCTGACGTCCACGGACGGGATTACCTGGATAGACCAAACATTGGGAACAACGGCTAGTCTGTCCTCAGTAATTTGGAATGGAAGTCAGTTTGTGGCTGTGGGGTATTTGAGAAGTATGGGCGCCATCCTGACATCCCCAGATGGCATCACCTGGACCAGCAGAATTTCGGGAACAACCGATGGGCTGTACAGTGTGACCTGGGTGGCTGGCCAGTTTGTGGCCGCAGGGGGAAGTGGTACAATATTGACCTCGCCCGATGGCATTACCTGGATCAGAAGAAATTCAGGAATATCGAATCCGCTGTTCTCCGTGGCATGGACGGGCACTTTACTTGTGGCCGTGGGGGATGCCGGTACCAGTCTAACTTCTCCCGATGGCATTTCCTGGATCAGCAGAATTTCGGGAACACCCTATCGTCTTAATTCCGTTACCTGGACAGGCAATCAACTGGTGGCGGTTGGGGATGTCGGAAGTGTAAGGACTTCAGCGGATGGAATTACTTGGACGGGAAGAAATTTTGGTTCAACTCATTCGCTGAATTCCGTGGCATGGACGGGCACTTTACTTGTAGCCGTAGGAGATTCCGGCACAATTCAGACATCTGAGGACGGTATTACATGGACCGGCAAAAGCTCGGGAACAAGCGTTTGGCTTAGCTCTGTGACTTGGGCGGGTAAACAGTTGGTAGCCGTTGGGGATGCCGGCACTATCCTGTCCTCTGCGGACGGCAATACATGGACTAAAAGAGTTTCGGGAACAACGAATACGTTGAGGTCCGTGGTTTGGACGGGCAACCAACTTGTGGCTGTGGGGAATAACGGCACGGTCCAGACTTCCGCAGATGGCCTTGCCTGGGTCAGCCAGCTTTCGGGAGCAGGGAGTGATTTCAACTCCGTAACCTGGACGGGTAGTCAACTGGTGGCGATTGGGGAAGGCGGAATTGAACGGACGTCCTTGGATGGTATTAACTGGTCCATAAGAAATTCACCAACGGGCGGGTGGCTAAACTTCGTGACTTGGATAGACAGTCAACTGGTGGCGGTGGGGTACATCGGCACTATCCTCACGTCCCCGGACGGCATCGCCTGGACCAATAGAACTTCTGGAACGGCGAGCCAACAGTGCTCTGTTACGTGGACGGGCAACTTGCTTGTGTCCGTGGGTGATGTTGGCAGTATCCTGACCTCCCCGGATGGCAATAACTGGACTAGCAGATCTTCAGGAACAACAAATTCCCTGCGCTCTGTGACGTGGACGGGTAGCCAATTCGTGGCCGTGGGAGTGAATGGAACCATCTTAACCTCGACTGAAGATTCACCTAATCTCATTTCACCATATTTATTCAGACCGCATTTTTCACTGGGTGGCCAAAGTCACATGGTATCGGTTTATACCGTGTCCGGTCGTAAAACCACCTTGATTCAAAATGACGTTACATCCCGAAGGATAGGATTAACCGGGCAAGATCTTGAACTCCGAACTTCGTACCGCTGATCAAGTATCGGAAATCGTGACAATCCCCTCTCTGACATCCAGATTCATTTTCGCTCCCGGAAAATGAACCGACCCCCAGGTCCTAGTCTTTGAAGGGTGCGCGGATCGACCCGGCCCCTGGCCGTCCGGGCCCTGTAGTCTCGGTAGGCGCGCCTTGGTAGGCGGCAAGGGTTAACCACGTTTTGATTTAACTTTGCGCTAGCCAGTAAAAAGGGAAAAAGGCAAATTCACTTTTGTTGAAACCAAATCCATACCCACCCGCTTTACCCTGGCTGCTGCGATTGACGGCATTCGTCGAATTCGTTTACTTCAGCCTGAGCCATTGGTTCGCTCCGGAATTGTTTTTTACCTCGCTGGGCATCCCGGCCGCCGAGGTCGCATCGCCTTTCGTGCGCAGTCAATTGCAATTGATCGGTGTGTTCGTAATGGGCATTTCCCTGCTGAATCTATTGATTGCGAGCGATCCGCCCCGCTACAAAGCGGTGATGGCCATCGTGCTCGCGGTAGGCGGAGGCGCCGTGGTCATTTTCATCGGCAATGTTTACGCCGGCCTGCTGCCACGCCTCTTTTTGGCGAATGCCCTGATGATCTCGATCCAGATCGCCTTGATCGCCTGGATGTTCCCCTGGCGCATCCGCAGGGGCTGAAGGGGGTTGTAGTTACATTGTCAATACACCCGCCTCATGCCTATTCCCGCCCCCGCCTACTCCGGAATGGGCTTCCCCGGCTTTAACTCCGCGAGGAATTTGCCGCAGGGCATACAGCGGATTCCCTCATGGACATATCGATCCGCGCCCCGGTGGAGCAGGTAACGCTTCGCGATTGGATATTCCTCGCCGATGGAAATCAGTCCCGAAAAATCCTCGGGACGGATTCGCTTGGAATTTTTCACCTCGATGGCATGCAAGCCGTCTTTTCCATAGACGATGAAATCGACTTCGTTGCCGGCCCGCGTCCGCCAATACGAAAGCGTGTGTTTGTCCCCGCCATAGCCGTTCCACGCGCGCAGGTGCTGGAATACCAGGCCTTCCAGGGCCGCGCCCTCGATAGTCCCCGGATCGTCCAACGGACCCGTCGGCCTGAGGCTGCGGAAAACACCCGTGTCGAAGTAATAGAATTTGGGATGGCTGGCCAAGGACCGCTTGGATCTTTTCTGGAAAACCGGCAAACGGTGGCCCAGCAAAAGATCCTCCAAAACGTCCAGGTAGCCTTCCGCGGTTTTTTGACCGACTTGGCATTCGCGGGCCACGTGGCTCAGGTTCAAAATCGAACCATTCGAAAAGGAAATGGCCTCCAGGAAGCGAGCGAAGGATCCGATGTTCCGGACCAATCCCTCGGCCTGGACTTCTTCCTTGAGATATAGTGCGGCATAGGCCGCCAAGGTGCCCTCCGGATCCGGGGCGTTCATCACCAAAGGCACGAGTCCGTATTGCAAGGCTTTTTCCAAAACGAATTTCTTGCCCAATTCGTAGGCCATGAACGGATGCAGGTTTCGGATCAACGCGCGGCCGGCAAGCAAATCGACTCCGGCGCGTTTCAATTTCCGGGCGCTGGATCCCGTCAGAATGAAGCGGATTTTTTTTTGCTTTTCCATCAAGGAATGGACTTCGTCAAGCAGGGTAGGAGCTTTTTGGATCTCATCCAGTACGACGGTATCCACTCCCGGATTCCTCCCTTCCACCAGTTCCCTGAGTCTTTCAGGATTGGCCGTAAGGGTGCGGAATACATCCATCCTGAGAAGATCCAGGTATAGGATCTTCTCCCCGAAATGCTCGCGGATCCAGGTGGATTTTCCCGTGCCTCTAGGCCCGAAAAGGAAAAAACTCTGATCGGGGGGTATTAAAAAACGAGATACAGTTTCCATTTTGAGTCTCAATTTAGAATATCTAACTCTAAATTGAAAGCGAGAATCCCGCGCTACCGCCCGCTGCACCCTTCCCTGGTGAGGATGCTACTGTTTACCGGATACCGCCTTTTTACCGATTCAATGGGCGTGCTTTTTCAAAGCCTGGATGCAGGAAACCACTCCCAGGCTGCGCGCATGGAATTCCCCTTCCAGGATGTTTTTCTTCGCTTCGACCACTTTTTTCTGCTGCACCAAATCGATTATCGATCCCACGGTTTGATGGAACCGCTTGTGCTCCTCTTTCAACTTGGCCAGGTCCGGCGATTGGCCCAGGCTTTTCTGCCCGTCGCCGTAAATCCATTTTCCCAGGTCGCATTGGTTGTCCACGCAAACCTTGTTTCGATCGGGAACCTCGCCTCCGTTGACGGCTGTGAGCAGTTTTAATTTCCAATTCGTATGTACACCGATGGCATCGTCTAAAAAACTCATACTTTCCCTCCTTGGAATCCTTTTCGCTTATTTTAAAGGGTGGCATGGTAACGGTCAAGGCACGTCGGATTTATGAATCTCATAATCGCCATGGATGGGTAGCTGTTTCGGTGGGCTTGCGCGTCAATATACCGTGCGTCATATCCAGACCGGAAGCGGACCGCACGTTCATCCATTGGCCTCGCAGGGAGTGAAATGTCGTCGGCTTTCCTAGAACCTTTTAAGCCAAGTGCCGTGCAACGCAGCGATCTGCGTGCTCTCGCTTGCGCCGCCGCCGTCCTCTGTGGGCTGGCCTCTATGTTATCCGCCGCCCCGGCCCCGCCTGGGAACGCATCTTCCCCGCGCGCAGGCGGCCCCGTAGCCCGCACAACCCAGCCGCGCGATGCTGTCGCGTCCGATAGCGCCTCGCGGGCGTCCGCGAAGGCCTCCGATTCTGCGCGGGTTACCACCCTACGTAACCTGAATGGTACCGGTAACGCATTTGATTTCCGTGTGGAAGGCGCGGCTTCGGGCGCAGCTGGGGCGGCCGGGGACGCGGGCGCGGACACGACCGCGAACGCTGCGGCCCAGGGTCAAAATGCCAAACCGGACGACACCGAAGCCGGGCAGCGCACCGTCGGTTACGTGGGAAATTTCATGCTCGACATCCAAAACGGGCATTGGAACATGGACTCCAAAGGCTGGGCGGCCTTGATATTCATCGGTGTGGGCGTGGTCGTGGCCGGAGCATTCATCGGATACGGCTTCGCGACGCTGTATGACATGGCCGTCAACAAGGAGCATTATCCGGTTTTCCGTGAAATCGGATTGCGGTATTCCTATTCCGGGGAAAATTGGGAAGACGGCGGTCCGCGTTTATACCGCAACGCGCAATTGTTGGGCGCGCGCTATGCCATGGGCCTCGACCGCAACGGCCTGGGCCTGGGCTTCGCCGTCGAAGGGGGTTATATCGATTTGGCCTTGCGTGGGCTGGACAATCCGGCGGAAGCGTTCAATTTTGAAGGCGGCTATTTGGTGGGAGGGCCTCTGGTGCGCTTCGGGAGCAACCGGCCGTTATCGCTCAACTTGGAATTCCTGAACGGCGCGTCCAATCATCCGTCCATCGGGTGGATCAGCAAGGCGCGCGTAGCCCTGGAGGGCGACGTGGGACATGGTTGGCTTCTGGGCGCGCATGTGGGCGCGGTGTTTTATGATTTGCATTTCCAGGACGGGCTCATCCAAAGAAACGGGGATTTCAATCGCGACCTTTCGCTCGTGATGGGACTGGATTCCGGTTGGGAGTTTTAACCGGTTATTAGTGGGTTATTCGTGGACGGGTTTGGAGTAATCCAGCCAGCGAATTCGGGATGCAATAACCCCAAAAACTGCGTTTCCATACGGTCCCGCCCCCGCCCCCGACGATCCCGTCGTCATGCCGCTTTACTACTTTTTGAACCGCAATCCGTGGGCCATCGGTTCCGTTTGAGGTTCCATTTGTGGTTCGCGTTTGCCGCGATTGTCCGTTTTAAAATTGGAATGTCTTACCCGCATGAATAAAAACATCCTGCTTTCCATATGCCTGGCCCTCGCCGGAGCCGCCGGTTTCGGCGCCTCGCCGGCTTTCGGGCGCCCCGCGGATCCGGTTCGATCCGCCCCCGCCGCGGCTTCGGTTACGGTTAAAGACACCCGCACCAACCCCAAGAACGCGGACTCAGCTCAGACCCAGTCCCAGCCCGGGGAAACGCTGAATCAAGCCAAGGTGCATGACCTGTATAACAGCGGGGACTTCGAGCCCGTCATCGCCGTGCTGGAAGGATTCATCCAACGCAATAAAACCTACAGCCACTCGGACAGCGTATTCATCGCCAAGCATTTGGCCGTGGTCTACTCCGCCAATCCCGCCACGCGGGAAAAGGGCAAGTATTACATCACACATTCCTGGACCCTAAAAGGCGGTTTCAGGATTTAGCCCGTGCATCCGGCAGGCGGTGGGCCCGAATAGTCGGATGATTTTCTTCCGGAGCGGCGTCATGTTCGTCACCAACTCCCTCACGGCTCCAGGACCGTCCGCTCCGGAGCTGCCCTCGAACCGGGCGATTCCCAACCCCTCCATGATTTGAAAGATCCACCG
>JADGQO010000120.1 GCA_017881725.1 Fibrobacteria bacterium
GCCCGCCCCGTGCGGCCGATGCGGTGGACGTAGGTTTCCATGTCATGCGGCACCTCGAAATTGACGACGGCTCCCAGGTCTTCAATGTCCAGTCCCCGCGCGGCCACGTCCGTAGCCACCAGCACGCGCAGGCTGGCGTGCCGGAACCGCATCAGGATATGCTCCCGGTCCCGCTGCTCCAATTCCCCGTGCAACGCTTCGACGCCGAAGCCCAGGCCCGACAAATACTGGTGGACCTCCTTGACCGCGACCTTGGTATTGCAAAAGACCAGCGCGCTTTGCGGCCCCGACTTGCACAACAACGCCGCCAGGCCATCCAGCTTGGACTCCTTGGCGCAGATCAGGAATTTCTGGTCGATGTCGGAGGCTCCCGCCTCTTCTTCCACATGCACGTGGATCGGATTGTCCTGGAACCGCCGACTGAGCACTTGGATGTCTTCCGGAAAGGTGGCGGAGAACATCAGGCTCTGGCGTTTGTTCGGCAAGGTGGCGATGATTTCCGTGATGTCGCCCAGGAAACCCATGTCCAGCATGCGATCGGCCTCGTCGAGCACCAAGGTCCGCACGGCCTTGAGATCCAAGGTTTCGCGGCGATGATGATCCAAAATGCGTCCGGGCGTGCCGATAAGAATATGCGATCCGTTGCGCAACGCCTCCTTTTGCAGCCGCATGTCCTGGCCGCCGTACAATGGGACGGCCTTGACGTTGCCCAGGTAACGCGCCAGTTGCCGTAACTCCTGAGTCACCTGGATGCACAATTCGCGCGTGGGGCAGACGATGAGCGCCTGCGTGGCCGCGGATTTCAGATCCAGGCGCTCCAGCAAGGGAATCAGAAATGCCGCGGTCTTGCCGCTACCGGTTTTGGCCTGGGCGATCAGATCCCGGCCTTCCAGGGCGATGGGCAGCGCTTCCGCCTGGATGGGCGTCATGGCCGCATAGCCGAGGGCCTCTAGGTTTTGCAGTTGGGCGGCGGGTAATTTCAAGTTGGCGAATGCTAAGGGATGCAACGGGACCTCTTACGGGGCTTGGGTAGGGAATGGTTTCAGTAAGCCAGGTGGGCCCACAAGGCTGTGCGGCCGTGCCTTGGCCCGGGGACGAGGCGTGCCGCTCCGGGGGCAATAGTAGCAAGTTCAGTTGGGGGCGGGCGAAACGATCGAAATGAGTACTTTTGGAATTCGGGTATTTTCAGGATGGATTTTTCCTAAGATACCCGAATCCCATCTATTCCCAGGAAAGTTCGCAAAATGATTATCACCTCGTTAAAAGCGATTGTTCCGAAAAGCAAATGGCCGGAATTGATATCCAAGCATCAGGCCATGACCCAGCGCCTGCCCAGTCAAATAGTCGCCACCTATCTGATTCAGGACATCGATGAATCCGAAACCTGGAAATTACTTACCATTTGGAAGAGCATGGAAGTGCTTTCCGAATACCGGAAAACGGTAAAAACCCCCGAAGGAATCATGATGTTTCGCAGCGTAGGGGCGGAACCAAAAACCAAGGTGAGCAATGTCATGTCCTCGGGACCTATCGCGAAATAGTCGTTTGGGGCGATAACGTTTTCGGCGCCAATCGCTGAGGGGATGGATCGGTTTAAAATCCTGTCAATCCGCACCCATTCAGAGACCTCAAAACTGTTTCCCGTGGACGCGAAAAATCCGAAACATGCTGTCCTTTGTTGCGCCAAGAATACGAAGCCGCAAAGCAGGAAATGTAATCGAGGAGAAGACGGACCCTATTCTCATTGGAAAAATTCTCAGGAGGTTCATTTGAAATGATGGCCAGCAACTCAATTTTTCCATATCGTTAAAAGTGAGCGTGTACCTTCGAATCGCCTCGTATCCTTGCAATAATATTGTCACTGATTCAAACTCATTTTCTTTCCGCCCAACACGACGTTTTGACCTGACCCAGGGGGGAGGGAGGGCGTAGCTGGCCGACGCCCGCGCGGCCACGAGTGCGCGCAGGTCGAACCCGGAATCGCAATTCCGGAATTGCGGCGGAACCTAAACTTAAGGGATCATGATTTTTTGCCGGTACTGCGCCGACCCTGATTTTACCTGAATCAGATATAAGCCGTTCCGAAGGGTCATTTTGTTCATGGGCAATTCAATCGAGGTTTGGGTCGCGGAGAGATTAAGGCTTTCGGAATGGATCAACATGCCGCTCAGACTGTAGATTTCCACTTGCACCTTGCCCTGCAGTGAAGGGCTCACCAGCGCCATTTCCAAAATCAACCAAGGTCCGTGGACTCGCGCAAATTGGGTCGCGCGGTTTCGATTGCCCTTGGACAAAATTCCCGCGGAAAGGTCTTTGGAGTAGTCCGCATAAGTGCCCGTGCTGTTGGCGGCCAAATCTCCGGACATGGGGAAAGGCATTAACGCCCCGACTTTACCTACCCCTTGGACGGCCGCTGCCGGGACCATATCGATCATCACCGCCCCCTTTTCAAACATCACGTTGCTGTATGCGGTCCCATAATTCCAGATTTTTTGCGGCGGATTTTCCTTAAGCCAATCTTGTACCGGAATATGGATGAGATCCGCCGGCGCCGCTTTGATATCGGACGCGAAAAGATCCGGCACGCCCGCAGCCGCGTAGGTAGTCGCGTCGGCGGCCGACAGCTTATCCTCTTCCAGCGCTACCAGCGAGTAGCTGCTGTCGACAAAACCCACGGTGGCGGCCATGGACCGAGGCATGTCATTCGCCATCGGCGTCAGGGCTCGCGAGGCGCCCATGATTTTGGAAAGCGCGTCAGCATTGTCTACGCGGACAATTTGCGCCGTTTCCTCGAAGCTGGAGATGACCTTGTTTTCCTGGCTGATTTTCCAGTTAATCTTGGGGCGTAAAGCGGCGGAACTGAAAACGTGCTTTTCGATTTCGCTTTTATTCCTGGCGTAGGTTTCGCTCTTGTCTGGCTTAGTCGCAACGGAAAGGGTGCAGAGCCGGCTTCCGTTGCTGACCACGGCCTCGATTTCCAGGTTCAGCGTTTGCTGCGAAAGGATGCCGCCGGGGTTGGTTCCGGGCCAATACAGAACGCGGTCGTCATTTCCGATTGGCGCGCCCGACGTCAAATGGTCGGCATAGTCGACAAAGGCCCCCACGGTGATGGCGCTGTCGATTTTCATCGGGACCGGATTGGAATAGGTATTGATGATGCGCGGCCCGGCGGTGAGCAAAAGCAGGTGGCGGATATTATCGTTGGCATCGAACAGTTTGATGGCCGCTTGGATGGCCGCTTCGAATTCGCTTTCGGCTTTAGCGGCGTCTACTTGGAGTTGATAATTGGGCGCCACGGAAGTTACGGGAGGATCCAGTACCGCCAATGCCGCCAACGAATCCAGATACGCCGTCATCCTTTTATGTTCCGCATCATCCGCTTTCGAAAGCGTGAACGTGACTCTTTCTCCTCCCTCCTTGTCGATGATCAGGGCGGCGCGTTTATTCGCACTGTCCAGTTTGACCAGGAAGGCCTTCAGCAGTTTGGATTGGCTTACGATTTGTCCGGCATAACGCTCCAGCAGCGGCGTATGGTTCCAGCGCCACAGGATCACGAAGTCTTCCTTCAAATTACTTTGGGCGATGATTTTCTCCGCATCCATGACCACGATATGACCGGCTTGGCCCTGTAGATTCGCAGCGCTGACGTCCCCCACATACATGCGGGAACCGGATCCTTCATTGGCCAGCACGGGCACGATGGATGCGATTCTTGCCCCAGTGGATCTACCGCCGTAAGCGTGAAAGGCATAGTCATTGGCGCTGAGGGCGTCGAAAGTTTTATTCACGCGCGGAGGAGCATTTTTCCCAGTCTCGATTTTATAGGAGGCGATATCCGATCCCGCTTTGATGAATACCCTGGCGGTATCGCTGAAGGCGTACGGGTAAGTCATTTTTACTACTCCGCCCTCGGAGTTTGCGGGAATCAAGTAATGGATTCTCACTTTACGCGTTTCCCCGAACTTGGCCGGGAAAATCGAGATGTAATAGTTGTCGATGCCCCAACCGTATTCCATCAATACCGGATCGCGCGGCGGCGGGGGCGCGGTGTCGCTTCTTTGCACCACGGCTTCATAATCGGCCCGGGCCGTAGTAGTGGTTTTCAGTTTCCCTTTCAGGATGTCGCCTTTCCACCAGGCCAATATTCCGGTCACCACCGAGCTTTTGGCCAGATTCAGATTCCCCACGATTTCCAGGGCGTCTTGGTACTTTGCCGGCGCCTGTCCACCCACCCGGAAAACCCAGTCCAGCTCGACATCCAGATAATCGGGATGCACGGTGATTCGAAACTCCTCATCTTCAATCGTGGCGGTCCCCATCCATTGATCCCCTTGCGTGGACTGGCTGCGGAAAACCCCGTGCTGATCGCCGATGGCATAAACCACCCGGGTCGATAGAGCGGAAAGAGCGGCTAAGGCGAGTGCGAGCTTGACTGGGAATTGCATATCTACCCCTGGGTTCTTTTCACGGAAACGTGTCTTGCAGCCTTCGGCCCCCGCTCCAAGAGAAAGCGATAAGCCCGGGCACATCCTATAATAATGTAGTGTTTATGAGTTGTCAAACGAATTAAAAAATGGATTAAGAGGCTAAATCAAGTGAATTTATGGCATATGATGTAGTGTAAATAAATAAATTTTTTCAATTTCGCTGGATTTTAACGTTTTGAGGAGGTTTTGAGGGGAGGCGCACCTCCCCTGGCCTCGATTTCATGGGCCCTTGGCCCATGAACCCTCGGCGCACCCCGCCCAACGGGGGACACCCCCGTAACGCCCCCGTTACTGCGGGTGCCTTCGCATGGCCCTGTTTAAATGGGCTCTTGCGTCGTGCAGGCGCTGCGCGTGGCGCGCCACCGGCCGATTTGCGCGGTGTCCTCGGGAGCAGCGTAGATATAGCCCTCCGCCGTTCCCCTGGGGCGCAATTGGAGATTGTATTCGGCGATATTTTGGGGAGTTTTCGCGTCCTCAACCCGCAGCTGTACCCGGGCCGTGTCCAGGTTCGATCCGGTCATGGGCGTCGGATAGATGATGGAATAAATGCCGTTCCATTGGAAATAGCCCCACGAGCCCACTTTCGTGGCCCGGAGAATCAGGCGGCCGCTTTCCGTCGGCGCGGTGCGCAGCTCCCGGGATACGGAATAACAGGCGCGCGGTTCCCCATCGGATGCATCGCAGGAAGTGGGCACTCCTGAAATCATCTGGTAGCTCCTCTGATTGTCCAGCGTGAGGTCGCCGCCAAAACTGCGATCCTGCGAGAACCCGGCTTTCAGGTAAAACGAACCATTGTGTACGGCGGTATCGGTTCCGTTCCAGGGACCTAAAAAGAGCGTCATTTGCGGGGAGAAAATTCCCTTTGCGGAGTCCACGCGCCCCGAGCTCCACTTCAGGATCGCATGCACCAAGGTGTCGCTTTGTGTCAGACTCAACTTGGCCAACTCCGGCGCCAATAAAAACCCGAGGGAATCCGACTTGGAAATCAGGACTGAATAACACCCGGTCAAATTGAACGGGGCGGGTTTGATTTTGACGCATGAGGAGTCCGTCGCCCAGCCTTCCACTTCCACGCACACGTCCGCAGCGCCGAGGCCGGATTTATTTAACCGCAAGCGCACTTGGGCGACGGTATCGGAAACAATCCGCGCGGTATCCGAACCGAAATGCGCTTCCACCGTGTCGCCCTTGGAACTGATTTTCAGGAGACGGCCGGAAAATAGGCGCAAGTAGCCGACCGGAATGCCCGTGACCGTGAAGGTCGATGCGGTATCGGACGACAGCACCCAGGATTTTTGGATCGGCTGCATGGAAGGACCGGTGATGCTCAAGGAGAATATGGCCTTGGCCGATGCGCTGGTTTTGGCCAGGTAATTGGACGGCAAGGCGGGCAGGCGGATGCTCGCCGAACCGGTGCGCCCGTCCGACTCGGTTTGGGAAACCCTGTCTCCTTGATTGCAGGCGAAAAAGGTGGCTGCCGCCAGCGGAAGCGAAACGTTGCGGATCCATCGAATCATGTCATGCTCCTGGAATGGGTGGTTGTAAGCCCCGGATTGCGGGTCGGGGCTTGCATGAATGGTAACGCTGCCGATGCCGTCGAACACCGCCGTCCAAGGAAATTCCGCTCGCTTTCATAGAGCGCATGATTATACAAGGAGTTGAAAATTCCACTGGAAGGCCAAAAGGCGATCGAACGGATCGGAGCGCGCTGATGGGTATGCCGTCGATTCCGGAGAGTGGTCCTCCGCATCCCGGGAAAGGAAAAATATTTGTGCGTATCAGGCGAGGTAACAGTTTATCGTTTCAGGGGGAGGGCAAACCATGAATCCGGTCCAGGTGATTTCCTTTGGCGTTTTAGCGGCCTTGTCCGCAATCCATTCCCAATCCATTCCGTCCGTGACGTCCGTCACGACAGTGTCCACATTCAACAATATCGGGATCGAAATTGCTTTCGCCTCCGCTACGGATACGAGCGCGCAGGTTTTGGTCGCATGGAATCCCGCCACGTCCTCACAACCTTGGCACCCAGGCCATAATCTTTCCCGCGTAGCCTCCAACCGATTTTCCGGAAGCGTTTTCGGGCTCGTCGCCAATACCGCGTACATGATACGGCTCAGCGGAAATTTGTTTTCCCATGACACGAGCGTCCTGGTTACGACACGCGCGGATTCTTTCCCATCGCCCCAGGGAGTGACCTACCATGTCGCCGTGAACGGTAGCGACAGCCATGACGGTTCCACCTTGTCCCAGGCCTTCGCCACTCTCGCGCATGCCTTATCCGTAGCCAATCCCGGCGCGACGATTCTGATGCATGCCGGCCGCTATTATGAATCCGTCACTTTGCCTCGTTCGGGAACGGCGCAAGCACCGATTTGCATCCGCAACGCTCCGGGCGAAGCGGCGACACTGGATGGTCGAGACACTTCCTTTCATCCCACCTGGAGTCTATACAACGCGACTTCCGGCGTGTATCGCAGCGCCTGCACGGCGCAACCGGGGTTGGCCTACCGCAACGGCAAACATCTTTTCGCCCATCCCAGCTTGAATGATTTAACGGCCAACACCTGGAGCCTGGACGAAGGCTATTTTGCCGACGGCGCCTATCTCTATGTCCGGTTTCTCGCCGGACGCGCGCCTACCACGGCCGACTCCGTGCAAATCCCGCGTTTTACCACAGGCGTCACGATAACGGGTCGGGATTATATCCAAGTCCGGGGCTTGGAAGTCGCCTATTACGGACTCGATGCCTATCCTCGTGGAATCTATCTCGACGGCGCATCCTTCAATCTTGTGGACTCGTGTTACTTGCATCACAGTGTCGTCGGAGTGGCGTTGAAACGGGGCTGTCGTTTCAATACCGTTCAGCATTGCGATTTCACCGAAGCGCCCATCGATACTTGGAACTGGAGCGCCGTCAAGGAAGGCACCGACTATTATGAGGCGGGCGGCGTCGTGGTATACGGCAGCTCCACGGCCAATGTCGGCAACGTGATCCGCAACAATCATTTTTCCCACCTTTTCGACGGCGCGCATTTGTTCTCGGACGACGCCACGGGACCGACCAGCAATTTGGATTTTCATGACAACGTGCTCGAATTCCTGAACGACGACGGCATCGAGACGGATGGGGCGGGGACCAATGTCCGTATTTACAACAATATTTTCCGCAATTTTTTGACCGGCATCTCCGTAGCCCCGGCGCAGGGTGGGCCTACCTATATTATGCGCAACGTGCTGACCGGCTGGGAAACCCATAGCGGCTATGTCGGGTATCCCATCAAGTTCAACGTGGGCGGCGCCATGACCACGGATTGGGTGTATCTGTATCACAATACTTGCCACACCTCCGTAACCGGGCAGCCGGGTTTTTGGTTCAAACAGTACAGCGCTTGGAACCATATCATTTCACGCAATAACATTTATGCGGGCACCGACTATGCCGTGCAAAGCAGTTCCAGCCAAAACCCGGTGGATTTCGATTCCGACGATTTGTTTACCACGGCAACGGGCAAGATGGCGCAATGGTCCGGGTCCAATTACGCGAGCCTCTCCGCCTTTTCCAAAGCCACGGGCCAAGAAGCGCATGGGTTGGATGTCGATCCGAAATTCGTCGCCGTCGGCACGGATTATCGCCTGGCCGCAGGCAGCCCGCTCATTGATGCCGGCGTGGTGATTCCCGGCGTAAACGATAATTTCATTGGTAAAGCTCCCGATCTCGGGGCCTATGAATACGGTTCCCAATCGGGTATCCGCCGCCGCAGCTCCAACTCCGCGCCCGGGGGCACGCTCGCATATGCGGCAATGCCGATCATCACCGTAACACGCTCGTTACCCAGCGGATTCACCTTGCGCCTCGATTGTGGAATCCTCACGGATCCCCAAGCGACCTTGGGCCTATACGCCTCTTCGGGACAACGCCTGGCGCTTGTCCATGTCCACACGGGTGTAAATTGGATCCCGGTCCAAATCGGGTCCAGAAGCCCCAGTCTTGGGTTCGCGGAATTGCAGCGGGATGGAAAACGATTCGCAACCCCGATAGTGTGGTCGCCCTAATCCAAAAGGAACCCGGCATGAAAAAAAGTCAGTCCAAGCCAAGTTGGATGCCGGTTTGGAAGCGGAGGCGGATAAACTCTGGTCGCTGAATGAAATGGAAGCTACAGGTGTCAACCTAGGCAAGCACAGCATCCACTGAGCTGGTGAATATGAGACGTGACGGCTTGGACCTGTTCAATAATGCGAGTTAGGAACGGCACGGCAAAAAACGATAAAGATATCTGGAGGCCCATCTCGTTTTCATGACGCGCCACATTTCCGCCGCGAACCTTTTCGACAACGGAACACCGGATCAAGTTGTGATGCAGAAATAACCGAATCAGTTCGTCACCCATCTGCAGGCCACCTGGGCCCGGCCGGCCGGTGCGGCCCGGCGGGCCAAAGTGGCCCGATCGTCAATCACAAAACCATCGAAATAGCGCTGCTATTCCTCAGGTTTTGCGCAATCCGAATGAACCCATCTGACTCACATCCGGGGGGCTCCTTTGCTCCACTTATTTCTTAACAGGCCCTTTGTGAGATTCTCGGCGGTAAGTGGACGCTTTGTGGACGCTAACGCGCCTGGAAGGGCGAAGGTTTGCTGAACCAGGCTGGATTTCTGGGGAATTTGCGCGAATTTAGCTGCACCCTGAGGGATTCGAACCCCCAACCCTTGGCTTCGAAGGCCAGTACTCTATCCAGTTGAGCTAAGGGTGCGAATTTCCTTTCCCGCCGCCCAGGGCCGCAGGAACCTTTCCTTCCGCCGGGTAGCCGTGCTCGTAGCGCTGCGTGCGGGTTAACTTGCCGGTTACGTCATAAAAGAGCTGGTCTCCGTGCATCACGCCGTCCACGTAGTGGGTCACTTCCGCCAATTTACCATTATCGAAGTAATCCTGCCACGCGCCCGCACGTTTTCCGTCCCGGAATTGGCCTTCCGCCATGAGCTTGCCGTTGGCATGCCATTTCTTGAGCGCGGCGGGGACGCCGTTTTGGTAGATGACTTGGGACCGGTTCGCGCCGCTGGGCCAATACGCCCAGCCTTCCCCATCGGGCCGGCCGGCCTTCAGGCGTTGCCGTCCTATGAGATGGCCCAAGGTGTCGTAAGTCAGGCGCTCACCGGATCCGCCCGCGAAAAATCCGCGCTCGCGCAGGCGGCCTTTTGCGTCCCAGGCATACACGCTGTCGTTTTCCTCGCCCTGTAAATAATGCCGAAGCGATTCTTTTTTTCCTTCTGGATTAAAAGTCTCCCAGAGCCCGTCCTTCTTGCCTTGCGCGTCGAAGGACCCGCGCTCCAGCACGGCTCCATCCGGATCTTTTTTCACGTACGCGCCGTTGGGCACGCCCGCGCGGCAGTCGTAATCCTCCTTGGGCGACTTGTTGGCGTGGAAGGTTTGATAGCGGCCTTCCGGGTTGGACTCGAAGCAGGAATTTTCGACCAGGGCCTGGCCTTTATTGTCCCACTCCTTCCACGTGCCGATTTCCTTTCCCCGCAGGAAAACGCCTTGCGCGCGTACGCTGCCGTTCTCCCAATACTGGTTCCACGGTCCCTCTTGAAGATCATCCTGAAAGCCGCCCTTAGACGAAACGGTGAATTGGTTGAAGTAGGCGATCCACTCGCCTCGCTTCTTTCCGTGATCGTACCGGCCAACATTTTTTTTCTGGCCGTTATGCCAAAAGTCCGCGTAGCGTCCGTCCAATTGCCCGTCTTTATACTCGGCGTCCGATTCCGGATTGTCGTTGAAATAGAATTTGCGTTCGCGGGTCATATTGGCTTTGGTCTCGCCGCCGATCCAGCCGTAATTGCGAATCACCTTGGGTTTGCCGTTGGGATATTTCTCGGCGATTTTTTCCCGTGCACAGCCGGTCAGAGCCAGGAGGCCGAAAGCGCTCAAGAGCGCCGCCGCCGACCCCATCCGGAATTTTTTTTTCCAAGTCTGCATAAGATTTCTTAATATGCTTTATTGCGCGACATCATTCCAGGTTTTAGGCTCGTCCAGGCTCGTCCAAACTCGCGCAGGGTCGGCACCTGGGGCGACAGGGTCCGGCAGGATGATACACCTTCCTACATAGAACTGAGTTATACCACCACCTCAATGGGGCAATTTGCTGAAAGTCAGACAGGACTTGATTTATAATAAGGGCGTGGACATCACCGTCACCTACACGGATCTCGCGTCGCGTTTCGATCTGAACACCGATTTCGTCGCGGTCGCCCAAAGTTTGAAAATCGAGTAAGTCGGAACGCATGCGGTCGGGTAAATCATTTTTTGCGGGTCGCGGTGCGGTTTGGGCGCAAAGGGCGCTGGGGGTGGCGGTCATCCTGTCGGTTTCCCGATGCGCCGCGCCCAAAGACAATTTGCCGTCGGTCTCACCCGACTGGAGGCTGGTCCCGGAGGCCACGGTAGTGGGGCAACGGCGGCAATTTTTCGCTTATGGACGACGCCTGGATAGCGTCGAGATCACGGTTCCGGCCAGCGTCACGTTGGAAAAAGGCCAGGCTAAATCGGACGGGCGCGTGTTGTCTTTGTACCTGACGGTGAGGGGCATCAAGGGCGATTCGGCCGGACCCGGGGAGAAAAAAGGCGTTCGCGAAATCAGCGTCAAGACGCCGGACACCACGGCGGTTTTCGAATTACAAGTGCTCGACGAAGCCCATCCACGGTAATACGCATCCACGCTAAAAACCTGACCCGCCGTCCCCACCGACCCCGAATATGCTTTGCGCTGAACGGAGTGGTTTTGCCGCTCGCGCGACGCGACCTAAGGCTTTCACATCCCCGCGACGATAGCCAAACAAACCCTGATCTTGGCCATATCCTTATTGCCCGGCGCCGATTCCACGCGGCTGTTCAAGTCGACCGCGAATGGCGGGACCGAACCCGATCCTAGAATTCGCAAGGCCGAGGCCAGGTTTTCCGGACCCAGGCCGCCGGCCAGGAAGTAGGGCAGGGGCAGGGGATTCTGTTTGAGCAGATCCCAGTCGAAAGTTTGACCGCCGGCTCCGAATCCCGCGTTACCGCCGGTGTCGACTTCGCCCGAAGGCCGTGGTTTTTCCGAGGCACCGTTGGCTGCGAAGGAATGCGCCGAGGCGAGGTGAGCGCCCGCCTGGGGTAACTCCGGTGATACCCCGGTTTCCCGATTTCCGGCCGGGTTCGGCGTCACTTGCGTATCCACCAGAAAATATTCCAGCACACCCGGTCCGTCCCGGCGCAGTCCTTCGGCAAAGCCGCCCAAATCCCCCAAGCGTGTGTGGGGGATGGCCTTGATGACCGGCACGGTCAGACCGTTGATGACGTCCCAGCCCTCGCGGCCATGCAATTGCGCGTAAGCGATGCCCGTCGTATCGGCGATGCGCTCGATTTCTTCCGCAGGCAAATCCACGAACACGCCCACGGCGCGGGCATGTCGGAGCTTGGAGATGATGGGGAAGGCGTCCTTGGGCGCAATGTACCGCTTGCTGCCGGGATGAAAATTGAAACCCAGCCAGTCCACGCCCAGGGCATCCAGGGCGAGAGCTTGGTCCGGGTCGCGCAGGCCGCAAATTTTCACTTGGGTTCGAGACGGAAACGGGGGTCGGAAGGCGGGAGGCATGGGCTCAAAGTAGCGATTTATTTCCTAACTTTCGAAGCGGAAACGGTCGGAATGCGGGCGGTTATTCCACGGCTGGGGTGGCCGGGGCAGGTAACCTCCACCGCATCCGATTTCCATGAGCGGGCCGCCCGAAGTTGGGACGACGGCCTCCGCAGGAGTTCTAATCAATGAGCGACATGAAGAAAATTGTGAGTCTGGAAGGCGTGGTCTTCAATTATCCCGCCGGCAACAACGCATTGGACAAGATCAACCTGGATCTATACCAATCGGAAATCGTCGGCCTGGTGGGCGCGAACGGAGCGGGCAAAACCACCCTGATGAAAATCCTCGCCGGTTACATGGACAAGCAAGACGGCCGGATTTCCTTCAACGGCCGCTCCATCGAGGAATTCTCCAACAAGCGGTTGAACGAGTTCGTGACCTTGGTCGAACAGAATCCTGAAAGCCAATTGGTAGGCCCCACCGTCGAGGATGAATTGGCCCGCGCCTGCCGCCTGATGGGCTACGAAGGCCGCGTCATCCGCGAAAAGGTCGATTTCGTCCTCAAGCTCGTGCGCATGAAGCAGGCCAAGGAATGGTACCTGGACGAAATGTCCTCCGGCGAGCGCCGCCGCATCGCCTTGGCCATGGCTCTGGTGGCCGACCCCTCCGTGCTCCTTCTCGACGAGCCGCTTTCCGATCTCGATCAAGTGGGCGCCAAGGATACCATATCGACCTTGAAGGAATTGAAGAACCGCGGGCTGTGCATTCTCGTTTCCTCGCACCGCCTGGAAGACATTTTGGAGCTGACCGACCGCGTGGGCGTCTTGGGCGAAGGCCGCCTCCTGATGCTCGACGAACCGCAAAAGGTTTTATCCAACGAGGAAATCCTGAAACTCGCCGCCATCACTTTGCCGGCCATCCCGCGCCTGTTCATGCGCCTGCAAGGCGAAGGGCTGATGCCCAAGGGAAATTTGCCGCTCAATCTGGACCAGGCCATGGTGCTCCTCCGCGCAGCTTTGGCTCCCTCCGGCAAGCCTGAAACCTCCGCGTCCCCGTCATCCTCCGCGTCGTCGTCATCGTCAACAACCGCAGCGACTGCGACCCCGACGCTACCAGTAGCGGCGGTACCTGTAGCGACGATTCCGTCTGCAGCGCTTCCAGTAGCGACGGCTACCGATCCGGATATTACGACGACCCTGACCTTGACCCCCATCAAATCCACCTTGAACGCTGAATCCCCTGCATCCGCTCCGGCAAAAGCAGAGGCCTTGGCCGAAGCCCCGGCGACGACGGCTTCCGACGAAATAAAAACCGCCGGTGACTCCGCTTCCGGAAAAACCCCCGCGGCTTCCGGCGATACCAAGGTGAAGGATCCCATCACGTCCAAATTGTCGATTCGGTAAACCTGCGGGATGCGTTCCGCTCTGGATTCTGAGCGGAATGACAGGCATGACGCGACCGGAACCCCTCGGCGGAACGGACTAAGGCTCCAGGCTTTTCCAGTTTAGGAACTCATATGGATAGCATTTATCTCATCGACGTTTCCGCGCTGGCCTACCGCTCTTACTTCGCGTTCATCAACAACCCGCTCAAGAATTCCAAAGGCCAGGAAACCTCGGCCATTTTCGGATTCGCCTCGCACACCCTCCGTTTGGTGAAGGAGTGCAACCCGACGCACATCGCCTTCGTCAAGGACTTGCCGAAGAAAACCTTCCGGCACGCGCTGTACACGGAATACAAGGCGCATCGCAAGCCCATGCCTGACGCGTTGCAAAGCCAGCTTCCCGTCATCGATGAGTTCGTGGCCAAATCCGGACTGCGCACGGTGGCTTTGGAAGGCTACGAGGCAGATGATGTGATGGCGACCCTGGCGCTCCGCGCGCGCGCGCGTGGCATGCATGCCTACATCGTCACGCGCGACAAGGACATGATGCAATTGGTGGACGATTCCATCTTCCTCTTCGACCTGGGCAAGAACGGGGAAGGCTCCCTGGTGACGGGCGCCAAAGAGGTGAAGGAAAAAATGGGCGTGCCGCCCGCGCGCATCGTGGACTATCTCTCGCTGATCGGCGACGCTTCCGACAACGTGCCCGGCGTGGCCAAAATCGGACCCAAGACGGCGGCGGATCTTTTGGAAACCTACGGCACCCTGGCGGCCATCTACAAGAACGTGGAGAACATCAGCAAGAAAGGCCTGCGCGAAAACCTGAAAGCCGATCGCGAGAACGCTTTTTTGTCGCAAAAGCTGGTGACTCTGGAAACGGACCTGACCCTGCCCTTGGGCCTCGACGACCTGCGCTATCAAGGCTTGGACGCCGCCGCCGTGTCCACCTTCCTGCAGGATTGGGAGTTGCGCTCCCTGCTCAAGCTCCTCCCCGCCGCCGGCGCATCCATCGCGCCCAAGCCCGTCACCTCGGCGCGATCCGTGGCCGTCACCAC
>JADGQO010000121.1 GCA_017881725.1 Fibrobacteria bacterium
AATAAAGAACCCCGCGGCAAGCCACGGGGTATTGAAACCAGGGGAAATGCAAAAGTCGAGAATTGCATGCAAATACCTAATCTAAAGCCGCAGCAAGCTGTGGGGAATTGACCCAAGTGATTAAAGATAAGAAAAGAATCAGGGCGGTTCCAGAGAACAACCTTGGAGCACCACGGCATTACCCGTCAGGTTTGTTTACTTCAGGGGTACGGCGTAAGTCGGGACTAAGCCGCGTCGCATCGGCATCCAACGCCCCAGAGGATCCACGAAGAATCCCGACACCGGCATCGGCCTCACGACGGGATCCTCGGCGCGGATTCCGGCCGAGGGAACAATCGGCTTCCCCTGCGCGTCCACGCTGAGGACGGCTTCAAAGTCGCTGCCTTTCAGCATTTTCAGCGAGTCCACTTGCGCGTCGGGCCACCGATCGTCCGGGGCCCCGGTGATATACCAGTTGCTCCCGTTGTACGCCACGATCATGCCGTATTTCTTGAGCGCAATCGCGATGATGAGCGCGGCCCCGTGGAATTTGGAAATATCCGTCGCGGCTTTCAAGCGGAAGCGCATGCCCATCGGTGGCAGATTGGAATTGGTGTCGTTGCTGGCATAGTGGCGCGCGGGATAGAGGTATTGCTTCCGGCTTTTGACCACCGTCATGCGGATGGCGTGGTTGATTTCACCGTGGAGGATTTCATCGTAACGCACCAGTCCCGGAAGAATGGGAAGTCCGGCGGCGTCGGCCGAAGTCCATCCCTCGGTGCGCAAGGTGTTGGAAGCCAGATCGAAAACCGCTCCGCAGTCGGCGCTCCAATGATCCGCTTTCGCCTCGGAGGCGTACAATTCATAGAGAAGATGGGCGTCCTTGTCGATGGCCAGCACATGGCGGTCGCCCTTCGTGGGGTCGTTGCCTTCGATGGGGGCGTTGAGCGGAATGGGATACGGCCCCGGATCGCTTTCATCACCGTATGCGACGAAGGTGACGGGAATTTTGGCCTGCGACTTGTCCACCACGATATAGGGAATGCCCCAGGGCGCGCCGTCGAGAATCGATCCGAAATCCGGATGCAAGGACGTCGTCTTTCCCACCGAGGCCACGAGGGCGTCGGAATTGGGGTGCACCTGGAATTTGGAGATATCGAAATGCCAAGGATTGTCGGACGGAAAAATGGCCATACCATTTAGATCCACGGACTGGGCGGGAAAGGCCGACGCGACGAGGAAAAATCCGAGCGCGGCAATCAAGGGCAAGGCGCGGATCCGACGTAACACAGGAGTTACTGAAGGGAATTCGGTGGGAAAGTAGGATTGTGCCGGGGAGGTCTTCATCATTTGCAAGCCGCCTTGGGTGGAAAAAACAGTTATCGGAAAGCTTGAAATTATTCCGGACAAGTGACGGTGATTTTTAATCCGAATTTTGAGCCCATCCTGCCGGTCCCGCCAAATAAGGCCTGGAGGCTGGATGACCTATTTTAAAAAGCGACGCGAAATATGCGGCGCGGCACGATTGACCCGGATATATTAGAGACAGCGGAACGATTTTTCCCGTTTTCGAGAGGTTTTGGAAGGTTATAACGCGAGCCTGGGACGACAGGACGCGACGGATCCAAAACCATCCCGGGATTGCTCCCGGGTTGAAAAAGGGAAGTCTCATCCGCGCAGTCGGTTCCCGTATTTCGCCATTGGGTCTTAAAACACCTTTTCCCCCAGGAGGACCTTGCATGTCTGGTGAAAGCGTATTTGCCGTTTCAAAAAAGAAATCTCCTAGTCCCTTGGAAATGAAGCTCCAAGTAGAAAACGATAAGCGTCTCGCGGGTTACGCCGGATCGGGCTCGTTACTCGGCGCGGCATTCATGGCCTACGCGTTGACATGTCACTACGTGATTCCGCCGATATTGTATCCGGATCCGCCGCCTGGAAATAACGCGCATGGCAACGATACGATTATTGTCAAAGCCCCAACGAATTACCACGGCCTCATCCATCACGGCAACATAGTCAAGCATCCTTCCCATCCCGCGCCAGGTGAACGGCAAGCCGCAGTCGCGCGCACGCCGCACCTGTCCGAGCAGAGCGGTACTTTGCGCCACAACCTCATCGGATCGCGATCGGATCGTTCGGATTACACCGCCATGGACTTGATCGGCAAAACCTTAGGTCATTTGGATTTGGACAAGCTGTCGGAAGTCGGCACGCTGACGCGCACGGGTGCGACGCGCCTTTCGGGCCGCAGGGGAAAAACCAGCGAGGCGTTCAATGAAAGCTTTATTCAAGGCGGCAAGGGAAACGGAAATGATTTCGACATCGGCGGGGATCCCGGCGGAAGGCCCTTGGCGATCCGCGATTTGAAAGTCAAGGAACCTTCGACGCGACGGGAAATCGTGGAGATGCAGTCCCAGGAAAACCTGCGTTCCTCGGCGGCGATTCTGGCCGTCGTGCGCTCGCATGCGCCGGGACTGCGGCATATCTATAACGGCTTCCTGCGGCTCCATCCGGGGTTGCGCGGCAAGGTTTCTTTGGTGTTCGCCATCGCCCCTTCGGGACGGGTCATTGACGCCGGCCTGGCGGGAAGCACCACGGGGGCGGAGGACTTCGACTCCCAAGTATTGGCCCAAGTGCGCGAATGGAGATTCGATCCGGTCAGCGCCGTAGGTAACGACGAGGTTACGGTACCCTTCAGCTTTTCCGAATAGCCCGGAAGATCGCGGGCGCCTTTTCCGCCTTCCGCCCCGGCCGCGAAGGACAGGCTTCCCATGGAGTCGGCCCACCGGACTCCGGCCGTGGCGGCCTAAGCGAGGATTGTGGCGGGCCTACCGCCGACCTTGGCGGCCCCACCGCGGATCGTCGCGGCCTTACTGCGGATTGGACTTTTTCAGTTTACCTAACCAGGATTGGAACAGCGGTCCGGCATTACCCGAGCGGACGTGGAATGCAAGTCGGAGAGTTTTACAACGCCCGTGGGACGGCCGAAAAGCCAAGGTCTATCAACGCCTGTGGGACCGGGAACCGTTTTGGGGACGGAATCCAGCGCCTTCCGGAGAGACGCTGCGGGGAATTATTTGTACCATAACGGGGAGAATCGGCGGCCGAAAACGGCCTTCGAAAACGGCCTTCACATCGAACCCCGGATTGTTCCATGAAAATCGCGAAACACAAGGTTGTGTCCATCGACTACACCCTTACCGACCCCAAGGGCGAAATCCTTGACCAAAGCGGCAAGGGCCAACCGCTGCAATATATCCACGGCATCGGCAATTTGATTCCCGGTTTGGAAAAAGCCTTGGAAGGCAAGGGCGCGGGCGACGCCTTGAAGGCCCAAATTCCCCACGCTGAAGGTTACGGCGTCCGTGACGAGGAATTGGTGCAGACTTTGCCGAAAGACAATTTCGGCGAGATCAAGGACTTGCGCGAAGGCATGGAATTGGAAGCCGAGAGCGAAGACGGAGTCCGCATTATCACGGTGATCGGCGTCACCGAAGACGAGGTGGTGGTGGACGGCAACCATCCCTTGGCGGGCGTGGACCTGACTTTCGACGTTACAATCATCGAAGTGCGCGATGCCTCGCCCGACGAACTGAGCCATGGCCATGCCCATGGACCCGGCGGCCATCACCACTAAGCGAGATTAAGCGGGATTATTCCGGGTAACCGGTTATTCTTATTCTAGACGTTGCGGCATCCAAGCCGCAACCACCGTCTTTTTCGCGAATTGCAGGAGCGGCGTTTCGCCATCCAAGGGAAACCCCAGCCATTCTCCCAATGTGTTCACGCGGATATCCGCCCGGGCCGCTTGCAGGCGCCACGGCTGATGATGGATGTCGCAGCGGTGGATGCCTCCCTCCGCGTCGGCGGCGTAAAGGCAATACCGCGCCGTCAGCCAATCCTCCACGGTACCTTGCGTGCTACGGTAAATCGGACCGACGGGCGCGTAGGAAACCGACAATTCCCCCGCAGCCGCGCCCGCGTGGGTCCTCCGGGTGGAGTATCGGAATCCGTCCTCCTCGCCGCGCACGGACATTTCGGCGTCGAAATAGGGCAGATGAAAAAATCGCCGCGCCGCCCGCACGGCCACGAAATTGGCTGCGTCCAGGCTGAAAAAATAGACGCCGGGCATGGCGCCTTTGCGGGTTACATAGGTCCGGACATTCGTTTCCGGAAATCCGGAAAGCCCCGGGAGGCTCGGCAGGAACCGTCCATGCACGTGGCTCATGCGGAACGGCACCACGCTCAACCAGGCTTCGCCGCGATAAAGGTCCAACTCCAATCCTTTCGGAAGCAGGGCGCGAAGCAGATCCACGGGCACGCGCCAATGCGCGAACAGCAAATCCTCCCAGGTCATGGCCATGACCCAGCCGCGCGGTCGTCGAAAGGCGGCATTCGGAAGATAACCCATGATTACAAATCTGCTTTCTCCCATAGCATACCAAAATCCACGCGCGGAAGTAATTTTCCGGCATGGAGAACGCCGCTTTCGGCCCCGATTTACGCGCCTGGTTCGGGGATATCGACATCTATCTCTTCGATCAATTGCTGAAGGGACGCTTGCGCCCGCCTGTGCGCCTGCTCGACGCGGGGGCGGGTACGGGCAGGAATCTCACCTATTTCCTGCGGACCGGATGCGACGCGCATGCCGTGGACGAGGACGCCGACGCACTCGACCATGTCCGGGAAATGGCCGCGGAGTATGCGCCGAACCTGCCGCAGACGAACTTCCGGGCGGAAAAAATCGAAGCCATGACTTTTCCGGATGGCCATTTTCCCTGGGTCATTTGCAACGCGGTTTTGCATTTCGCCGAAGACGAGGAACACTTCCAACGCATGTTGGACGGCCTGTGGCGAGTGACGGCGCCGGGAGGAGTCCTTTTCATGCGCCTGGCTTCGAGCATCGGGATTGAAAAGAATTTGACCCCCATGGAGGATGGTAAATACCGGATGCCCACCGGCGGCGCCTGGTTCTTGGCCACCGAAGCCAAACTCCTCCTGGCTACCGAGCGGCTGGGCGCGGAGATGGTGGAGCCCTTGCGATCGGTTAACGTCCAGAATCTGCGTTGCATGACCACTTGGATCTTGAAGAAGAAGACCTCTAAAAACTGAATCCGGGAAAAATGGAACCCGTCCGGTATGGCTTCCGGCCTGGGTAACGTCCCGGCTACTCTCCCTTCCGGAAGGAGCGCGGTGGTCCCGCCTGGGCCCCTCCAGAGGCACAGAAGCAGGGTGCGACTTGCGCCGACGGTCAAGTTGTGGGATAATTCCATATAGGGCCAGGCCTAGGCCCATCGGAGCGGAAGCGGTCAAAGAGCCTGCCGTCTTCTAAACCTTCTTTTTATATTGGGCTTACACACGGGGATGAAAACGCCCCCAACTTCGGCGGTAGAACCGCCCGGACACCTGATGTACCAAACCCAATTGTTGAAAATCAAAATCCGCCCGGGCAAAACCGAGCAAGTCGTCGAATTCATGTCGCGCCTCAATGCGAACCGCGAACCGTCCCTGGAAGCCATGCGCCGTGAAGGCATGGTGGTGGAAAGTCTTTTTCTGGAACGCCGCGAAGATGGCGATTATCTCTACTACTACGTGAAAGTCCGCGACCTGATGCGCGCCAACGAGGTTAACCTGCAAGCTACCGACGCCCTAGCTCAGGACATCCGGCGCTTTATCGGCGAGACCTGGGGCGAAATCGCCTCTCCGGAACCCTTGCTCGATTTGGATCTAATCCGCGAAGAAGCCTCCCTCTCGGCCGCAGCTTCCACCCCTGCTGCGGTTCCCGTCACCGTACCCGTGAAAACCCTCATGCGCCGCAAGGCCAAGTCGGTCCCGAAACCCCCGGTGACCCATGTTTCGGTTTCCGTACATCCTTCGGGCGCGCTGACGGCATCGGCGATCGCAGTTTCCGCTGCCGCGTCTTCCGTCGGCGGATCCGTTGCCGCAGTCGGCGCTGCGCCGGCATCGCAAGCCCTTGCGGGCTGATCCCCGTAACTGGGCAGTTACGTCATGACCGCCGCCGACATGGAATGGAACGACGGGTTCCAGGAAGTGATCGATTGCATCGAGCAGGGAACGCGTTGCCTGTTCGTGACGGGCCGGGCCGGAACCGGCAAATCCACCCTGCTGCAATATTTGAAACGCCGCGTGCTGGGGGAAGCCGCGGTGCTTGCCCCCACGGGCGTCGCCGCCGTGCATATCGGCGGACAAACCTTGCATTCCTTTTTCCGCTTTCCTCCCCACGTGCTCTTTCCGGAAACGGTGGCCAGGCTCGGCGGCGGGGCCGTGTACCGCAGCCTGCGCATCCTCATCGTGGACGAAATTTCCATGGTGCGCGCGGACGTGATCGACGCCATGGATATTTTCCTGAGACGGCACGGCCCCGAGCCGGGACTCGCTTTCGGCGGCGTGCGCATGGTTTTCTTCGGCGACCTGCACCAATTGCCGCCCGTAGTCTCTCCCCATGAAGCCGAGGCTTTCGCGACCCTATACGAAAGCCCGTGGTTCTTCAAGGCCCAGGTGTTCGGCCGGCTACGTTGCGACCGCGTGGATTTGAAAAAAGTCTATCGTCAAAAAGAGCAGGGATTCTTGTCCTTGCTGAATTCGGTGCGGGCGGGGGAAACGGAATCCGGAGAACTGGACGCCCTCAATGGCCGCATGGACACGGCCTTTCAGCCGGGCGAAGACGCACCGCACATCACTTTGACAGCCACAAACCTTTCCGCCGATCGCGTGAACGCCTCCAAGCTGGAGGCCCTGCCGACCCATCTCGCGCTGTATCCCGCGCTCATCCAAGGCGAATTCGAACCGCGCGCTTTTCCTACCGATGAACCGTTGGCCCTCAAGGCCGGGGCGCAAGTCATGCTCCTCAAGAACCACCCGCAAGGCAAATGGGTAAACGGCACTTTAGGTCTGGTGATCGGCATGGACCGGGAAGCCGTCTTCGTGGAGATACCCGGACGCGCCGGCGGCCCCGAGCGCGTGGAAAAAGCCGAATGGGAAAGCGTGCGCTACGTTTTGGATCCGGCATCCGGCCGCGTGTTGCCCAAGCCCGTGGGGCGCTTCACGCAATTCCCGCTGAAGCTGGCGTGGGCCATGACCATCCACAAAAGCCAGGGAAAAACCTTCGAGCGCGTCATCATCGACATGGGGAAGGGCGCTTTCGCGCATGGCCAAAGCTATGTGGCCCTGTCGCGGTGCACTACGCTGGAAGGCATTACCTTGCGCCGGGCCCTGACGGAAAGGGATCTTTTGCTCGATCCCGAGGTCAGGGAATTCCTGGCGTAACCGCTGGGTTACCCTGGGAAACTTCGCCAGGGAACCTTCGTTTACGGCGTTAAACGGACTTTTCCGGCCAAGTCGAAGCGCTCGCCGTTGACCGCATCCGGACGGATGTAGGTCGGCATCCACAGGCCCGAGCGGCTCTGACGCGCGCCTTTGCGCAACCCGGGGTTGGACCGTCGCGAGTCCGCCAAGGAAACGGGCACGGCATATCCCGGGAGATGGATTTCATCCACCCAGATTTCCCCGGCGTCGCCGGTCTTGCCCAGGTTGGTGGTTTGCCAGGCGATTTTGGTGGCTTTGGTTAAGTCGAAACCCGCTTTCACGGCCCACGTCGCTTGCGAGAAATCCGCCCACTTCAAAGACACCAAGGTCCAATCCGTGGAAGCCGTGAGGCGGTGGAAAAAATACCCGAAGTCCTTCACGTTGATGGTTTCGACGCGCACGTCCGCGGCGGAGCCTTTGTAGTAGAAGGTCAATCCGGAAGCGGTGGAAATGTTGATGGGCGTGGAATCGCCGGCGGGATTTATGGGGAAACCGAGGCCCGCGAAGGGATTGAACTTGTTGGTGCCTTGGGCGAGCGTGTAGGCGATTTTCGCGGCTTTGGTTGAGGCGGCCGCGCCGCCTGCGGTCATGGTGAAAAGCGCCGTCGTCGTGGTCCGCGGAGTAACGACCGAAGCGCCGCCGTTCTGATCGTCGGCATAGGTGAACCATTTCGTCCCGAGCTTGGTCAAATAATCCCCGTCCTCGCAATCGTCGATCAAATCCCCGGCCCCGGCGTTGAAAAAGGCGGTGATGTTCAAGTCGCTGGTCACGGTCACGGTTTGCGACGCGGTGGCGCCGGTCAAATCGCCGCCCCAGGAGACGAACTTGTTGGCTCCGGTGGCGGCCGCTAGGATGGTGACTTGGCTGCCCAAGGGGTAGCTGGCAAGTTGCGGGGTAACCGTCACGGTACCGGCGCTGGCGGGAGAAACGCTGGTGGTGATGATGGCCGCGGTCTTGGGGGTTGCGGTGGATAAATCCGGCATGTTGCCCGACATGGTGAGCAGGCTGAGCAATTTCAAGCTTTGGTTGTAATAATTGTCGTCGTCGATGAAGGAGGCGAGCTTGCTGTAACAGGCGTCGAGCCAGGCCTGATGCGTCGCGTCCACCATGGCGGCCGCGCCGAACGGTCCGATGTAGGTGGGTAGGTTGTAGGTTCCCACCTTGGTTCCGCTGAGCTGGTAACCGGAGCCGATTTGCGACGGGTCGCCGGCGGTAGCGGTCTTAATCCACGAATTCATCTTGTTGGCGACGGTCTTGGCTGCGGCATCGCCGTACCAGATATAGGCCAGGCCCATGCGCCAGGGCACGCGCGAGGCGTCGAAGGTGTAATTGACGCCGCGCGCATTGGGCGCGCCGTTATCCTCGGTCCAGTCGGGAACCAAGCCGGTGGTGGCGTTTTGCGCAGCCATGACCTGGTTGTAATTGGTGCTCAAGACCGTGCCCCAGTCGTTGGAGTCCCACTTCAACTTGGAGAATAATCCGATGGCAGCGGCGACGAAGTAGGACGGGTTCTTGGGGGAGTCGAACATGTCGCCGGGTTTCATGACCTTGGAGCCGTTCACTTCCGTGGCGAAAACCTTACCCATCATGGATGTGGCCGCGGTCTTGTATTTCGGATCGTTCCACTGGAAATACGCAAGGGCCAAGGCGAAGGCCACGTCCAAGTCGCCATCGGTGGCGCCGTTTTGTTCCACAGGTCCGGAAAAACCGCTGACCTTCCAATGCATCATCCCGTTGGCGTCGGGGAATTTCTGGTAATAATTCCAGAGCTTGTCGAACTTCGCCTGCGTGAGGTTCGTGGCATTGTCCATGTACGCCATGATGATCATGCCATACCCGATGCCTTCGCTCACGGTTTGCGTGGGGGTGTCCCATTTGATGCGCGCGAGATCGCCGCTTTCCTCATAATAATCCTTGACGAAAATATTGTATGCGGCCTGGGCGTCGGCGTGGTTCGCGCCCGCAGGCTTGATGCCGAAGGGATATTTCTGATCCTGCGGGAAGGGAAATTTTGCGGCGGCCTGGGCGGTCGATCCGGATAGCGCGATCATTAATAACACAAATGCGGTGAATACTTTTTTTAGCGACATGGACAATCTCCTGATGGGACTGGAAGGCTCCGAATTGCGAGGGCTGTCGGAGCAATTGCGAAATGCGAAACCGGAATAACGACTCGCCCCAATCCTCGGTCAGGAACGGTAGCCCGCTCTTAGTGTTCCAGGTCGACCGTCAAGTTCGTCCAGGTTTGGAAATTGGGACAAAGACCCCGGCGGCCCTTGTCCATTTGGGGCGTGGGAGGCGTCCTACCCTCCGATTCGCCGCCCGCGATGGGTTTTTCACGCCCGGGGACTCACATCTGCATCCGCTCCTTCATGACCTCATCCTCCGAAATTGAATCGGCCGCGCCGTTGAAGTGGTTCCGTACATAGGTCAGGATGGAGGCAACATTACCATCCGCTCCGCCAATGGCCGGCATCACGTTCCAGTAGTTCTTTCCGTTCACCGTGATCGGCGTAATGGAACCGTACATGACGATTTGCATGCTCCGCCTCCGATCGGCCATCAGGAAATCCGAGTTGAGCAGAGGGGGGATGGAATCGACGATGCCTTTCGCGTCCGCTTGATGGCAGTGGGTGCATATTCCCTCGAAAATCGTTTTCCCTCTCGTCATCATTACGGCTTTGGTCATCACCATTCCCGCCGGTGGAGCGCCAATCAGTGAATCCATGTTGTGGGTATGATCCGTCATGTCCATGCCATGCATGTCGTTGGAACTCCCCGTGTTCGAAGATGTGTCGCAACCCGCCAGGACGGCCCCAAACGCAATCGCAGCCGTAATTGCGGCGGTTCCCAGCAATAATTTCATTTTCATGTTAAAGACTCCTTGCATTGTCCAATTGATTTGAAAACCGGGATCGGATGAGATCCCTTCCAATTCCAAACGGCGGGAACCGTGGAATCTCAAATCAACAATTGCAAGCGCAGGAGATAAAGCGGTGTATCGGGTTTGGGGGGAGAGGCAAAAGAAAGCGGAGATTTCGGATCAACCGGGGTCGGGGCGGGGAGGAAGGCGATGGCATAGGCCAGAAAAATTTTATCGGCGTGAAACACAGCCACGGGCACGGCCAAAGGCGCGGCCGTGCCGCCGGGCCGGCAGCAAGAATGGGTTGCGGCGCGATTATCGTGATGGTTCGACTTTGCGTCACGGTCCGGCGTTTTGTGGCAGCATGGGCTTTCACAAACGGGCTGCGGGGCGCCGGGATCAGGGTGGTTTTGGAATTGGCTCACGCAAGCAGCGACGATGGCGTTATTCACTACCGGGCAGCTGAAAATCTGAAAAGTGAAAAAGAGGCCAGCCAGGAAAATACCGAATCCCACGCGCAGAATTTGCTTTAACGCCTTGCCGCGTCGACGCATGTGATCAGAATAATCATTTCCCCGCCGTCAGGAAGGACGATCCTCGCGCCAAATTGACCCACGCGGTGATGATGAAAACCGCGCGGGAATCCGGGATCGATCCGACACCCTAAAGGCCGGGAATCATTCCTGGGAGCGTAGGCCATTCCAGGTATACAGCGCCAGGGCCACCCAAATCAGGCCAAAGGCCGCGGCGTGGGTCCGCGTGAACGGCTCATGGAACAAGGCCACGGCAACGATCAATCCCAAGGTCGGACTCAAATATTGGTAAAAGCCCAAGGCGGACAAGGGCAACCGGCGGGCGGCGCCATTGAATAGGAAGAGGGGCGCCAAGGTAATCGGTCCGGTACCCGCCAGCAAGAGGGCGGGCCGCCATCCTTGCGCCAGGGCTTGCGGCTGATTCGTGGAGGCCATCCAAAGCAAATATCCCAACGCGAGCGGAGCCAGCCAAAACGTCTCCAACCCCAATCCTGCCAAGGGGTCCACGGCCAAACGTTTTTTCGCGAATCCGTAACCGGCGAAACTTACCGCCAGGCACAGGGCAATCCAAGGCAGGCCGCGATGTTGCCAGGCCAGCACCAGAACCCCGGTCAGGGCGACAGCCACCGCGATTATTTGGATGCGGTTCAAGCGTTCACCCAGGAGCCACACGCCCATGGCCACGCTGAGCAATGGATTGATGTAATACCCTAAGCTCGCCTGCACCAGTTGGCCGCGATAGACCGCGAAGATATACATGCTCCAATTGGCGCCGATGAACAGGCCGCTCAACAATAGTCCGTAACGGGATTTCCGATCGGACCACAAGGCTCGGAAGGACGCCATTCGGGACGTGCCCGCCAGGATAACGACGATGGTAGCAAGCGACCAGAGCACGCGATGCGCCAGGACCTCCGCGAGGGGGATGCCGCGCAGGAGCTGCCAGTAAATCGGCAGGAGGCCCCACAGACCATAAGCGCCTAGGGCATAGAGCGCGCCGGATCGGGGGATTCTCATGCGGGAACGGAGCGAGAGGTCACTGTAACAGGGTAGCAAAATCACGGGTGTAAAACGTCGGTTGCCAGAGATTCGGCGGCCGGGTTTTAGCAGTGGGAAGATTCGTTTCCAGTTCGTTTATTTAAAATCCTGAATCACCCAAACATTGCCCGCCGGCGTGACGTAAATCCCGCAGCCCAATTGGGTTTGATCTCCGCGGATGTTTTCGTAGTGTCCTCCGCCCGGCCCCTCGGCCCACATCTGTTGCGTGCCTTGCTGCACGATGGCGCCGACATTTTTGAAATCCTTCAATGGCCAACCCGGGAGCGCGTTTTCGGCGTCGGCGGGGACGGCGCTCTTGCTGAAGGCGCTGAAATGCCCATGGGCCACATTGCGAGCGGCATCGTAGCGCGCGCCTTGATCCGCGAAGGCTTCCAAACTCGTGGACCAGGCCACGGACTTCAGTCCCAATTTGGCCCGGCAGGCGTTGACGGTATCGAGGCACAGTTTTTTTTCCGGCGCGAACGTCGCCGTATCCGTGGCGGATTTGCGAAGCCGCAAAACCAGGCCCGTCGCCGTGGCGGAGGTTTCCGGGAATATCCCGTCTTCGAAGCGCGGTTGGCTGACCGTGAGTTGGAACGGTTCTGCCGAAGCGCTGATCGAAGAGCCCGCCGATGATTTCGCCGATACGGAGATGGCGTGATTTCCGGTTCCCGGGGATGGATTCAGCGCTTCCAGGGAGGCCGCAGCCCGGAAAAACCGGGGACTGTCGCCATCGGCTCTGGCTTCCACGCGGCGGCCATCAGATAGATAGGCATCCGCCGCTTCCAGTTCGGCGTCCATCGCCGTAACATAGGAGTTACCCTGCGGCCTCGGACGCGGAGACAGCGCCACGGTCCCGCCCAGGGAAAAGGAACCGTCCAGTCCGCTCTGGACCATTACGGTGGAGCCCTTGGCCTGGATCAGGGCCCAGGGCAATGGCGTTCCGACTTCGTCGGTAACCTTTCCCGCATAGGAAAAGTTTTGCGCGCGGGACAGGGCAGGCAGCATCAAGAACACGATGAGAATGAATCGCATAACCCCATCCCCGGGAAAGCTGTGACGGCGTTCCCAAGGTAAGGGTAAATGCGGCGGCCCGGTTCGCGATCTTGCGGTGGATTCCGGGAATTTCGGAACCGTGCCGTACAAATCCGTACGCCCATTTGGGTTCCGGAGGCAGTTCCGGCCGCGTTTTAGGACGAACGAAAATTCAGTCCAGCTTCTTCAGCTTGCGGGCCACGAGTGCGTCCAAGCTCAATAGGCCCGGACCCTGCACGGCAATCCAAATCAGGAGGACGATATACAGGTATTCGGAGAGTCCGAGTAAATCCGAAAACCCATGCAGATCTTCCTTCTTGGCGGTGGCGATGGCGACGCACATGATGATGGTCAAGGGCACTGACGCCAGGCGCGAGAATAATCCCAACAACAAAGCCAGTCCGCCCGCGAACTCCGTCGTGGCCACGAGATGCGACTGGAAGGCCGGCGCCGGCAACCCAAGTTCGGTGAAAAATCCCGTCACCTTGTCGAGATGATGCAGTTTACCCCAACCGGACTCGATGAATACCCAGCCAACCGTAAGACGCGCGGCCAACGGCGGCAACCAGACGAAAAAATCAAGGACGGCGCGCAGCCGATTCAGGATTTGGGCGATGAAATGCATTCGATTTCCTTTCGGGATTCAAGCCGGTAAAAGGCCCCGCAAGGCGACACGGGTATCCTGCCGGTTAACATACGTTCCGGTTGGTGAGTCCGGAACGAAACCCGAATGTTACAAGGCCGGGTCGATGCCCAACGTTCCGGCCAAGGATTTGAGGTAGACGGCGCGACTCGTCTCTTTATGCGCTTTTTCCACCAAGGTCAAGCGGCGTGACAGGCCCAAATGGGAGGACGCTTGCCGGTTGCCTTCGCTGCCGATGAAGGCTTTCAGGTAGTCGCGGTGGCGCTCCCAGAGATCCCGGTCCTTCTCCTGCTGGCGAACCAACCGGGCGTGATACCAATCCGACTTGAGCATGGCTTCCGGCGAGAACAGCTTCCGGATTTCCGGACTGCGCAGGTTCTTGCCTTCGTAATTGCCTTTCACCATGATGTGCAACAAGGCCCGCAAGGGCGGGCACGCGGACTCGACGCTTTCATCCTCGAAATAATTCTGCGCGGCCGCGCGCTGCGTGTCGACGATGTTCTCGATGCCGTCTACGAAGTTTTGCTGGCTCTGCAATTCCGGCTCCAGCATGTCCTCGGGGAAAACCGCCAGGGGGTCGGAAAAGATGCGGCCCAGGAAAGCGTGCACGAAGCGCGTGTTGATCCGGTAGCCCAGGCGGCCCGCGGGAATCAGGCGGCCGCGATGGTTGAAGTCTCCGACCCGCGTCAAGTATCCGCCCTTGATCAATTTGTCCGCGTCGCGTTCGTCGGACGTCATGCGGCACCACATTTCGGGAATCAAAAGGCTCATGTCATGATCGACCCGGTACTTGGCGCCGATATGGCCCGCCGGGGTGGAGTACACTTGCAAACCGGTCAGGATGAAGGAGACCAGCGCGGCGTTCAGGTCGGCCGTGGGCCACAGCGCGTTGAACGGGCCTTTGGTGAGCGCGCCTTCCGAGCCCGCCCCCGTGGTGGACGGGGACTTGCCGGTGGGGCTCGCCACGAAGTCCATGAACGCCTCGGGCAATTCCTGGAAATGCAACGGATTATAAACGGCGAGCGGCCGGACGGGCGAATCGGGTTCGGCGGGATTGTTGCGGCGTCCAATCAGGACCGCGTCCACGGAATTGTACACGGGGCGCTCGGCGGATAATTTGCGGCGGAGGCGCATGCCCATTTGCGCCAGATGCATGGCGAAAGGGTTCACCAGGTCGGGACGGTTTTGGAGATAACGCACGTTGGAGCTCGGCTTGCCGTCGACCATGCGCGGACGCGCGGTGCAAACGAAATATCCGGAATGCTTGGCGGCCGCGGCTTCGATGGCAGCCCGCATGGGCGGCGTGAAGCGCGAGACCATGATGGCGTCGTCGAGCAGGTCCTTGGCGTCCCGGTGGGTGAGGGGCTCGTAATTGGAAAGGAAATTGTTGGGCGCGGCGATGTCGCGTTCGGCCTGGCGATCGAGGCCCGGATGCACGGCGTCGTCGGGGCGTTGGAACAGCCGGTATTCGCAGTTCTGGACGAACTTGTAGGACGTCGGCGGCTTCTCATGCGCCGCCTTGATGCCTTCGACCAGCGGCATGGCGTGCTCGTGGTAGGTTCCCGCCAGGGGTAACACCGTGGATACGGTAATGTCGTCTTCCACTTGCAGCTTGACGGCCGGGACGTAATCCGTGCGCAGCCGGAAAACGCGCCAGTTGCCATCGTTGTCGATGCCGACCTTGAGGTAGCTGGAGACGAGTTTGCGGTGGTTATAGGACAACTCGTGCCCGGGACGGCCGTCCACGACGTCGACGGAAAAATGGGAGCGGATTTCGTCGCCCCACTCGTCGCGGTAAAAACGCTTGATGGTGAACACCAACGAACGCACGTGGGAGGGAATGGTTTTGAGCCAGCGGTTGTATTCGTCGGTGTATTCGCTGGATGGCGTCAACAGGCGCACCACCGATCCCAGGGATCGGGAATGCGAGAGCACTTCGCGCGCCGCCTTGGACTTGCTTTTGGGCTGCGTGCGGAAACGCATCGAAAAGTCGCGGTGAACAATCCGCTCGGCGGCGTCGAAATCCTTCTTGAAATCCTGGATATAGGTCGCGCGGTACAGGATGGAATCGGCGATGGACTTGGAAATTTCGCTTTTGCCCCCGCCGGAAACGGTGCACGGCTTGTGGCACAAGAGCCCTTCCGCCACCGTCCCGATCAGGCGCCAGCTGGGCGCGTCGGGGTGCTTTTCCATATGCACCTTGTAGCCGCTGGGGTACAGGTAATGATGCCCCGGCAATAGCCGCAGGGAGCGCTGCTTGCCGTCCTTTTTCCATTCGATGCGCTGCTGCAGCAGGAAGATTTCCGCGTCCTCGGGCAGGTAGATGAGGTTTGGAAAGCGCTTGTCGATGCCGTGGCCTTCGGGATGGGATACCATCTGGTCGCCCAGGAGTTGCTTGGTGAGCTTGAAGGAGTGGCCGCGCTGTTTGATATAGGCGCTGTTGTGCTGGGTGAAATCTCCCAGCGAATAACTCGGGAAAATCAAGGCGCCGCCGGCATGCTCTTCCTCGCTGCGGCCGAACAGGTTGCACGCGAAGCCCATCATGGTCTTCACTTCTTTTTTGCAATAGCCGAAATAATTGTCGGTGATGATGGTGAGGATGACGCCTTCGGCGGTGCGGAACGTGGCTTTGAAGGGCTTGCCTTCATTGTAGAGCTCATCGGCGTGCGACCAGCACATGCCGTCGCGCTTTTGCCGGGCGCTGGCCTCGGCGATGGGCGGCAGGCCCAAGTCCTGCTTGCACAGACGGTTCAAATGCGGGGCCAGGATGACGCATCCGGTGGCGCCGGAGAAATGCTCCGGGTCCAGTCCCGCATCGTTCTCGGGCAAATACGGATCGCCCGCGTTGCCGAAGATCGATTCCACGAAATCCAGGTTGGACACCAGGCTGGCGGGGGCGAAAAACCGCACTTCCATGTCCCGGTAGGCGCGCACGCCGGGCACTTCGGGGCTGACCAGCGGGCGTATGAACAAGGAGGTGAAGACGCGCGCTGGCTTCTTGGAACCATGCGAGAACGGCAACTCCAGCAAGTCTTCGGTCGGATGAAACGCATGCCAGATCAATTTGGCGAAAGTGTGCTTGGGCACGGCCTTCTTGTCGTTGGGGATGGGCAGGCCGCCTTCGCCGACATGGAAAGTCCCCTTGGTGGTCCGCTTGTCGGAAGACGGGTTGTGCAGCACGCCTTGGGCGGTGCGATAAGATTGCACGAACTCCGATTGGAAATGATCGCCTTCGGCGGGCAAGGACAAAGTGCGGGCCAGGCCATGAAAATCCATGTGCAGGGTTTGCAGCGGCAAGGCCAATTTTCCGGGCAGTTTTTCCAGGCCGAAATTCACGTCGAGAAAGGCCTGGATGCGGCCGTCCAGCGGGCACAGCGGCTGGGGATAGCTGCGGAATTTCTGTTGGATCTTACGGATCAAATCGGCGGTTAGCGCGGTGAAATCCACTTCCTGGCGTCCGTTGGTCGGGACCTCAAGTCCCGTTGCCATCATCTTCAACCGGATGATGGGAAGGATGTGCTCGGAATCGGGCACTTGCGATGCGCCGTCCTCGAAGCCCAGTTTGGTGCGGATTTGCGTGCCGTTCACGCCGTCATTCATTGCTGTCGCCATAGCTCCCCCGCGCGCGGGCTGGACCGTGCAGTCGATCAGCCCACCGGATGAAATAAATATAGTTCCCGGCCCATGCGGGTGGTCGGTTAAGTATCCCCCTTTACCGGCATGATGTCGACATGCTGTCGACCTGATGGCGGCGTGCTGGCCGCATGACGCCGGTGGCTGCGGGCCTTAACAAGCATAGGCAAGCATATACGGGTGTTTTGGCAAGATCCCACTTTGGGAACGGGATCGGTTGTCGCGATGTCAAAAATGAATCAGGGGAAAACGACGCGAGTAGTGGACGGCGAATCCATGTTCTTGGTTTTTGAGGTTGCGCCGGCGGCATGGGCCGTGAAGCGGAGGAGGAACGGTCCGTCGCCGCGGCGTTTCGCCGAGGCCGAGCCGTCCCAGGTAACTTGCGTGTGACCGGGTCCGGATTGGCCCAAGGTTTGGGTTTCCAGAAGGGCGCCCTCCATGGAAAAAAGTTCCGCCGTCACGATCGAAGGATACGGAAGATCCGCCTCCCAGGTGAAGTCGGCGCGTTGAAGATACGATTGTTTCGCGGAGCTCCCCGCATTCCCCCGTATGCCATTATCTCCGCACCAGCCGTTGCCCGAATAATCCACGCCGTCATTGCAAAGATTTTCATTTTCCACCGGGGGGTGTGCGTAATGCGCCGTGTAGAAAGCGTGCATGGCCGCCGTGTCGAGGCAATTGGTTTTCAAGGACCAGGTCCAAGCCGCCATAGCGAAGGTCGAATCGATTTTATAATCCGGAGCCAGAATGACCCGGCGTTTGGTTTTCGGCGATACCCGCGTGCACAGGGTGTCGACGGGAAAGGAATTGATGAGGGCCTGCAAGGTAGCGACTTGATCGGGACACCCGCTTGGGCAATTGTAGAGGATGACCACCGCGCCGTGCTCCTCGCTGTGCAGGAAATATCCGGAAGAAACCGGCGCTGTATAGGTTTTAAATGCCGCCCAGCTGCCGTAATGCGGGCCGGACATGGGCGGGTAGCCGTGCACGTCCAGGGCGGTGCAATCCGACAAATGCGTGCCGCCTAAATCGGCCTGGTTGATTAGATCGCCCGCGCTGCAAGCGGTTGCTTGGGACGCACCATTGGAGATCAGCGCTATCAGGGTCAAGCCGAACAACGCGGCGATACGGGAGAGTGAGGGATGGGCTGCAAGTTCCTCGCCACCGAGCGGGTTTCGGTTGGCACGGCAAAGGATCATTTTCATGCTGATGTTTCCGTTTCCTTCACGTCGGGAATCTGCGGTATGCGGCGTAATCGCCTGAATCGATGGGTGTGAATCCCGCGACCGACCGATTGTAATAATACACAAAGGTTATATGCGATGTCCCGTCTTGCGCGGACAAAGCCTCCGCCTCGGCCCGCACGAACTCGGACAATTCCGGCGCCAGCGCGTGGAATCCCTCGTACGCATCCAGGATTGAAAACAGCAGTTCCGGATTTTCCATGGCGATTAACTTGCCCCAGACCCGTGGCTCGGCGGATCCGGAGAACCGTGCAGCAGATCCGGTGGACCGCGCGGCAGGCTCTGTGGCTTGAGCGGGGATGACGCCCGGGTAATCGCCTAAATCGTAAAGCTTGCCGACCAGGCTGGCGCGCCCCAAATCCCGTCCCGCCCGAGACATGGCGGTGTCAACTTCCGCAATGCCGGTAGGCCGTAGTAAACTGCCGTAAACAAAAAGCTTGGGATTCTGATCCATATCGGGAAAATAAATAACCGAAGCCAGGAGCGGAGGCAATCCACGTGCGCGACAATTGCGGCGCCTTTTACAGACGCCTTTTACCGCCGTCTCGCGATGAGTTATTTTATGGCCCTAACTCACCTTGCAACCCTGGAAAAAAATCCCATGGCCGATCCGCGTACCTATGACAACCCGCTCATCAAACGTTATGCCTCGGCGCAAATGGCTTTTCTTTTTTCGCCCCAGTACAAATTCCAGACCTGGCGTTATTTGTGGATCCTGTTGGCCGAAGCCGAAAAGGAGCTGGGCCTTCCCATCACGGCGGAGCAAATCGCGGAGCTCAAGGTTTATGAAAAGGACATCAATTTCGCTGAAGCCGAAAAGCGGGAGAAGGCCGTGCGCCATGACGTGATGGCCCATGTCCATGCCTATGGACTGCAATGTCCCAAAGCCGCGGGCATCATTCACCTGGGCGCCACTTCCGCCTATGTCACCGACAACACGGATTTGATCCAGGCCCGCGCCGCCCTGGATCTCGTGCGCCGCCGCGCGCTGCGCGTGGTCGCCGCGCTCTCGGAATTCGCGCGCCAATACAAGGATATGCCCACCTTGGGGTTCACGCATTTCCAACCGGCGCAGTTGACTACCGTGGGCAAGCGCGCCTGCCTGTGGATCCAGGACTTGCTGCTCGATCTCGAGGAAATCGATTCGGTGCTGGAAAGCCTGCCGTTCCTAGGCGTGAAGGGAACCACGGGCACGCAGGCGAGTTTTCTGGAATTGTTCGACGGGAACCATGACAAGGTCAAAGCCCTGGACGAGAAGGTCACGCGCAAGGCCGGCTTCGTGCGCAGCTTGTCCGTGTCCGGGCAGACCTACACGCGTAAAATCGATTCGCGGGTTGTGGCCGTCCTGTCCAGCGTCTCCCAATCGTTGGCCAAATATTCCACCGATCTCCGCCTCTTGCAAAGCCTGAAGGAAATCGAAGAGCCCTTCGAAGCCGATCAAATCGGATCTTCCGCTATGGCCTATAAGCGCAATCCCATGCGCGCGGAACGCATCGGTTCACTGGCGCGCTTCGTGCAGGCGCAGGTATCGAGCGTCGCTTTCACCGCGTCCACGCAATGGTTCGAACGCACCTTGGACGACTCCGCCAACAAGCGCCTGGCCATCCCGCAAGCCTTTTTAGCCATCGACGCCATGCTCATCCTGGCCGAGAACATCAGCCGCAATTTGGTGGTCTATCCCAAAATCATCGCCCGCCACGTGCAGGCCGAACTTCCTTTCATGGCCACGGAAAACATTCTCATGGCCGGCGTGAAGGCCGGCGGCAACCGGCAGGACCTGCATGAAGCCATTCGCAAGCATTCCCTGGAAGCGGCCAAGCGCGTCAAGCAGGAAGGCCTCGACAATGACTTGATGGACCGCATCGCCAAGGACGCGAGCTTCGGTATGGATGCCAAGACGCTGGGTGATGTATTGGATGCGTCCAAGTTCGTGGGCCGCTCGCCGCAAATCACGGAGGAGTTCCTGACTCATGACGTGGAGCCGATGCTGGCCAAGGCGGGGGATTGGAAAACTTTGGATCAGGAAGATTTACGCGTCTGATTCCGAATCCTTGGTCGGAAAACGGTTTCCCTCCCGGGCCTAGAATCGTCTGAGGGTTATGCGTACCGCCCGACTTGTCCTTTGCCTGGCCCTGGTGGCGGGTTCGTCCGCCGCGGATAGCCTCAATCCTCCTTCGGAATTCATGCACGACCGGCGCCTGTTTTTCGGCGAGTCGGAGATTGCGTTATCGGGGGGATTCCCGAGCGTACTCCATATTCGGCAAACCAATTATATACGGAGCCGCTCCGGCGGATTTTTCCCCTCGCTGTTTTTTGAAGCGGGCACAAGCATCCTGTACGGAGAGGCCGGATGGGGACTGGGATTGAATTATGCTCCTACCGAAACGGTGTTGCATGCGGTAAACTTCGGTTTTGGAAAAGCCGGCAGCGTCGCGTTGGAGGGCTTAGGCAAGAGCTACGTCAAACTGTCCGCCGAGTACGGTCAACGCCGCTATTTCGCGGATAACGCCTATTCCGGCTGGCGGTTCAATCTGGGCGTGGATTATTTAAAAAACCTGGACGCCGAGAGTAAGCCGGAGTTCACGGTGACGCCGCGCGCGCAATGCGGCCTATTTTTCATGCTGTTTTAGCCGGGCGATTTCCGGTGGAACCGCCACCGAGGCGTTGCGCGGCAGGGGCGCGCCAATCCTAGAACCGCAACAGCATGCTGAAGCGCTTTTGGTTATTGCGGATGCCGTTGTCGAAGGATTTGATGAAGGTGCCGTCGACCTGTAAAATGTCCGAAATCATGAAGCCCAGCCCCATATCCAATTCATAGCGTTTGCCGCTTTGATCGTAGAGATAGCCCAATCGGCCCGCCGCCACGTTGGCATAGGTGTATTCCATCCCTGAATTGAAAACGGTTTGGCGGACGTCTTCCTGCCAGGTTTCATAGGCGGTATGATCCTTGTCGTCGAACGGAAACACCAAATCCTTCCAGGCTCCGACGTATACCGGCGCAGCCTGGTTGCCTTCGCGGTAAACCGCTTCACGGTTGGCGTCCGCCGCGACGATCAGCCTATGGTTGGGAGTATGCACCACCTCATAGCTGGCCCCGAATTTCCATGTGAAGGGAATCGGGTCCGCCTGGGCTTGATCAACGTAAAAGACGGCCGGGCCCATGTTCTGCAGCACCACGGCCAAGGACAGGCCTTTAAGGAAAGGCGTCTTGTACAGTAGGCCCGCGTCCAGGGCGTAGCTGACCGCAATGCCGTCGGTTTTTTCCCCGCTGGAAGTAATGCCTTTCGCCAAGGCGGAGTAGATGAATTTGGTGTTGATGCCCAGCCCTAAGTTTTTCGAAAGGCGCGTGCCGTAGCTCAACGCTCCGACCAATTCATAGGAATCGAATTTCGAGATCTCGGCGCCCGTGGCGTCGGTTTGCGGGTTCTGTCCGAAGGAGACGTAATTGATGAAGCCGCCCACCGTGCCCCATTCTTCCACGGGAAAGGTCGCGCCCATGAACGCATGATACAGATCCGGCAAGTTCAAAACCGGCAAGAGGCTTTCGTAGAAAAAACCCACTTCCGACTTGGCCGTATTGTAACGCTCGATGCCCGCGTCCGTCACGAACCACACGTCTTGTCCCTGTGCCTTCACTTCGCGCACGTTTTTATCGGTCAGACCGTTCCCGTCGTGGAAATGCATCCAGTCCGCGCGCGCATCCTGCTTAGGCGCATCTTCGCCCGCGGCAGCCGCTTTTTTGGCGTCCAGACGCCCTTTGGGGTTGGTGTAATTGGGCGTGTATTTCCAAGCGCCTTCGGAGGTGCCGATCCAAATGTGCCCGGCGTCGTCCAGCGCCAGGGAATGCACTTCCTGTTTCTTGAAATGGATTTTCTCCCAAGCCCGCAAGGAGAAATGCGAAAGCCCGCCGGCATGGGCCGCCCAGACGTGTCCGTATTTATCCAAGAGCAAACAGGTCGCGGTGGAATCGATCAACCCATCCGCGACGTTGTAAAGTTTCCACTTGGCTACCGTGCCCACTGACTTCGCCGGAGTATAGCGCGCGATGCCGCCGTTCCTGACGGCCACGTAAATTTCGTCCTGGTTCTCGTTGGCCGCGATGGCGGTGATTTCCTGGTGGGGAAGCAGGTTTTCACCGCGCCGCGTCACGACGGTCTTCTTGTATTCGTACAATCCGTCATTGGTGCCGATCCAGACGCTGCTGCCTTTTACCGTCAACGCCGTCACTGCGAGTTTCCGCGCGGATCCGGCCAGCGCGTTTTCCAAGGATTTGGCTGAAGAGCCCGCAGTGGTCGCGGGGACTGGTGGAGACGCCTTGGCGGCCATGGTCTGGAGGGAGTCAGCCTTGGCTTTGGCGGCCATGGAATCCGATTTTGACTTAGCCTTGGACGTGTCCGCGCCAGGTACCTTAGAGGTTACCCCGGTGGCGGTGCCCGCAGTGACGACGGCGGACGGCGTTGCAGCGGTTCCTCCCGTCGGTGCGAGCGCCTTGGCCTTGGCCGAATCCAGGGAGGATTTGACCAACGCGCTTAGGCTGTCGGCCAGGGATGTGACGGAAGGGTCGTCGCTTTTCGCGTCGCGCAGCATGGCGATGGCGGCCGTGGGCGCGCCCGAGGCGGCTAGGGCCCGAGCGGAATCCTGGAGCGTGGGGGGCAGAAAGGTGAATCCCGATTCCTTGTCGAAGGCTTTCCATCCGGCACCGTCGAAGCGGTAAAGCCCACCCGTGGTGCCGACCCAGACGCGGTCGGTATTGTCCAAGGCCAAAGCCGTTACCGTCTCTCCGGAAAAGAGCAGGTTGTAAGGCAACTTCAAGCTGATGAGATCATCCTCATCCTGTTTGGATAGGACTCGGTTGTAAGCTTTGACCCGCGCCACCAAGCTGTCGAGGTTGTCGCCCGTACCGGCATAGCGGCGGACTACCTTGTCGATTTGGTCGCCCTGTTCCAGGACATATTCGTAATCCTGATTCCAAGTTTTGCCGTTGTACAAAAAGAGTGCGTCTTTCGCGCCGGCCCACACCGTCGACTTGAGCAAGAATCCCGATCGGGGTTTGGTGGCCAAGACCGTGAACTCCCGGTTCATTTCCACGCCGCTTTTCCAATAGGTTTTGGGCTTGACCAACTCCCATTCGTTCGCCATGGGTCCAAATGCCAGTCCGGCCGGATTCCAATAGGTTCCGAACACGTCGTCGGCGACGGCGATGGCCGTTTCGCCCATGCCCAATTGGCGCGCGCCCACGGGCATGACCAAAGTGATCACGGCGGATCCGGTTTGCGCCAGGGCCGAAGAGGCCAGGGCCAGGAATGCGAACGAGAAAATCCGGGAAGCGTAAGTGCGGGGACGATTCTTAAAGCTTGACAACGCTTCTCCATTCCGGGGTAAGGTATTTGCCGTGCACCGGCAGTATCGGAGTCCAGGCGGCGTTTTCCGCGCCGGCGTTCCAGGCCTCCTTGGTCACAAGCTCCACGCCGCATCCCAGGTGGAAGGGCGGGATCAGCTGCACGTGGTTGTGGAGTTGCTCACGCGTTACGTAAGCGTCCCCGGCGAACATCGCGCAGCAGCGCTGGCACTTGGGCGGCACCTGGTACTTGTAAGTTTGGATTCCTTCCTTATCGCCTTTTTCGATGTTATTAATACTAATATTCGCCACCCTGCGCCACTCGTCCAGGTATTGCTGGGCCGAGCCGTTCGCGATTGCCGCAGCGTCCGGCGCCGAGAGCACGGATTGGATTTCCTGCATGGGTGGCTCGCGTTCCTGAAGTTCTTTGCGCGGCGACCTGCGAATCAAGGAGTACACGCCGCTGGCGTAAATCGGCGAGCTATCGTCCTGCGCCTGCCTTTCCCCGTTCTGCCCCTGTTTTCGGATGAATACGGATAACGCCGTGGCCACCACCAAGACGATGACGCCAAGAATGATCCAGAATAGGGCGGATAACAGCATTTGAGGTCCCCTCTTTGCCTTTCATGGCCTTTCCAGGCCTTAACTCCAGCTAAGGCTTTGAAAAAGCTAAAAATAGTTGTACCGGCACAAATCCCGCCAATATTTCAGTCATCGCCACCCATTGCGCGGACTTCCCGCATAACCTACGTCAACGTTCAACGCGATAATTTTGCGACAACTTCCACATGCGCCGTTTGGGGATAGAAATCGAACAACTTCAACTCCCGTAATTGAAAACCGCCGGCCAGCAAATCCTTGAGATCGCGCGCCAAGGTCACCGGATGACAAGACACATATACCACCCGCTCAGGTCGCTTGGCAATCAGATACTTTCGGACCTCCGGATCCAGACCCGGCCGGGGAGGATCGACGAGCGCCAAATCCGGAACGCGATCGGGCCATGCGTTGCCCCCTTGCGCCAACAACTCCTCCAGACGGCCTTGAAAAAAAAGATGCTCCGGTCCGATATTGCGACGCGCGTAGTCCAGCGATACCGGGTTCTCTTCTACCGCCAGCACCCGCGTGAATTTTTCGCGCAGGAACGCGCCGAACAATCCCACGCCGCAATACAAATCCAGGGCCAGTTCCCCGCCGGGACCGGCTAGGGCAAAGGGCAATAACTTTTCCAACATGTCCAGATTGCTTTGGAAAAAACAGCGCAGATCGAAGTGGATGGGACGGCCCAGGACATCGACCATAAAACCTGGTGCCCGGGCGCCCTCCGCGCCGGTGATCAAAATGTCAGAAGGTGACCCGGTTTCATCCTTTCGCGCCGGCGTATGCGCCCACGCGGCCAGGCGCAAATCGCCTTCGTCAGCGGGGTGTGTGGGTCTCGCGCGGTTCGAACCCATTTCCCCGAATGACACTGCTCCGGAAAACAAGGGCGTGAAAGCGGGATGGGCGACGGGACAGGCGTCGACGGGAATTAAATTGCGGCTGCCCCGGGCATGAAACCCCATCCGTCCTTGCGCGTCGCGATGCAACTGGATGCGGTTGCGGTAGGCCAGCGGTTTTCCTCCGATGATTTCCAATTCCGGCCAGTCGAACCCGCCCGTGCGCCGCAAGGCGTCTCGGGTCAAGGCCACCTTTTGCCGCAATTGCTCGGCATAATCGATATGCTGCCAATCGCATCCTCCGCATCGTCCCGATAAGGCACAGGGCGGCTCTCTCCGTCCGGGTGCGGCCTCGAGAATCTCCACGATTTTTCCGCGCGCGAAATCCTTGCGCGACTCCAGCAGCCGTATTTTGAGCCGTTCGCCCGGCAAACAGTCGGGAATGAAAACCACCTTGCCGTCCAGGCGCGCCATGCCGTCGCCGCCCGGCACCAATTTTTCCACGGTCACTTCCATAATGGCTCAACAAGGTATTCAAAAAGATTACATTGCCAAAACCCATTCCTGGAGGATTGCATGTCCCTGCTCGCCCTAACTTTGGCCGCCGGCCTTGCCGTTGCCGCGACGCCAACCCCGTCCACTTCGTCCACAGCGCCCATCCTGCCCCTTGATTCCAATTCCCAAGCCGCTGCGCACGATGCCTTGATTGCCAAGCTCCAGGCCGAGGAGAAATCGCTGCGATACCGCGAAGGCGAAATCAAGCTCGGTGAGGGCTTGGCGCTGGCGCATTTGACGCCGGGTTACCATTACCTGGATGCGGAGCAGACGGAAAAAGTCTTGACCGACATGTGGGGCAATCCGCCGGGCCAAAAAACCTTGGGGATGATCTTCGCGCCGGGACAAACGCCTCTGGCTCCTTCGGCCTGGGCCGTCATCCTGCAATACGATGCGGACGGCTACGTGAAGGACGACGATGCCGAAACCATAAAATACGACAAGCTGCTGAAGGACATGCAGAAGGCCGTGCGCGAGGCCGACGAGGAGCGTGTGAAGCATGGGTACGAGTCTTTTGAGCTGGTGGGCTGGGCCGAAAAGCCTTTCTATGACAAGGCCGAACATAAGTTGCATTGGGCGAAAGAACTGCGATTTCCCGGCGGGACGGAAAATACGCTCAACTACAATATCCGCGTGCTGGGCCGCAAAGGCGTGCTGGTTCTCAACGCCGTGTCGGGCATGTCGCAATTGTCGGCCGTGAAGGAGGGCTTAAAGCCCATCATGGCCTCGGTGGAATTCGAATCCGGAAATCGTTACTCGGAATTCAATCCCCACATGGATAAGGTCGCCGCTTACGGCATCGCGGGTTTGGTGGCGGGTTCCCTGCTGGCGAAGGCCGGAGCGTTCAAGCTTCTATTGGTGGCGCTGTTGGCGGCCAAAAAATTCATCGTCATCGGGTTGCTCGCGGTAGTGGCGTTCTTCCGGCGGTTTTTCCAGGGCCGGGCGGAGAAAAAGAAAATCGAGGACGTAAGCCGGGAAATCCCGGATGATAGGAAGCCGGATCCTGTCTGATAATGAATCCAACCGGAGGAAATCCATGAGCACCGACACGATTCGTTTCACCGACGGCGCCGCATATGAACAATACATGGGGAAATGGAGTCGCCTCGCCGGTGAGTCCTTCCTGGCCTGGCTGGCTCCCAAGCCGGACTTGCGATGGCTCGACGTAGGCTGCGGAAACGGCGCCTTCACGGAAATGCTGGCCGAACGCTGCGCGCCGGCTGCGATTCACGGCATCGATCCATCCGAGGAACAACTCACCTTCGCCCGCTCGCGCCCGCCCTTACGGACTGCGCGGTTCCAGCCGGGCAACGCCATGGCCTTGCCGTATGGCGCGGACGAATTTGATGTCGCCGTCATGCCTCTGGTGATTTTCTTCGTCCCGGTTCCCGCCAAGGGAGTCGCGGAAATGGCGAGGGTCGTGGCTCCCGGCGGAATCGTCGCGGCCTACTCCTGGGATTTGCTCGGCGGAGGATTTCCCTACGCGGCCGTGCACGAGGAAATGCGCGCCCTGGGGTCTCTCGCGCCGTTGGCGCCGAATCCCGATGCCGCCCGCTTCGACTCGCTGCGGCAATTTTGGACCGACGCCGGGCTGACTGGCTTGGAAACCAAGGAGATCACGGTGGAGCGGACCTACGGCGGCTTCGATGAGTTTTGGACGATCGTCCTCGGCGGCCCCAGCACGGGACCCAAGCTCGCGGCGATGTCCCCGGCGGATAAAGAAACCCTGAAAACCCGGCTGCGCGCGCGTTTGCCGATGGATGCTGTGGGCCGGATTACCTACAGCGCCCGGGCCAATGCCATTAAGGGATACGTGCCGAAGTGAACCATGATGGAAAGAGATAGCTCCTCTGTCATAAAGCGGAAATTCGATCACTCCGAATCCGGGATAGCTAAATTCCGCAAGATCAATTTTCCGGAATCTTTCTGAAGTTCGACTGCATAGGGGTGTCGAAATGAATTCATCCAAAATATTTGGATTAGTCCTTTGGGTATCGACGTTCGCCCTTTGCGCCCCCGGCCAATGGACCTGGCAAAATCCCTTACCCCAAGGGAATGATCTCCGCGCGGTACAATTTTTGAATGCTGATACGGGTTTCATCGCTGGCGACGGAGGCTCTTTCCTCAAAACCGAGGACGGCGGCGCTACCTGGAGCTTATCAAGGGTGCCCACGGGAAGCCTGATTTTTTCAATGGCTTTTAAGGATGCCCAAACCGGAGTGGTTGTTACGAATGGATCGAATAACGACTCCGTTCCTAAGTATGGGCTCTACCGAACAGAAGATGGAGGAAAGAGCTGGAGGGAGACCATGGCCATGGAAGCGAATGCTGGTACAATCGTACAGTGGCCGGGGGGAAACACGGTTTATGTAACGAATGATTCGACGATCAAGGTCTCAAGGAATGGAGGCTTGGATTGGTCTCCTTGCGTTTCATTCGGCTATAATTCTGGACATATCCTGTCATCATTTTGGGACGCTGATCGAGGTTATTTCTTTGGACCGGGCGACTCTTCGAAATCGGGTAGGAAATTATATCGTACCTATGATGGATGCGCTCATTTCGATTCACGATCCCTTCCCGATTCCACTGGATATAATTTTATTCATTTCCGGGATGCGCGTAACGGGATCGTTATGGGTGAAAGGACATCCGGCGAGATTCTTCTCCGAACTCAAGATAGCGGCAACACCTGGATTGAGGTAAAACCACTAGGTGATCAGATGTGGAATTTCCAATCGATTCAATATACCGATAGCATGACCGCGTTCGGATTTGGAGGAGATGGATCGGTTCAAAAGACTCGCGATGGGGGCGCTACTTGGACGCCTGTCGGCGTGGGGAACGGGTCATTGGTTCTTTGGGGCGCCGCCTTTCCCACCGAACGAGTCGCCTATCGGGTCGGTAATTCTGGATTAATCGAAAAAAGCCTGGATGGCTCCGCTACTTGGCAAGAGATTACGCATATCGACCTTGGCCGTTTTGGTTCACAATTGAAGGATCTCGATTTTGTAGACGCACAAATTGGGTGCGGGGCCGGTTCTATTCTGCGCAGGAATCCCCAAAGGGAAGAAGCCATAATTTTGAGGACAATCGATGGTGGAAATCATTGGGATACGCTCCCCCAATCTGCCCTGCCGTTGCATTCGATTCGTTTCCGGGATGCATCGCTTGGTCTGGCGGTTGGGGATAGTGGGACGCTTTTACGAACGACGGATCGCGGTGCCACTTGGGTACAGTCAAATCGCATTACAACGGAAAACCTGATATCCATTCGCTTTGGCGACAATCAAGATGTATTTGCTTGTGCGGAGCGGAATTCCATCTATCGTTCCCAAGACGATGGAAAAACTTGGCATAAGGTCTATGCCGATACGGGGACGCATTTTTACTCCATGGATTTTCGCGGATCGGGCTTTGGCATAGCAGGAGGGTATACGGGCCAGAAGGCCGTCATTTTACGGACAACGGATGGCGGGAACAATTGGAGAGCGTTTCCGATCGGACGCCCGGAAAAACCGGATACCGAATTCCCTAACGCCGTACATATCGGGCCCACGGGAATTGCCTATGCCGTCGATGATTATGATGTACTTTACCGCTCCACCGACACCGGAAAGACCTGGGATTCTCTCGCCTATTTAGGGCAAACTTCAGCCCGTTCCATTCTGTTCCTAGGTCGGGATACGGGATTCATTGCGGGACTCCGGGCAATTCGAATGACTGTTGATGGGGGAATGACCTGGGTTTTGGAGCAAACACTTACAAACGGTTTGCCGGAACTGGAAGCCCTGTCTTTTCCCAAAGGTGGCAATGGTTATGCCATCGGCATTTTCGGGGACATTTTGCGGTACGATCGGGGTACTTCAGGTATTCAAAAATTGGTTAACGCGTCTCCATTGCCCAAGTTGATTTTGGAAGATGGTCGGTTAAGATATTATTTGAATTCTCGTACCACGATATCTGCGGCATTATTTCGATTGGACGGGATGGTCGTTTCCCGTCTCCAAGGTGGCGTTCAGGAACCAGGGGAGCATTCAATTCCGCTGCCCGTCCTTGCCGGGGTGGGGCCATTAGTATTGGAATTCGATTTCGGGAATCTAAAGCATACGGAACTATTGACGCGTAAAAGGTAACCCCGAATCGGAAAAGTATTGTTTTTGATTGTTGTTCATGTAGGAGTGTTTTTTTTTGATTCTATCTCTAGGGGTGACCTGGAAGGTTCTCCATTGGCCGACCTGCACCTGCCAAATGGCCGCCCAAATCGGATACGCCAGGTATGCAATATTGCTTTAAGTCTACTGGTGATGAGCGCCATGCTGGGAGAAATTGTGAGTTTTGTGTATCGGTCTTTCCAGGTTTTTAAAAGAAAAGACTGAAACTATTTCCCCCCGCCTTTGCTCGGCTTGACCAGACACGGAGGAGGCCGCGAGCGGCCGTTAGTCAAGGGGTCCTCGCCCCCCGCTCAAACCAATTCAATCCTTGTACACGCCCTGCAATTTCCCCCAATCCACAGCCCCCCGTAACGTCCAGGTTTCCTCCAGGGAAATGGTCGCGCCCGGCAGCACCGTCTGGCTCGGCCCCATCGCCTCCATCTCGACCATGAATTTATTCTTGCCCGCGTAAAACGCGATGTTGCATCCCATCGGATAGGCTGCGCCGTCGTAGAAAGGTGTTTTCTTGATGAAGGACAGCTTGTCTTTCGGCTCCGTCATGCCGATGATGCCCTGTGGGGCCTGCACCATACGCTTGCTGACATGGTTTTGGGGCGCAAAGGTCATGCAGTTCTCCGTCATGCGTACGCCCTTGTCGTTGATGGGCGCGAACTGTCCGCCGCCCCAGCGCTTGGGATAACCGATGACGAAAATATCCCATTCGCCTTCGCGGCCCAGCGGGATGCCGTAATTCGTGCGCGCCGTGGGGAGCGTGCAGGTGAGGCTCCAGATGCCGCCGGACCAGAGCATTTCGGACACGTTGGTGATGCGGTTTTCGATGCGCAGGGTATCGTCGGACAGAACCTTGATGCCGATGGACTTGCGGGTTTTGAAGGCGGGATCGATGGTGCCTTGGATGTCCACGCCGCGCGCGGTGATTTTGACCGTGCAAGGATGGTTGTCGCCGGAATAGGTTTCCTCGGCCTCATCGGCGTCCGGACGCATGGCCCAGATGCGGTGGCCGCCCATCAGGTGCCAGTCCCCGCGGTGGAATTTGCGCGGGTAGTCCCAGAACAGCAGGTTATTCCCGTTGCGCGGGCCGAAATGCGCGATGCGCGGACCCATCGAGGTAACGGCTATCAGACGTACCTTGGAGGTTACGATTTCCACGGCCTCCAGGCCGTCAAACTGGATTTTCTTGATTTGTACGGCCATGACTTGAGCTCCTTGTCGACTTGGCGCGGCCGCCGGGAAAACCGTTGCGGCCAGGTGGGGAGAAATTTAGTTGAAATCTGCGCTCAGAATTCTGGTTTCGGTTCGGGATGCCAGGCGGGGTCCGCCGGCAAAGCTGGATTCAGCGTTCGCTGTTCGGTATAGTAAAGGCAATCCCGGCATTTCTTTTCGATGTGCCGGGCGGCGAACCACGCGTAGCACGGGGTGCTGAAGCCTTGCCGGTAGCGCGACTGCTTGTAGAGGCAATAGGCGCAATCCGATCCGCATAGGGTATCCCAACAGGTCGCCATATCCCGCCTTCCCCTCGAGCCCAGGGTAACTTATCCGTTACGTTAGTCCGCTTCGGGGCAGGACTCCACTTCCTTGAAACCTTTTTTCTCCACGTGGTAGATGGCTGCGTTGGCGTTGGCGCCGTACTTGTCGTCGAACACGATGCGGCCCATCACGCCGTTGAAGGAATGGATGGCCTTGAGGCTGGGGATCAATTGGTCGGAAGCGCCCGCGGCGGTCATGCCTTGCAGCAGGAACTTGGCGCCGTCATAGGCCAGGGCCGCGACCTTGTCCGGTTGGCGCTTCCATTTGGCCGAGTAGGCGCGTTGAAAATTTGTCCAAGCCTCGGTCTTGGGGTTTTCCTGGAAATCGACGGAAAAGTAGGCGCCCTGGATTACCGTGGTGCTGGTTTTGTGGATCATGGCTTTGTCGTTCCAGCCGGATGAACCCAGGATGGTGGAACGCAACTTATTGAACGCCGCCTGGCCCGCCAGTTTGTAGGCCTCCTCGCCGTTGGTGGCGGGAAGGAAAATGCCGTCGATGGGCAACACGGAGTCGGAGAGTGCTTTGGCGTAGGCCTTGGCGTCGGGTTCCGGTTCGCCCGCTTCCCGTTTTTTCTCGAAGAAGCTTTTGATGGCCAGTTTGCGGATCTCGTTGAACTGCGGGCTCAAGTCCGTATTGTCGGCGTCGAAGTATTGCACGGTCAGGACCGTGCCGCCTTTTTTCTCCACGGTTTTCTGGAACGCGTCCGCCAACTGGGACCCGTATTCGCTGTTGGGCGCCACGATGGCGAAGTCCTTGAGCTTGAGGCAGCCCACCGCGTAGGCGGCGATTTTCTGGCCCAGAGTTCCCGTGGTCACGTTGAGCTGGAAGATGCCTTCGCCGAGGGCCGCGATGCCATGGGTGGTGGCGGTGGGAGTCACCATGGGCACGGGGCTTTTGCGCGCGGACAGATCCACCGCGGCAGCGGCGCTGACGTCGCTCATCGCCGGACCCAGCACGGCGTCGATTTTCTCTTCGCGCATGGTCTTGCGCAGGCGGTGTATGCCTACGATGAGATTTCCCTGATCGTCCAGGATGCGCGTCTCCACGCGGCCCAAGCCCTTTTGATTGCTCTCGTCGACGGCCAATTGCGCGCCTTCTTTTAAGGCCTTGCCGATCTCGGCGAACTCGCCCGTCATGGGCGCCATCAACAGCATGGTGCGGTTCAGGGACGGCGCGTCGGTGGCTTGCTTGAGTTTATCCTTGATGCGTCCCGCCGCTTCCGTTTTTCCGAAAGCGAAAATCCAGTCTTCGTACGCGTTGCGCGCGGCTTGGTAGCGGCCCTCATGCAAATATTGATCGCCCATGCGTTCCATCAATCCGGAACGCAGGGTGGGGTCCTTTTCCAAGGTTTCCAAAATCGATTCCATTTCCTCGGGCGTGAGCCCGCCATTATCGGCGATGTGCCATAATGCTTTGGAAGCCAAACCGTATAAGGCTTGGTTCGGTGGCGTCGCGAGGGCGGCGGCGGCGAAGGCTTTGGCGGCCTCGGCATTATGATTTTGGCGCAGCGAAGCATGGCCTTGGTAATAGTTGACACGGGCGGTGAACGCAGAACCAGCATAGGTGCGCCGGAAACGCGCAATGGCGGCGAGGGACTGGTCCGGTTTGTTGAGGCGGAGTTCCACGTCGGCGAGCATGACCGTGGCTTCCTCGGCCTGGATGGACTTCGCGCCTTTGGATAATTTTCCGAGCGACGTTTCCGCCTCCCGGTATTGGCCGGCCTGGTAGCTGGACTTGGCTTTTTTCAAGGCGGTCTGCAAGGTGGAGACGGATTTGTCGGAGCCGGACGCAGAAGCTGCGGCCGCGGAGGCCGCGGCCGCGGAGCTGTTCGATGAGGATGAACCGGAGGAAGCTACCGATGCGGCCGACTTGGTCTGGGCATGCGCCGCGACAAAGGGCAAGGCCAATGCCAGGCAAAGGGAAACGGCGATGTTACGGGAGGTACCCTGCACGTGGAGAAACCTTTCGTCCGCGCCGAGTGGAATTTCCGGCGCTGTAGGGGGAGAAAATAGCTTCCCGTCGGGAAAATGTCGCGTCCGTGTGACGAACCTTCTGGGTGCGTCGGATTTTGATCAGGTGGGATTTTTATTCGGAAAGGACGCTTCCAGCGCCTGGCACATGGCCATGCAACTGGGATATCGGTCTTCCGGCGTTTTCGCCAGACCCTTCCTCAGGGCCTCCCAAAAGGCGGCGCCCAAGGATGGATTGGCGTCCGTGATCGGGACCAAGTCGTTTTTCAAGATGCGATTGCAGAGTTCGGGAATTTTTGTGCCCAGATACGGCAGTTTGTAGGTGAACAATTGATAGATGACCACGGCCAACCCGTATTGATCCGAGGTTGGGCCTACCTTCAGGCCGCTTAACTGCTCAGGGGACATGTAGGAAGGCGTGCCGACCGTCATGCCTGTTTGAGTGAGCCCGACATCGTCGATTTTTGCGATGCCGAAATCCAGGAGCTTGATGGTGGCGCCGTTGTTCACGATCATGAGGTTGGACGGCTTCAGATCGCGATGGATGACCTTGTGGCTGTGGGCGTAATCCATGGCCGAACAGATTTGTTCCAGCCAATGGGAAACTACGTCCGGACGCGGCGGGGTGGGGTTGTTGCGCATCCATTGCGAAAGCGTGATGCCGTCTAGGTATTCCAAAACCATGTAGGAGACTTCGCGCACGGTGCCGAAATCGTAAACGGTATTGATGCAAGGATGATTGAGCGAACCCGCCGCTTTGGCCTCCAGCACGAAGCGTTCGGCGGCCCGATCGAAATGGGACGGCGCATTTTTGGTGATGGTTTTGATGGCCACCTTCCGGCCCATATGCGTGTCCAAGCCTTCGAACACGTCGCCGGCGGATCCGAAGCCCATTTTGCGGATGATGCGGTATTTCCCCACGCGCACTAGGCCACCCTTGGAATCGCGCTCGATGTCGTCGGCGATGTTGCCGGTATGCGCGGGCGCGGCCACGGCGCGGGCCGGAGCGCGTGGAGCGGGAGCGGCAGGCGTAGGGCTTGGGGCGGCGGCGGGAGCGTGAGAAGCCTGGGGATGCGATGGCGTAGGCAGAATGGGCGGATCGCGGGGATCGACGAATCGGGATGGCGCGGGCGATGGCGAAGCGTCCGGGACCCCGGCGGCGGCGCGTTCCATCGGTGCGCGCGGCCTCGGCGGCGGGGGGGGGATGGGATTTTGATTTTGCGGCGTCGCCGCATTGGCGTTGACGCGCGGCGTGCCTCGACCTGGAGTCATGGCCATGACGGGCAGGGCGCCGGTAACGCGTGGGCTATCCGGAGCTATGGAAACCAAAACCTGTTCATAGGCGGGACCGGGAGGAATCGTGCGCAGGGAATTCCGCGCCGGGAAGACGAGGCGCGACAGGGTGAAGGGAATGTAGACGGCGGCTACCATCAAGGGCGGCAATACCGGCGGAAGCCAGGATGACGTGGTCATGAAAACCGCCAGAGACAAGAGCGGGAAGGCCGCACCCAGCAGAACCGCCAAGCCGAAAATGGCCGCGCCGCTGAATTCCAGGAAAACCGAAATCCCGGCGACCACGGCGAACAGGACGCCTAGGGTAACCGCCAGGGTACCTCCCCAAGACGGCAAGGAAAGGGTGGAACGGTCCAGCAGGTTCGCTGCGGCGTTGGCCCACAATTCCGCGGATGGCATGCGCCCGACGGCCGTGGGCACTTGTGGGCTGGGATAACCCGGGTCCAGAAAAACCAATTTGCCGCGCAAGGCGTCCTTGGGTAGGGAGCCATCCAATAAAGATGCGCCCGCGATGCGGGATATGCCGTCATGCGCGTAGAAGCGGACCGCCGTCACCCCATGCCCGTCCAACGGCACAACGTGGTCTTGTCCCAGGAGTGCGCCGACCCCCTCGACGAACGCCACCTTTTCCGCGCTGACCCCCAAAGTCCGCCGTGCGGCTTCCACCGCGAAGTTAGCCACCACGCCCCGCCCCAGGCGAGCGAAAGCCGGGATGGTGATGATGGGTGTTTTCGACAGCGAACGGAATCCCGTGGACAAACCGGTAGACTTCCAAAGTGAATCAGACAACCGCAACCCCTCGCCCGTGGGTAAATCCGGTCCGCCGGGGCCATCCAGCAAGGGATACAAGGAGTGGGAAACCAACGGACCATGGACTTGCACGACCGCGTCGGTGAATGTCGATGATTTGAATCCGGTAAAATCATGGCCGATGATGATCGAGCCGGAAGGTAGGCTTTCGCCTGCATCGCTTCCCACAGGATCCGAAACCGATCCTGCCGTGGCGCCTGTCCCTCCGCTCGGCCAGTTGGCCGGAAGGTCAATGGCCAAGGCGGCCGGGTGTTGGTTCATGATGGCGCGCGCCAGACGCGCTACGGCGGCCCGGTCGGGCATTCCGGGCGCGGCCTCGCCGGTGACGATGACCGTGGTCAGCGACGGGGCGGGCGGGCCCTTGGCTTTAAGGAATAACGCGAACATGCCGGGTTGCGCCCAGTCGGTCGCGCCGGGAAAGGCGGCCAGCAGGGCGGCCAGGAAGACGGATACCAAAGTCGCGGGCAGGTAACGGAGCGACGAGGGTATGTTTTTTGGAGGCGTGGAGCCGAATGGATTTTCCCGCATATCGCCCCCATAATATAGAGCGAAACTCGGGACTAGGGAAGGGACCTTTCCGGAACCATGCGCGCGAGCCGATATTGCAAAGCCCGTCGTGTAATGCCCAAAGCGGCCGAGGTTTTTCCACGATGATGGCCGCAATCCGCAAGGGCACTTAGGATATCCGCATTCGTGACGCGGGAATTTCGGATCCGTCCCGAGAGGGCGCCGATGGGCTCAGGTTCACGCCTGTAAGCGTCTCCCGGATTTTGCCGAGGTAACGTTTCCGATACTCCGGCGGACTCCAGCCAGCCCATTCCTAATTCTCGCAATACGGCATATCTCTCTACCAAGTTGCGCAACTCCCGGACATTTCCAGGATAGGATTTTTCCAGAAGCGCTTGGGGAAAGGACACTTCGGCCGCGCGGGCTTCCGCCGGCGAGAGGAATTGTCCCAGAAAATGGCGCAGCAAATGGGGAATGTCGCCGGGACGTTCGCGTAGGGGAGGCAAATTGATTTCCACCACATGGATGCGGTAAAAAAGATCGGCGCGGAAATTCCCCCGTGCCACTTCCGTTTCCAGCGGGCGATGGGTCGCCGTCACCAGGCGGAAGTCGACGGGAATCTCCCGCGTCGCGCCCACGGGGCATACGGATTTTTCCTGGAGCACCCGCAGCAGCCTGGCTTGCAGGGCCAGGGGCATCTCGCCGATTTCGTCCAGAAACAAAGTGCCGCCCTCGGCCGCGCGGATGCGGCCCGGCTGATCGGCGACCGCACCGGTAAAGGCACCCCTGCGATGTCCGAATAACTCGCTCTCCATCAAACCGGGGGCGATGGCGGCGCAATTCACGGCTATAAACGGCCCCCCGGCCCGCGGGCTTCGGGAATGCAAATAATCCGCCAAAAGTTCCTTGCCGGTGCCGCTTTCTCCGCGCACGAACACGGCGCAATCGCGGCGGGCGGCCGCCTCGGCCAATCGCAAAACGGATTCCAACGGGGAATCCGGTCCGCGAATCATTCCCTCCGCGTTCGAATCGGAATTCGAATTCGAATCCGAATTTGGATTTGGATTTGGATTCGGGTTGTGAATGGCCAAGGAAACCGACGGGACGCCGGTCCATGCGGATGCGGAGACGAGCCTGAGGTGGGATTTCATTCCGTTAAAATTAACCGTAGTCGAATTCCGGAACCGTGACGACGCTCGCATCGTCATCGCAAGAATTGCGTAAACGTGCGCGCCGTCCCATTTCCTTCGTTTAAGACCGGCGCTTAGGGCCGGATCTGCGGGCCATCGATCATGGGCCCGATCCCGTCAAAGCATTTGGTATTTGGCCGTCAGCCCCAGTTCGGTGCCCGCGGCAACGCCCGTGCGATCGCCAATCACGCGTTCAATCTGCTTCGGGAAGCCCAACAGTCCTTCGAGGCCCAAGCGTCCGTTCCACATGGCGAAGGCGAATCCCAAGTGGAAGGCGCTGTAGGCCGCCGCCGCGTCGGGTTTGGGGTTCAGGGTTAAATTTCGAGTGGGTACCGTGACGGAAGATACAAATGGATTGAATTGATAATCTTCATAGCCGGGGCGTCCCTTTTGATCCTGCCGCCAAGTCCAACCGGCGCGGAGCGCCAAGGTCATGCCTTCCGGAAAATGGAGGAAGGGAAGCTTATCGACTTGAGGCTCGACGCCGGCGGTGAAACGGTCATAGGTCTGGTCCTGCGCGCTGTCCAACTTATATTCATGTCCCGACGTTTCCCATTCCAACATCAAAGTCACCCAATCCTTGTATCCGAAATTCCCGCCCAGGCCGTAATCCGTGACGCTCCGCGTCATATGCTGTCCGGAAATTTTGTCGCCCTTTTTGAAAGGATTCTGGTTTCCCTTGATTCCGAGATAACCCTGCACGTCTTCGCCGCGATGCGCGAAGCGCAGGGCCGGCTCCAGGCGGAAGTCCTGCGCATGGAACGGGTACATCCATTGGGACTGCAAGGTCCAATACGAGTTCCAGAAAATGGGATACTCCACGCCCGGACCGTTGATTTGCCGGTACTCGCCGAAACTGCGATCGGTTCCGAATTCCAATACCGTGTTGCCCTTGAGGGGAATTGCTTCCCATCCATCCACGTCCGCCAGGGCCCCGTATTTAGGCAAGGTCATAGTCGCCACGCGCTCCAACCGTCCCTGCGCGTTTTCCAGGCTGTCGAAATGCCCGCCTACGCCGGCGAACACGCCCACCTCCACGCCCGCATGCACGCGGCTGCCCAAATCCATACGCAGCGAGGGCGCCTCCAGGACGATGCGTTTATCCTTCCCGGGATAATTCATGTCTCCCAGGCGCGCGTGCGCGCTGAAGCCCAAGCGGAACAGCCCCGAGGCCGGTCCCGCCGCCAGGTCCAGGCCGAAGCGCGAGGCGCTGAAATCCAAGCTGTCCCCTCCCATGCGCCGGAAGCTTTCCGATTCCGGCTGGTAATAGAGGATCGCGCCGAATACGCCGGGTTGGAAAAAGGACAATTGGGGAATGTAATAGTCATGATGGTCCACGGTCAGGGTGTCCCCCGGGGTAGCGCGGGTGCTACGCAGTAACCCCAAAGTGACGCCAAGTCGCTCCGTATGCGTTTCCAGCAGGCCCATGGGCGAGCCGCCTTGATCGTACAGGTTATACAATTGCTCGTTCGTGAACCGTTGTTCGCCCAAAGCGAGGTTGCGCAAGGAGTAGGCCCCCGAAGCGGAGCGGTTGACGGGCTGGGCATCCGGAAAGGCTTGCGCGCGCAAGGGCGCGGGGCTTAAGGCGGCGATCAAAACGACGGCCAAGGAGACTGCGAGGCATGGCTTCAACAAACGATTCCCCTATTTGAAAAAGTGGAAAATGAAGGATGCCTTAACATAGCATTTCGGTTCTCCAAGGCCGCTATAAGCGCTGGCTGAGGCCGGGCGGTTTCTTCCCAGTTGCCGATTTGCCGGAACCGGGAAGCCAAACAACGGGGAAAAAAGCAAATTCAAAAAGATGGCATGATGGCAAGGCGCCAACCTGGGCCGGTCGGTGCGGTCGAGGAAAAGAGGAAACATGGGTAGGTTTATCGACAAGTATATTGATGATTTCAACGCGTCGGGATCGGGCGAAGATGTCGTGACCCGCTTCGATAAGCATGCGGCCGCCATGCGATCATACCTGGCGGGCATTCCCAGGGAAAAAACCGCTTTCCGTTATGCTCCGGGCAAATGGACCGTGCAGGAATTGATCGGGCATGTCACCGACACGCATTTGGTTTTCCTCTACCGGATGGTAGCTTTCGCACGCGGAGAGCAAGCTCCTTTGCCCGGTTTCGATGAGGATGCCTATGTGGCTGCGGCGCGCTTCGGCGATGGGGATTGGAGCCACATGCTTGCGGCTTACAACGGTTTGACGGCGGCTACGGCGGGTCTCATCCGGGGCATCCAACCGGAGTCGTGGACGCGCCTGGGAACGGCCAGCCAAAACGCGATGACGCCCTTGGACATCCTGCAAGGGTTGGTCGGACATGAAATGCACCATATGCGCGTCCTGCGGGAGCGCTATGGCCTTGCTTGAAGCCGACGAGGCCGACAACCTTGACCCCCTTAAGTCCCGGCGCAAATCCCAACGTATTTTCGTTTTCAACGGCGACGCCGACGGCCTGGTGGCCCAGCACATCCTGCATTTGACCCTGGGCCCGGCGGAGGTATTGCTGACCGGTCGCAAGCGTGACATACGCCTGTTGGCCAAGTTACCGCCTTTGCGGGACGATGGGTTGCAGGATATCCATGTCCTGGACTTGAGCCTGCGCCAAAACCTGGATGCCCTTCCGGGACTCTTGGCCTACCGTAACGTGCGCGTGACCTGGTACGATCATCATGAACCTGGGGATCCGCCCGTAGACGACCGTCTCATTCTGCACGTGAATCAGGCGCCGGGCCTGTGCACGGCTGTCATCGTGGACGGCGTGACGGGGCGTCAACATCCGCAATGGGCCGCCCTGGCCGCCTTCGGAGATAATTTGCCCGCGACGGCGGAAGGCCTGTTGAAGCCATTGGGCCTCGCTTCCCGCGCCGTCGGCGAATTGGAGCGCGCCGGACGCTTGCTCAATTACAACGCTTACGGGGAAATGCCCGGGGATGGCCTCTGCGACGCCGCCGACTTGGCCCTGCGCATGCGGCCCTTTGTTTCCGCCTTGGACTTCGCGCGGGAGGAAAAAATCTTCGCGCCCTTGGAGGAACAATTCCGGGCCGATCAAACCCATTTCTCGAACGTGCCCTGCCTGGTCGATACGCCGCGCGCCCAAGCCTTTCTGGTTCCCGAAGAATCCTGGGCCCGCCGTTACGCCGGAACTTGGGCCAATGATTGGGCTCGGGCGAATCCCACGCGGGCCGTGGCCATTCTGCATCCCCGTCAGGAGGGCGGTTACCTGGTATCCTTGCGCGCCCCGCGCGAGGCTGGGCGACCGTCGCATACAGCCGGCGGACCGCAGGGAGTGTCTTCCGTGCGACCAGCGTCCGGCCTAGCGTCGGAGTTCCCCACGGGCGGCGGGCGCGCCTTGGCGGCTGGGATCAACGTCTTGCCGGAGTCTGACCTGGAAAAATTCCTTAGCCGTTTCGCGGACTATTTTTCCGAATGATTTTGCAGGCCGGGCCCTTCGCCAGGGTTGGGAAAAAGCCTTGCGGACCGGATGGATCGCCAGAGCCTCCGGCTGGGGTAGCCTTCAAGTTACGGTAGCGGGAAAGTTTCCGGGGCGGTTGGGTGGGCGCGGGAGTAATTCGTGAGAATCGGAAGGGTGGCGCGGCTACGGCTTGCGCTTCAGGAAGCCAAATCGTCGAAATAGCCGGTCAGCTTGTCGGTCAAGGCATCGTCGATGTTCTTCGAACTGTAATAGCCCGTGCGCATCCTGAACTTGACCAATTCCATGTGATCGGTCGGAGCGGCCCCGTCCGTCGCGGCCGCGGGATTCAAGGATTTGGCAGGCACCAGGGGCATGCCGGAGGCGGATTTTCCGGCGTCGGTGGAATTAGTTGGAGCGGCGACCGGAGCGGATTCGGCATCGACTGAACCGGGCTTGCCGGTGGCTACGGACTTTTCGGTCTGACGCTGGGAAAGGGAACTGGCTGCGCGCTTGAAAGCGGCTCCAAAGGCCTCGCCGGCGGCCTTGGCGGGCTTCGCCCCCTGGGGGCCGTTCGGCTGCGGACCGGTGGGTGTGACTCCGTTTAATTTCATGGTTGCGCGGTCGATCTCCTATTTAGGATATCGGTAAAAAGCGCAGTATCTTGAATCTTTTTTTAAATTTTCCGGCCATCAAGGAAAGCGGCGAAAATGGCACGTATCGTATGTAAATTCGGCGGCTCCAGCGTGGCGGACCACACCCAATTCCTCAAAATCAAAAAGATCCTCCAAGGCAACTCCAAGCGCACCGTGGTGGTCCCGTCCGCTCCCGGCAAGCGCCATGGCGGCGAAGCCAAGCTCACCGATCTCCTCTATCTCTGCCATGACATGGCCCAGAAAAAACTTTCCCTAGACGGACCTTTCACGCTCATCCGCGATCGGTATTTGGATATCGAAACCCAATTGAACCTCAACGCAGGCATGGCCGCAACGTTGGACACCTTCCGCATCGAAATCGAAAACGGGGCGACGCGGGATTTCGTGGCTTCGCGCGGCGAATATTTGTGCGGCGTTTTGATGGCTGCGTTTCTGGGCGCGGAGTTCGTCGATCCGAAGGACACGGTTTTCTTCGACAAGACCGGACGCATCGATCCGAAAACCTACGACGTGTTGGGCGCGCGCATGGCCGACGAAACCAAGCTCTACGTGATGCCGGGATTTTACGGCGTGGACGTGAAGGGCCAGATCAAGACGTTCTCCCGAGGCGGATCCGACATCTCCGGCGCCATCGCGGCGCGGGCCGTGAAATGCGAGGTCTACGAAAACTGGACCGACGTGTCCGGATTGCTCATGGCCGACCCACGCATCGTGGAGAATCCCCATCCCCTCGACGAAGTCAGCTACCGGGAAATCCGCGAGCTCTCCTACATGGGCGCCAGCGTCTTCCACGACGAGGCCATCGCGCCCGTCCGCGAGGTAGGGATCCCCATCAATATCCGCAACACCAATCGGCCGGAAGATCCCGGCACGCGCATCGTGGCGCATTTGCCGGAAGTGACCAAATACGACATCGCCGGAGTCGCGGGCAAAAAGAATTTCTCCATGTTCAGCCTGGAAAAGAACATGATGAACAAGGAAGTGGGATTCGCCCGCAAGGTGCTCGGTGTATTCGAAGGCCGCGGCGTAAGCATCGAGCATTGCCCCAGCAGCATCGACAGCATCAGCGTGGTGGTTTCCAGCGAGGAAATCGGCGACAAGACCGAAGCCATCCTCGAGGACATCCGCCGCATCCTGGAGCCCGATACGCTCGACGTGCAACATGATATTTCCCTCTTGGCCGTAGTCGGCGAGGGCATGACGCATCAAATCGGCATCGCGGCCAAGGTGTTTACGGCCTTGCGGGACGCCGAAGTCAACGTGCGCATCATCGACCAGGGCGCCAGCGAGCTGAACATCATCATCGGCGTGGACAACAAGGATTACGCCAAGGCCATCCGCGCCCTGTACTCCGTCATGATGACGCCCAATCCGGCCTACCGCCCCGCCTAAGGGCATTTCCCCGGGGACGTCACCTGGACGTTACCGAGTGGACCCCAAATTTCTCCAATGGGTATCGGCCCCGCCCTGGTAAACCGGGAGGCCGGGACTTGCGTGGCCGAATTGACCCGAAGCCGGGAGCGTCCGGCACAACAATATTAGGTAGTTTTCGATTCATGGATGAAGCGGAAAAAACTTGGGCGTTAAAGGCCCAGGAGCTGCACAACTGCCCTTTCTACAGCAAGGGCGATTCCTTGCAGGTGCAAATGCCCGGCGTGTTCGGCAGCCAATTACAGATATGCTCCATGCCCATCGCGACCTTCATTCCCGTGGCCCTCGCCGGCAATCGCCAGGAAGGGGAAATCGAAGCGGGATTCAGGAATTGCGCCTGCCGTTGGAATTTCTGCCGGGTGAGCCAATTGTCCAAGCCTGCCGTTTCCTTCGAAGCGGTCTTGACTGCGGAAAACCAGATGACTTTGCCTTTCCTGGAGCAGATGCCTGCGGGCGTCGCCCAGGTATTCCGCGAACGCGCCGCGCCCAGGAATTTTATCGCCGGCGAAGTGATCCTCGCCGCCAACGCGCTGAGCTCGCATTTCCATGTCCTGATGAAGGGAATGGTGCGCATCGCCACGCGCGGCCATGATGGGCGCATCCTTGAGCTATCGGTGTTGCGCAAAGGGGAATGCTTCGGCGAAATGTCCATCCTCACCGGCGCGGCCACGAGCAACCAGGTCGACGCGGTTGAGGATTGCCACACGCTGTCCCTGTCACGCGCCGAATTCCACAAGCTGTTGGCCGAGTTCCCGGTGCTCAGCATCCTGCTGTACCGGATGCTATCGAAGCGCATCAAGGCCAACAACCATAAGTTGGCGCAATTGCTGTCTCCGGGGTTGTCCGGGGACTTGCGCTACTTTGCCTTCGTGGACTTGGCCCAAACCGTCATGGCCGCGCGCCTGACGGGAACGCTCGTGGTGGAATTAGCGCAACGACGCGCCCGTTTCGGTTTCCAGGACGGCGGATTGATCCACGGCAGCCTGGGCCATGCCCAGGGAGGCGAAGTGGTGGACGAAGTGCTGCGTTGGAAATCCGGTTCGTTCCGATTCCATGCCGGGGAAGTCCCCGACAAGCGCAACCTGGAAGGCGATACCACGGCCATTCTCCTGGAAGGCCTGCGTCGCCTGGATGAATCCTCGGTGTTGGAGAAATCAACCGAGGGTCAGCCCTCCGACGTTTGATCCGTCCAATCACGCGCTCTCCCTTGGCCGCCCGATTGTTCCATCGGCCGATTCCGTTTCCATGCCGTAACATGCAGGCTACCTGAGGTGCGCCGCCCAGCATCACCCTAGATTTGAACGCTCGCGGCGTTTGGGGCGATTGGGGTTTTTCAGTTAGGTAGGCTTTCGTTAAGTCGAATTTCCCATGCTCTATATAGGCCGCTTCCCCGGCGCCCACCCCGGTAAAAATCCTCCTTTGGCCCGGTTTGATGGGGCAACTTTTTCCTCACCGCTTTTTGATGCAGCCCGCGGACCCGCGTCGTCCAGCCCGCTTTCGCAATCCGGCTTCGATTCGCCGCATGGCATGGGCTTTGCGCTTACACCACAATTGAAGAGAAACTTAAAGCGGAAACCGAACATGACTCCCGAATCGACGAACGCCCTAGACCTCATCAAGAACCAACTCGGTTTCGGTTCGCTCCATGACATCCAAAACAAAGCCAAGAACCTGGCCGCCTCCTCCAAGTCCGACGTAACGAGCGCCGCAGCAAAGGGCACTGTGACGCAGGGGTCAGCGGCACATGGCGTTTCAACGCCCGGCACCGCAGCACAAGGTGCTGGGGGATTGTCCAACATCGATAAAAAACGTTGGAAGGCCAGCCTGGATTTCGAGGCCATGTTCCTGTCCCAAATGTATAAGTCCATGCGTCAGAATACCACGGGCGAGGATTTGACCGAAGCGTCCCCGGGCCGGGAGATCTTCACTGAAATGCTCGACAACCAATATGCCGGAATGCATTCTAAATCTCCGGTCGAAGCCGGCGAACAAGGCCTGAAAAACGCCATCAACGGCCGCTCCAACAGCATGGCGGCCCAAATCTACCGCGCCATGGCCCGCTCCGAAGGCCCAGAGGTAGTGTCTTCACTACCGACGGCAGGGTCTTCGCTGCCGACGGTAACGCCTTCGTTACCCTCCTCCAGACCGCTTTCCGTACCGGGAATTGCCGGCGCGCCCGCCGACCCGATTCCTCAGGAGAAATTGGATCCGGTCGTGAGCCTGGCCGCGCAGACCTACGGCGTCGACACCAATCTCATCAAGGGCGTCATCAAAACCGAATCCAACAACCGTCCGCAAGCCGTGTCTTCCGCCGGCGCCAAAGGCCTGATGCAATTGATGGACACGACCTCGCAGGATTTGGGCGTACGCAATCCTTTCAACGCGCATGAGAATGTTCTGGGCGGCACCCGTTATTTGAAACAACTGCTGGACCGGTACCAAGGCGACGTTTCCAAGGCGCTCGCCGCCTACAATGCCGGTCCCGGCGCGGTGGATCGTTTCGGCGGAATCCCGCCTTATCCGGAAACCCAGGATTACGTGAAAAAGGTTTTGGCCGCGCAAGCCGCTTTCACTTCAGAAGCCACGCTCAACGTCGTCGGGAACTAAGGAGAAATCATGTCCCCTCAATACCGTGAATTGCTGCTGGGCGAAGAGTTCGCCGATTTGCTGCGCGACCCGATTCCCGCAGCCGACGAGTTCATCGACACGGCCGCGCTCGGCGACGCGCTCATCTTCAACTTGCGCGCCCAACTGGCGCAATACGCGGACTATCTCGAACGCGCCACCCGCCAGCGCATGGCCCTGGTGAACCGCAACCTGGCCGGCAACGAAGCCGGAAATCTGGACTCCGAACAGTTCATCACAGCCGTGGCCGCGCTCGAGGAAGAACGCATCGCCCTCACGGGCAAAATCGTCGGCCCCGCCCGGGCGGCCGAAGCGGCCAAGATCAAATGCGAAATCCTGTATCCCTTGCTGAGCGAAAGCCACGCTACCGACCTGAAAAACTGCCGCGACGAACTCGTCAAAACCGTCGACGAACTGAAGCGCACTTTGGCCGTCAACATGGCCTTGGTCGAAAACGGCCAGAAAATCATCCACACCACCTTCGGCATCATGACCAGCGTGGTGGGCCGCACGAAAATGGACAACATGAAGACCTACACCTCCAAAGGTTCGGTCCAGGTCGGGCGCATGCAAATCCGCAACCTCATCAACCGGAGCGTCTGACATGGGCTTGATGGATTCGCTCAACATCGGCAACCGGGGCTTGAACGCCTCGCAAGTCGGTATCGACGTCACCGGCCAGAACATCTCCAACGCCAACACCGACGGCTATTCGCGCAAGCGCGTGAACCAGGTCGCGGAAACGGTGGGCTCGGAATTGTTCGGTCAAGTGGGCATGGGCGTCGACGTGCAATCCATCGGCCGCGTCCGCAATGAATTCCTGGATCGCCAGACCTGGGAGCAATTGGGCGAATCGGGCACCACGTCGCAATTGGACACGGCTTATACGCGTCTCGAAAACATCCTCAAGGAACCCAGCGCCGACGGCCTGGCCGCGCAGCTGAACAAGTTCTGGAGCTCCTGGCAGGATTTGGCGAACAACCCGGCGGACCAGTCCACGCGCGAAGCGGTGAAGGCCTCGGCCAACGTGCTGGTCGACGTGTTCCGCGGCGTCTACAAGCAAATCGACGATTACGGAATGTCGATGAACAATCCCTTGGACCAGATGTCCAAGAACGTGAACGACCTGACCGGCCAGATCAAGAACCTGAACGACAAAATAGCGGGCGTGGAGGCCACTCCGGACCAGAAGGCCAACGACAGCCGCGATCAACGCGATACCTTGGTGCGCAAGCTGGCCAGCCTCGTCGACGTGCAGACCGTCGAAGACAAGCAGGGACGGATCATCATCACCTCCGGCGGCAGCCTGCTGGTTGGGCCCTCCGGCGCCATGAACCTGCAAACCTACGGCGTGAATCAGACCCTGGCCGACGGCAGCAAGTCCACGGAATTGCGCCTGCGTTTCGAAGGCACCGTCCGCGAATTCATACCGCGCAGCGGCGAGCTCAAAGGCATCATCGATGCGCGCAGCACGGTTTTGACCTCCTATAAGGACAGCCTCAACGCCCTGGCGGCCGCTATCGTGAAAAAGGTCAACGACGTCCACACCGCCGGCTACAACTTGAACAAGTCCACGGGCGTGAATTTCTTCGACCCGGGCAAAACCAACGCCAGCAATATCACGCTTTCGGACGCCGTCATCCAGGACTCCAACAACATCGCCGCCGCCGCGGGCGGAAAAATCACCGACATAACCTTACCGGTGGCGCCGTTCGCCACCTTGGCCATTCCCGTAGCCGGGACGCCGACCTTGGTCTTGAAGCCCAGCCTGGTCTCCGGCTCCGTCAAGCTGACCGACAAAACCACCGGCGCCGTCCTGACCGAAGGCGCGGGCAAAGATTTCGTGGTCGACTACGCCAGCGGCACCGTGACCTTCCTGAACTATGCCAAGTACACAGCCGGCGACGTGTTGAGCGGCACTTACTCCTACAACGATACGGGCTATTCGGGCGACGGCAACGGCCAGAACGCCTTGACCATCGCCGGCCTCCGCGACGCCAAAGCCCTGACCAAGGACGCCGACGGCAACTTTACCCAGAGCATCAATACCTATTACAGCGCCGTCATCGGCAAGATGGGCATTGAAAAAAACCAAAACGCCGCGCGCAAAAGCACGTCGGATTTCCTGGTCTCGCAAATGGATCAAGAACAATCCGCCTCTTCCGGCGTTTCCCTGGACGAGGAAATGACCAACCTTATCAAATACCAGAATAGCTACAAGGCTTCGGCCAAATTCATCCAGACCGTGAGTCAGATGATCGAAGTCCTCATGGGCATTCAATAGTCTATCAAGGAGCGAATCATGTCATCCCGAATCAGCTTCAACCAAATCAGCAACCGCATCCTGGATCGGCTTTTCGCCAACTACTCCAAGCTGGAAGACATCCAGACCGAACTTTCCACGGGCAAGAAGGTCAACAAGCAATCGGACGACCCGGTGGCGGCTTCCCAGAGCATGGAATTACGCGCCGAAGTCGATCAGTTCACCACCTTCCAACGCAACATCGATGACGGCCAGGCCTACCTGGGCACGGTCGACTCCACGCTTATGACCTCCAACAACCTCTACCAGTCCCTGCGCGAAAGCGCCATCCAGGCCTCCAACGACACCAACTCGGCGGAAAGCCGCTACTACATCGGCCAACAGGTGCGCGGAGTTTTCGACCAGATGCTGGCCTTGTCCAACACCAACTTCAAGGGCGATTTCGTTTTTTCCGGCACCAACAGCCAGGTGCCGCCGTATGAAATGCGCAACGGCACCTCCAACGTCATCAACGCCCCGGCCCCGCTCTCCAGCGACATGGGCTTGACGGGCGCGACCTTGAACACGCCCCTCCAAGTCATCGACAAAAACGTGGACGATTCCAATGACACCGCCAGCCGGGCCGCGAACGCCAAACTATTGGTGCCCGGCACCGTGAAAATCAACGGTCTCAAGGAAGACACGGATTATTCGGTGGATTATGTCCACGGCACCGTCACCTTTCTCACGGCTGCCGCATCGACCATGGCTTCCACCGGCGGCATCAAAATGGACTACAACTGGGTCCGCCGCAACGAAAAGGATCTGGACGGCATCGCCAACCGCGAGATCGAGGAGGGCGTCACCGCCCGCATCAACACCACAGCCTCCGAGGTGTACGGCGCCCCCACCGACGACAACAGCGCCTGGGCCACCATGATCAACCTCATGAACGGCACCATCAACAACAAGCCCGCCGACATCAACAAGAGCGTCGGGCAAATCGACATGTCCTTAAGGCGCCAATTGACCGCCCAAGCCGCCAACGGCGCGCGCATCAACCGGTTCGAATCCACCCAGGCCCGCAACGACAACCGCATCGTCTACACCACGGAATTGCAAAGCAACGTCGAAGACGTGGACTTCGCCAAGGCCGCCTCCGATTTCAACCTGCAACAAACCGTGTACGAAGCCTCGCTCAAGATGGGTGCTCAAGCGTTACAAAACTCACTCGTGAACTTCCTGTAAAAATCCGTACCGTAATCTTATAGCGATAATCATCAGCGCGGATCGACGCGGGCCCTGTAGCCTCGGTAGGCGCGACCCTGTAAGCGCAAGGGGAGCGCTAGTACCCGCTGAAGCCCTCCAAGCGGATATCGTTCTCGTCCACGCCGCAATCCATGAGCATCTTATGCGACCCATTCACCATGTCGGGCGGTCCGACCACGTAAAAGATGGGCGATTGCGCGCCATCCATAT
>JADGQO010000122.1 GCA_017881725.1 Fibrobacteria bacterium
CCCCGATGAGCAAGGTGGCTTCGCGGTTGTTGGTGGTGGTCAGTTTGGAATTCATCAGGACCTTGGCGTCGCCGCTTTGGATCAACATGTCGAGCAGCAGGTTCATGGAGATGGGCTGGCGCGTTCCGCCTTTCAGCAAATAACCCTGGCTGATGGGCACGGCGGGAAAACTGATTCCCGTCGACAACGGGGACAAAGCGCCCCAATCGATTCCGTACTTTTCGGAATTGTCCACCGAGACCTCGATGAGGCGCGTCTCCAACAATACTTGCGTATGCGGATGATCCAGCGAGCGCACGATGCGTTCGATTTCGTTGATGACGCGCGGGCTGGCGTAGGCGATGAGGCGGTTGCCGCCCTTGTCCACCTTGATGTTCTTGCTCAGGTCGGAAAGCATGCCGGCCACCTCTTCGGCGTCCGCGTAATTCAATGCGATGACGTAGCCGCTTTGTCCCACCTCGTCCTTGAGCTTGCCGCTTTCCCCGATCAATACCGAGTTGCCGATGATTTCATACGAAAGTCCGGCGGCGCGCACGATCAAATCGATGGCTTCGGCCACGGGCGTCTTGTTGAGGATGATGGATATCTTCGCCTTGGCCACGCCTTCGCCGGCCACAAAATTCATGCTGGAACGGTCCGCCATGACCTTGAGAATTTCCGAGAGGCTCGCGTCCGCAGCGGTCAAGGAGATGGGCGTCCGCAGGGAGGGATTGGGATCCTTGGTGATGATGGGCGATTCCACTTTGACCTCGGTGGGGGCCACGGGCGATAACGCACCGGTTACGGGTCCGGCCTGGACGGATGCAGCCAGTAGGAGGGCGATGCAAGCGATGGTTGTGACGCACGATGTGCGGGCAGTGAAACGGAAGGACGAGGGCATGAGAGCTCCTTGCGATGGGGCGGACGTCATTTCTTCTGGTACGTCCGGCCGCCGGACAAATCATAGGTGTAAACGGCGGTATCGTCTTCCATGACGATTTCCTTGGCGGTGATCCGCTGTACTTTGCGCGCGCCCACCATGTCACCGACGTCCACGGACATGGACCTTTCGCCGTCCATGACGATGGCGGTGTGCTGGCCGTAATCGTCGGCGATGATGGCCGTGAGCTTGACTCCGTCAGGCGGGGGGGCCGAATCCTTGGCCGTGTCCGGTTTGGCTTCCGGTGTCGGTGGCGGCTGGCCCTTGCCGACTTTCGCGTTGGGTTTGGAGGAAGGAACGGCCCTGGTCGAGGCCACGCGGTGCTCCACGGGCTCTACATCGGCGCTGGCGACTTCGCGGCGACGTCCGGTCATGGGATCCTTGCCGCCGGGATAGGCGAAGCTGGCGCGGCGTTTCAGGACGTCTTCCATGTGGTTCACGAGGTCGATGAACTTTTGATCATAGCCTTCGCTAGTAGCCAGGGATTCGTTTACGACGCTATTGAAGCCGCTATGCTGCGAGAACAGGCGCAAGGCCAGTCCTAAGGCCAGGATCATGGCCAAGGCGGCGGCGGCGGCGAAGGGGGAGTATTTCATCAGACGCCTTTCTTCACGCGGAAGGTGTCGAGATGGAGGGTGATTAAAACGCTGCGGCGTTCGGAAACCGGCGGCCTTGCAGGAATTTTTCCACCTTTGCCGGAGGATGCGGCGTCAGTACTCCCCCCTTTCGACGATTGGGAAATCTCGAAGGAAGTCAAGGCCAGCACGCGCCTGCTGTTTTCCAGTTTGGAGCAGAACTCCCCAAAGCTGAAAAAGTCGCCTTCCAACTGGATATCATATCCATACGTCGTCACGCGCCCGGCCGTGCTGGGCTGCCCGGGACGCACGCTGACCAGGCGCATCTTTAAATCGTTCACGCAGGTCGTTAAAAAATCAAACAGAGCCGTTTCCTGCGTCACTGTATCTTTTTGACCCGGAAAATCCATGTTGCGGAATACCAGGTCGCGTACGTGATTCAGGTTTTCGGAGACGATCTTGGCCGTGGCCAACTGGTTGGAAGTCACGATGCGTTGTTTCTCGATTTCCTTGAATCTGGGCACAAACCGTGACGCATAGAACAAATCCACCGGAATGAGGCCGATGGCGACGATGGCCATGGTAATAAGCAGGGTTTCGCCGGATTTCATTGGCCCTTCCATTTCGTCGTAAAGGCGGAAAAATCGAAGGCCACGCGCGAGTTACCGTTCTCCTCGGTGCGTTGTGCGCTGTTGAGTTGCACATGCGGGAATTGGTCAGTGAAGCTCGTGTCGATGCGCAAGCTGTTCAGGTAACTGTCGATGACCAGCAATTGATCCTGGTTGGGTGGAATGTAGCCGTAACCCGTAACGCGTAATTCATTATTCGCATAGCTGAAGCGGGTGATCCAATAATTGTCGGGAAGATGCTTGGCCATGGTCGCCAGCTTCCGTGTCCACAACATTCCGCGGCCTTGCAATTCGTTTAAAAGCTCAATGTCGGATTTATCCACGATCAGCTGGGTCACCTTGTACTTGTTGTACTCTTGCTTCAAGCGGGTGAGCTTTAATTGCTCGCTGCCAATGACATTTTCCATCCGCCACATGGTGAAGCCGGAATACAAAAGCGAAATCAGGAAAAAAATAAAGCAGGCAACTCCGATAGTGACGGCCAGGCTTTTCTGTTTCTCGCTTTTCTTCTCCCGATCGCGTAACTCGCGGATCAGATTGATGCGGTACATGCCTTGCGATTGGCTCATCAGACATCTCCCCGCAATGCCAGAGCGATGGCCAAATCAAATCGTCCCGCTTCCACGTTTCCCGAGTAACCCAATTGCGATGCCAAATTCATCCGGGAACTGGTGATCCCGGCGTCCACGCGCAAATGTTCCGAGATGCCTGGCTGGTCAAGATATTCCCCCAGCAATACGATTTCCCGGATGCTGGAAGAGAATGTCCCTTTCTCATAATAAGCCAGGGACCGGGCGACTTCCTGGGCCAAATCCTTGAGGCGCTTTTCCCGGTCCTTGGGGTTCGCGGTCTCGGCGAACATGTCCTCGGCGGCGAAATAAATGGTGCGGTTGAAGAACTGCGATTCCTCCCCGTCGATGACCACGGTGGATATTTGCGGGCCGATGTGCAACGCCACCATGGGCGAACTCCCCGGTTCCGAACCCTTAACGGCCCACATCGCGTTGGATACGGCCAACGGCAATACGTCCACGGCGGAAGGCTTGATGCCGGCTTTCTCCAACAGCGAGGTTTGCCGCGTCAATAAAGAGTTGGCGGCCAGCGCCACCACGATTTGCGCCGTTCCCCCGATACCGTCTTCGTCCGACAGGAATTGGTAATCCAAAACGGAAGTCGCCACTTCGAAGTGTACGGTTTTGCGCAGCTCCAAACGCAGGGCTTGTTCCATTTCCTCAGGAGGCAAATGGCGGAACTCCAATTGGGACGCAAAAACCTGCTTACCCGACAGACAGGAAACGACGGAGACTTTTTGATTGGACCCGAGTTTGTCCTTCAACTGGCGCAATCCCTGTAATAGGTCGCCGTCTTCGGCAAAGTTCCCGCGGATCTCTTCCAGCCTTTCGATGGACGCGCCGCCCCGCCCGTCCACGCGCAGTTGCGCTGCGCGGATGCTGAGATGATCCATCTCAAGGCCAAGCGCAATGCCAGGCCTGGAAGTTTGAATTGTACGTTTGGCCATGATTCCTTGTCTTATTTTCCCGGATGGACGGTTTCCCGCCAGTTGGACAACACGGGTTTGCAATGCGTAACTGGATCGGCGTCATGCAACGGGAGATTATTCATGTCCCATGAAATGAAAACCGTATCCTTCCCTGTCCCAAATGTAGCTGCGCAATTCAAGGTGCGTAGGGGTCCGGCTGGATAGAGCGGGCTTCCCGGATCGAAACTGACCCTGATCGAGGCCCCGTACAAGGATTTCCAAACTCCGGGCGTGATGACTAGCGATGTCGTGGTCGTTGGGTCGAAAACCGTGGAGGTGGAGTCGTGGCAGCGGATCCACCGGGCGCCCAGGATAATTGCGGATTCCGCCACATAGTGGAGGGCCGCGCCGCTATCACCGGTATCCAAATCCTTACCGGCGTTGGAAACGACGAGCATGAATCCCCCCGCCGCCATGGTCATGACCGTCGACAATGCCACCACGGTGATCAGCGTGGAGCCCTTTTGGCGGTTTTGGCGGCTTAACGGTTGCGGCATAACACCATTTGCCCGATAGGAGCCAGCGCATAGTACGCTCCAGCCACCGATTTCCGGATACGCAATTGGAATTTCATCCCGTTCCGCTTGGGCAGGATTTCGAAGGAACTGTTCAGGCTGTCGACGCGGACCGTGTCCGGACCGGTTGAATAGGGGACGAATTGCCCGCCGACCCATTCCAGCAAGGTGCTATCCTGGATTTTATATCCGGCGATCATGATGCCGGCGGCATCGCATAAATCGATCTCGGGCAAGCCCGCCAATCCCGTGGTCGCGAAGGCTCCAGTGATCGGACCGGCCGGGTCGCCCGATGTTTTAATCCCATAGGCCGAGTGCGCGGATCGCAGAATTTGTTCGGTGACCGATTGGCGCTGTTGGGCAAGTCGCGCCGAGGCAATCCCCTCCTGGACCTGGTCATTCGTCATGTAGACGATGCTCAAAATCCCGGATGCGAATAACGCTCCGAGCACGCTGGTCACCAAGACTTCCACTAAGGTGAATCCGCCGCTATTGCTCATTGGGCCGCCGCGATTCGTTTGGACATGGTAAGAATCTGCGTCTGCCCGTCGACCTTCCAGTAAAGGTTGACTTGTACCTCCTGCGAAGGCAATGTGTCCGTATCATGTCCCGGCAAATCCGTCCAGATTTCGGGAGGGAGGAAGAATACGAAGATCTGCCGAAGGGCGCGGATGCGGTATCCGGAAGCGGAGTCGAGGGTCACGGAGTCCAATGGCGGCGTCCGGGTGATTAAGGTCGAGGAGTAGGTCGAATAATGGTAGAGCGTGTCCTCCATGGTCGAAGCGGCGACGAGATAGGCGGCATGGCGCACCTTGTTGCGGTGCTCCAAGTCGCGCCCAGATCCCAACATGGATGTGATCCCCGTAACGGAAACCCCCAAAAGGATGGAGGCTACCACGAATTCCACGATAGTGAATCCTTTTTGGGAAGTGTTTGACTTGGACCAGGACATTATGAGGCTTTGATTATGGAGACTTGTACTTCACCGAATAAGAAATTCGATCCGGCGAGGAGACATCGGTGATCATTAAGGATGAGGCTTGGATTAATATGGAAAACCGAGTTGGATCCGGAAGAAAAAGATGCAAAGATGCGGAGTCCGGAATGAGGTTCGTTTGGCGCCAGTAGGTATTGGCGGAAACTGCTGCGGTCTCCGCAAGATTCTTGACGGTTGTCTGTCGTTGGTTTCGTAAGTATCCATTATAGGTGGGGATTGCCACCGCAGCCATTATGGCTACGATGGCTGCAACAACCAAGGCCTCAGTTAGCGTGAAGCCCTTCTGAAGGTTAGTGCGTCCCATAAAAAGAATTCCTAGAAGTTATACGATGAAGGTGTGGTGCCAGTCTTGGAATCCTTGTGAAGACCGGAAACGCTACCAGGAGCTGCTGGGATAGAAGTAACCACACCTGCTCCATCCGTCGTTGTAGTGATACCCGTTGGTTCTGTGATGGTAATAGTTATGTCCGTAGGTATTTGGATGCTGGAGGTTACGGCTGTGCCGTTTTTGCAATCTACATGGCCACCGGTTACAACTCCGACCGGAGTTATGTCTCCTGCGGAATTTTTACAGGCGCCGCAGAATGAGGCTACCGATCCTGCCGCATTCGCCGCAGCATTTTTCCTGGAGTTATCCACATAATTCAGATACAACGGCACAGCGACTGCCGCCATGGCAGCAACGATAATCGCTACGACGATGACTTCGACCAGGGTGAAGCCCTTTTGCTTTTTTTTCAATTGGACCAGGTTCATAATCAATTCCTCTCTATGATGGTTAATATTCGAAATTTCAGTATTTATAAGACTCCGGGAAGGTTCTATGGACTTTCCTCGGCGGATTCCTCCGGGATATTTGAATCGGATCATTCCATGCTTTTCCCTTCCCTACTGCGACGCTTCACGAGTTTCCTATGTATTTACCGATGCTGAAAATCGGCAAATACAACGAGAGTAAAATGGCGCCGACGATGGCGCCCAAGATTACGATAAGCACGGGCTCGATGATGGTCGAAAGCGAATCAACCACGTTTTTCATTTCCCGTTCATAGAATTCTGCTGCCTTGCTCAAGAGCTCATCCACCTTGCCGCTGGATTCGCCCGTGGAGACCAACTGGATGACTAGAACAGGAAACATATTGCTGGCGTCCAAGGCTTCGCTGAGTTGATCACCCTTGCGCAAGGCTGCGTATACTCCGTTTAATCCTTGCGAGAAAAAACTGTTGTCCACCGCTTCACTGGCCACTTCCGTGGCCTTGAGAATCGGGGTTCCCGCCGACAAAAGCAGGGACATGGTTCTGCAATAGGTTGCCCAAATGTTTTTGCGCAGGATTCCGCCGAAAACTGGGACACGCAGAAAATTTCTTTGCAAGGCGATTTTGAATTGAACCAGGGTCATCAAATAGCGATAGAGGATGATCAATGCGATAATTAGCGCGGCGCAAGGGATGGAATTGTCGCGAACGGCGTGGGAGGCCGCGAGGAGGATTTGGGTCGGCACAGGCAATTGGGCGTGCAGACCTTCATAAATGTGTTCAAAGGTGGGGACCAGCTTCCACATGATGCCAATCATCATGGCGCTGACGAAGAAAAAGATGAAAACAGGATAACGCATGGCGGTCTTCACCTTGCCACGCATGATTTCAACGCTTTCCATGTAGTCGGCAAGGCCGTCGAGAACCTTATCCAACGCGCCAGCGATTTCCCCGGATCTAACTACAGCCACATACATCGGGTTGAATGCGCCCGGATGTCGCGCGATGGCGTCCGAAAGAGTCAGGCCGGTGGCGATGTCTTCGGATATCTGGTGGATGATTCTTTTGAACACCAGTTTCTCACCGCGCGTGAGCTGATCCAGGGATTTCGATAGCGGGACGCCTTGGCCCACCATGGTTGCCAATTGACGCGTAAAGAATACAACGTCCTTGTACGGTACGCGGTTCTGGTGGCGCGATAACGCTTCATTGACCCTGTCTCCAAACGACTTCTTCGGCTTCCCGTCGTCGTCCCCGAGCAATTCCTTCACCAGGATCGGCAGCAAATCTTTTTGCGTCAGCTTGCCCAGCACCTCGTCGGCCGTGGCGGCTTCCATGGTGCCGATCACCACGCGATCCTCGCGGTCGCGGACCTTATAGCTGAACTTGGCCATGCTATTCAATTTCTCCGGCCATCTTTTTGGCCTTGGCTTTCATTTCCGGATAGGCGGGAAAATAGGCGGAGGAATCGATGGCTGCGGCGTTAGGATGCGGCTTCCAGCCCAGCATGGCCCCGAATGAAATCGCCACGGAAGCCTCGCGTGGGCCGTTGGACCAATCGGCGTCGATGTCCGGGGAAGCGTCGAGATCCAAGGTCAGGAAGGCGCGCTCGGCGGGCGATTTCAGGGTAACCGACAAGTAACCCCGGAACAATTGGCCGTTGGAGAAGGCGAGGTTCGTGCCCGGTCCCTCCATGGTTCCGTCCAAGTACACGGCGCGCATGCCGACACCGACGCAGAAATAACCGGAGGGAGCCAAAGTCAGGCCCAGGAAAGGCGCGTGCAGAAATCCGGAGTAGGTATACCCCTTGGCGTCGGAGCTGTTGAGGAACAGTGTCTTGACGCCCAGGGTCGCCCGTAACATGTCGGCTACGGGGGGCGTGTACAGGGAAAGTCCGAAGGATGGGGCGATGCCGTAGTCGCCCGAGAAAGCCGTGGTCTTGGCCGGGGACTGGACCGATTCGACTTCGAACTTGTCGACGCCGATGCCGGCTTCGAGGACCGCGTAGGGCACGGGCGCGTAGGCCAAGGTGAGCGCATGCGCGGTTTCATGCCCGGGAGTGGCGGCCTTGGTGATGTTCTCGCCTCGGAAGGTCAACCCGTATTGCAGGCCAAGGGCGCGGACGTCCATGTCCTGCACGGGAAATTCCGCGAAGGCCGTGGCGGCCAATAGGGTAACTGCCAGTATACCGTAACCGACATGGTTCCTATGCATTTTGTGCTTCATGGCTTATTTCCCCCCGATTTGCGGAAGGAGGAAACGCTCCCCGTCGCGGTCGCGGATGCCGTTGGCCTCGGCGTTCACATTGACGAACAGCCGGGTGGCGAATTGCCGCGGATAGCGGAGATGGGCGTGGGCCACGCCGTTCACGGTGACGGCGGAAACGTCGATGGCGACGGCGTAATCGTTGGTCGTGAAGCGCATGGGAATCAGGAAGGGGCGGAATTCCCAATCGCCGTAAGGGTAATCGCCGCTGGGCGGCAAGGTGCAGAGGCCGGGATTCTTGGGCGTCCCGATGATTTCGCTGTGCTGGCGGATGCCGTCTCCGTTCAAGTCCGCGAAGATGGTTTTGCCGTTGACGACGGTGGTGTCGTCCTCGCCCACGTTGGCGTCGCATTTCCCGTTGCCGTTGAAGTCGAACCAGGTATCGTAGTCGCGGTTGTTATAATCGAACACGCCGTCGCCGTTGCGATCCTCGCCGCGCTTCAGGACCGCCGGATTGCCGTCCAGATCCAGGTCGATGCCCGGGTCGTACTTCAGGTTGTTGTTGATGTCCTCGAACTGGATGTCGCGGTACACCAGCCGATACACGGGCTTCACCGTAACGTTGGTGGTACCTAGGCCGTCCCAATGATCCAGGATGCGCAAGCCCACGGCCATGCCGCTCACTACGGCGCTGAAATGCACCTGGGTGCCGTCCGCCACGGCGTTGCCGTTCACGTCCTGGACTACCGCGCCGACATTATATCCGAAGGTGGTCTCATCGATGGTCCCGGTGTTTCCCACAGGCACCGAATCCGATTCCGGCCGCGATACGGTGACGATATACGCCGTCCCGGAGAGGGTCAGTTTAGAGGTATCGGACAGGTTACCCGCCGATGCAACCACCACGGTGCCGCGATAACTGGAGGGGAGCGAACCGGATTGCAATTGCGACAGGGCCACGCCCGCCTGGGTTTGCACTACGGGCTTGGTGATGCTTTCGCCGCCGCCGGGCCCGGTGAGAATGCGGAAGTTCACGTCCTGGCCGGAAACCATGTTGCCGTTGCCGTCCGTGACCACGGCCCTCAAGGTGGCGATGCCGCCGTTGACGCCGATATTGTCGGCCGTAATGCTCAGCTTGATGGACTTGGGGACTCCGGAAGCGAAGGTGACGGGCACTTGGGCCGCGCCGCCCTGAGCGCTGGCTTGCACCGTAGCCGTGCCCGCGAAGGACGCGCTGCGCAGGAAGGTAGAGGCTTTGCCGGACCCGTCGGTCAATACGGAATCCTTACTGATTTTTCCCGCATTGGTGGCAAAGGTGATCAAGGCGCCCGAGACGGGCGATCCGGATCCATTCACGTAGGTGGCGGTGATTTGCGTGGAGTCGTTGCCGCCGGCGGCGATGGAAGAGGACGCGGTCACCAGAGTCAGCGAGTTGTTGCTGAAGCGCAGCTCTAGGGAGTCGGAGGTGTTCAGGGCTTCCGCCTTGACTTCGACTTTGCCGGAACCCGTGGCCGTCACGCGCACCAGCGCGCGGCCCGTGGGCGATAGCGTGGAGGTGTAGGTCGCATTGCCGTTGTCGAAACCCGCAGCGCCCGTCAAGGTGAAGGTAACCGGGTCCCCGCCGATGGCGTTACCGGAGGCGTCCTTGAGGAAGGCTTCCAGGGAGGCGGCTTCGCCGAGTTTCAGGTCCGTGCGCGAGGGCACGAGTTGCAAGGTCACGCCGCTGAATACGATGTCCGTGGCGGCGACGAGGTTGCGTCCCACCGCCGTGGCCTTGACGTGGCAGGTTCCGTTAACCGGGGCGCTATGCAAAATGACGCTGGCGCGGCCCGTCGAATCCACCACGGCGCTTTGCCCGATGATGCCGAGGTCGGCCGTAAAGGTCACCGTTTCGCCGACGGCGGGGTTGTTGTTCTCATTGGTTAAAATCACCGAGACCACGGCCTGGTCGGAATTGTCGGCGCGGATTTGGGACCGCGAGCTGAAGATGCGCATCTTGCGGATGGATTGCACGGTATTGTCCGTCTTGCCGGGGAGCACGCTCCAGAAGTCCACGTAGCCGCTGTCGGCGGCCCCCAGGGCCTTGGCCGTGACGGTCACGCGCTTTTGCGATCCACTGGTGACGGCGGTGTGCAAAACGCCCGTACCGTCGGTGGTGCCGATGCCGGGGTTGCCGTTGAAGAGGACGGTGGCGTCCGGGACCGGATTGCCGGACCCGTCGATGATGCGGATGTCGACGGGCACGGTGCGGTTGAGTAACGCGTCGGTTACGGCGGGCTGCACGGTGACTTCCAATCCGGCCAGCGTCACGGTGGTGAATACCGCGAGGGCGGAATCGTCCACGGTCATGGAGGCCGTGATGCGCGCGTCCACGTTGATGGGCACGCTGCGGTAGGTGGCGGTGGCTTGGCCTTGGGCGTCGGTCGTGTCCACGGCGGTGATGATGCCTTGGCTGGCGGTAAAGCGGACGGGGCGGCCCGCCAGGGGGTTATTGAACTTGTCGAAGGCGACCACGCGGACTTGGGTCTGGTCGGTGTTGCTGGCTTTCAGCTTGGAATGATCCACGAAAATACGGAGGTTACCGACGGCGGCCTTGCTGGTGGTTCCGGCGGTGGGCAAGGCGGCCAGGAAGGAAATCTTGCCGCTGTCGACGGCGCCGAGGGCCGAGGCCTTAACCGTGATCGTTTGCTCCGTGGCGCTCGTTGCCATCACCGTCGCGGATCCGGAAGGATTGGTTGTCAGTGAGGCGGGGTTCGCGCCCTGGATGGACAAGGCCACGCCGGCCAGGGGATTCCCGTCCGCGTCGCGGAGGCGCACGGTGACGGGCACGCTGTCGCGCAACAGAGCCTGTTCTGCGGCGGGCTTGACTTCGATTTGCAGTCCCGCCGAGGTTACCGTAACTGTCGCGTGACGTAGGGTGTCGCCTTGGTTGTAGGTGGCGGTGATGAGGGCGTCGGCGTTGCGGGCCGGTCCCTGGTAAATCACGGTGGCCACGCCCTGGCTGTCGGTCAGGGAGGAGGCCGCGATCAGCCCCTGATCGGAGCTGAAGCCGATGATTTTTCCGGCCACGGGGTTGTGGTTGTCGTCGTATAAAACGACTTTGACGGTGGAGGTTCTGCCCGGGGCGGCGGCGATGCGTCCGGGATTGGCCGTAATCATCAGGCTGCGCGCATGCGCGCCCGGCAACACGCTCCAGAATCCTATCGTGGCGCTGTC
>JADGQO010000123.1 GCA_017881725.1 Fibrobacteria bacterium
CAATCCGCGGAAAAGAAAAGCGATAAATGATTTTTCTTGCGAATAGCGCTCTGGAGCCCTAGGGAAATCGAGGCTGGCAGCCATCGAACCGGCAACATCGGTGGGACGGGGCTTGCAGGCTACCTCCTCCGGAAGGCCGATGGATAAAGGCCGGGAGCGGCGCAAGGCATCAAAGGTAAGCCATTGAATTGGAAAGACCTACCGTAACACGCATGCTTCGGAAGCGGCGATGTGACGTAGGGGGAACCCAGCGCAGGGGGCGCTCCGTAGGAACAAATAAACGAAAACATAATTCTTTTGAAATCATGGACTTGTACAGGGATCAGCGCCGTTTCGGAAAGTTGGAAAGCGCGCGTCGGATTTCTCCGGGCTCCATGCCCTCAACGCGGAAAAGCTTTTCCCGCCCGGAATCACCCTTCTCCAGGTGAATGCGAGACCTTGGGCAATCGAGAATCTCGGAAAGAAATTCTCGGACCGCGTGGTTGGCTGCCCCATCGACCGGAGGAGCCTGGATGCGCAGGCGCAGAAGCCCTTCCCCTACCCCGATCACGGTGTTCTTGGACGCGCGCGGCGTCACGCGGACGCGAACCAAAGAGCCTCCCGGCGAGGGCCGAAGATCCAATTTGTCCCAATCAGATATCACTGGCTCCGACATCGCTTTATTGCCTACCCAGTTGCGCTAAAACGTCATCCAGGGATTCGGTGGGAAGTCCGCAAGTCCGATTCCGGCAAACATAAAATAGGGTCCGACCATCCTGGAACCGCCCTTCCAGCAGGCTCAGTGTGCTGGGTCGATCGCCTCCCGCCATCACGATATTGGGCGCATAATGTTTCGCCAACTCGCGTCCCCGATCTTTGGCTTCCGGCCCCAAGATGGCAACTTCATGGAACGGCAGAGCCATCTGCAAAGCCAGCATGCACCAATTGGAATAACCGGATCCGTATCCCGGCATGGACTCCCGAACCTGCGCCACCATATGCTCGGACATCTCCGTATAGGCGGTATCGCCGAAGAGCGCGCCAAGCAGGAACAGGCTTTTCGCCAAGCTCGAGTTGGACGCGGGAGTCACATTATCGATGACTTCCATTTTGCGGGCCACCAGGGGCGGGTCCAAATCGGAAGTGAAGAAAAACAGTCCCGAAACCGGATCTCGAAAATGGGCAATCGCATAGTCCGCCAATTCCTTAGCGGTGTTCAGCCACGTCTCCTCGAAGGTGGCCTGATAAATGGCGACGAGCGCCTCAATCATGAAGGCATAGTCATCCAAAAAAGCATTGATGGTGAATCGACCCTGCCCAACATCTGCTTGTCCATGTGCGGCGTCGGTTTGCAGGCCATCGGCTTGTCCCTGCCGGACATGAGCTTGTCCCTGGGCGGCGCCCTTCTCGGAGGCCTCGGCTTTGTAAGCGCGATACAGACCTCCATCGGGACGGCGGCCTGCGCCCAACAGCAAGCTCAAGTTTCGTTCGGCGGCCCGCAAAAAAGATTCATCCCCCAGGGCCAGGTAACCCGCAAGGTACCCCTTGCACATCAACGCGTTCCAGGACACCAAGGTTTTATCATCCAGTCCGGGTCGCACGCGACAATCGCGCGCGGCCATGAGGCGAGCACGGGAGCGAACCAGGGATTCGTTCCATTCCTGTTCCGTCAAACCGGATTCCCGAATCAGGTCTTCATCCGACTTGCGGCGCAACAGGATGTAATTCCCATCCTCCCAATAACCGGCGGAGTTCACGCTGTAGGCTTCCTGGAAAACGGGAAAATCCAGGCCCAATTCCGCTTCCAACTCTTCCTTAGTCCAAACGTAAAACTTGCCCTCTTCCCCTTCGCTGTCGGCATCCAGGGCGGAATAAAAAGCGCCGTCAGGCGCGGTCAATTCGCGGGCCACGAACTCCGCCGTCTCCCGCACCACGCGCGCATATAACGGATCCGACGTCGCGCGATAAGCCTCCGCGTATAATTCCATCAACTGCGCATTGTCATACAGCATTTTTTCGAAATGGGGAGCCTTCCACATCCCATCGGTCGAATACCTGGCGAAGCCGCCGCCCAATTGATCGTAAATCCCGCCCTGGGCCATCTTATCCAAAGTCAACCGCACCTGTTGCAAAGCGGCTTCATTACTCGTGGCATGCCCATAGCGAAGCAGAAATTGCCAATTATTCGGAAGCGGAAATTTTGGCGCGCGATCCATCCCGCCCTCTTCCGCGTCGAAATGTTGTTGCCAACGCGAATAGACCTCTTCGATTTCCGACAGCGTCACGGCCTGGGCCGTTTTGGGCGCGTCCATGCGCTCGCTATGCCGCACGCCCCGAGTCAACTCATCAGCGTATTTCGTCACCTTCCCGGGATCCTGGACGTACAGGTCAGCGAGATTCCGAAGCACACCACGCCATTGGTCCGGTCGAAAATAAGTTCCCCCGTAAACGGGACGCCCATCCGGCAGGGCGAAACAATTCAATGGCCAGCCACCTTGCCCTGTGATCAACTGAACGGCATTCATATACACCTGATCGATATCGGGCCGCTCCTCGCGATCGACCTTGATACAGACAAAATGCCGGTTCATCAACTCGGCCGTTTCCTCATTCTCAAAGGACTCGCGCTCCATCACATGGCACCAATGGCAAGCCGAATACCCAATGCTGATGAGGAGCAACTTGTTTTCCGACCGCGCGCGTTCAAGGGCTTCCTCCCCCCACGCATACCAATCCACGGGGTTGTGGGCGTGTTGGAGAAGGTAAGGGCTGGTTTCGCGGCTGAGTCTATTGGTATGGGACATGCCCGGAAAGATGCAAATCGGTTAGGGGAAAAAGGAAAGCGGGAGGAGGAAAATGCTGAGAATGGCGCGCGTTCGCCCAATATTTCGCGTAATCTCATCCTATCAATCGGTCAGATGGTGGCGCAATTCCCTTTCCAACGATAGTCAGACGTCGAAAATGGATGGCGACTTTAGCAATTATACCCCTGATCTTCCATTTCAGTCGCTATGGATGACCCGAATAGATTCTTAAGCCTAAGGGCATCAGATTCTGTTTCCTCAGTTGAAGATGTGTGATTTATGAAAGCGTCAAAACATTTTTTGGTTTCCCTTAGTTGAATGTTCACCTTTACCTCACCTCCACCTTTTGCCGGGCGATAAAATGAAATTTTGATGTTTTGAATGTTCCCGATTTCCCATTTATTTTCAACTTGAAGTTCTATTACGCCAATTGCACTATCGGATTTCCAGATTAATGCCGTACATTTTCTAACCCCGTTTTCGTTTGGAATATTTGCATTGAACCGAATGCTTTCGTATGCATTTCGGACAACCTGATCAACTGGAGTCATAACTTCCCACTGGTTAACTACGTATGGTATTAAGAAAGCACAGCATTCATTTTCAGATCTTCGATACCTCTCGAAATTTTCCATTTTCAAATTTCCGGTATCAGTAGAAATATCGAATGCGGATTTCCTCTCCTCAGAGTATTGATACCCGTGACTCGTTGCTTGATCTGGCGGTGTGACAATGGGTTTCACTAGAAAAGCCTTCTCCAATAGGTATACTACCGAACTGCAAAAAATCAAAAATACATGGAGAATGCCAAGAAAGATAAAGCTGAGAAACTTGATCCCCAATATGAATAGCGTCATAAAGAGGTCAAGCGGGAAAAGCCATATTTTGCCGGCCGGTTCGGGCTTTTTAATCCGAGTCATGGTTACCTCGGTGGATCTCTCAAGGTTGCAGGTGGATCTTTCGGTAGTCCCGTATCCGGTCCTTGGATATTCACTTCTACTGCCACTTGAAAGACAATTTACGGTGAGATACCGCGCAATCCTTCAAGTAGAGATTAATAAGATTTTGGTAAGTAAGGCCTGTCTTCAGTGCCAAGACTTTGAAATAGGAAATGGCATCCTCGTCGAGCCGAATCGTAATCTGCTTTTTCAGCTTCTTAGCGTACGGATTCTTTTCTGCTTTTGAAAAATCGTATTCTTTTCTCATTGTGCCCTCGGATAATTTTTTCCCTCGGATTGAGCCTGATCACTTCGACCAGGGCTCTTTGGGCCTGGAGTGTTCTCGTAAATACTGGACCAAAATGTCTTTAGTGGCGACTTTGTTTAGGTAGTCCAGGATAAGATCCGCCAATTCCTCATCCCTTTGCTCTTCAACACGGTATCCGTTGATAGACAGGAAGGCTAAGGCGCTGCCCGCCGCGCAGCGCTTGTTCGCGTCCAAGAATGGGTGATGGTGAGCCAGAGCGATGACGTGTGTGGCCGCCATCTCGAAAAGGTCCATGAGATACTGGCCGTCGAAACTTGCTTGAGGCGCGGCCAGAGCGGCTTCCAGGGCCTCCTGTTCCCTGATCACCTTGGGGCTGCCCGTACGGTCAGCCTCGAATGCCTGGATGTATAGGACCATTTCCAGCGTGAGGAAAACAGGGTCGTTCATCGTCCCAGTTTGTCCAGGCTCTTGCGGTGGCGCTTGGAGATGTCCGCGTACACGTCCTTGATGTCGATGGGTTTGAGGAACAGGCCGCCGTTCTTGGTCGTGATCTCGAAGGAGGAGCCATCCTTAATATTCAGCAAGTCCAGAATCGCCTTGTCCAGAATAATTCCCTGGCTGTTTCCGATTTTGGTGAGTTGCTTGATCATGGACTACCTCGTTATATAGATGTTATAACAATAAAATACGGCAGGCAAAGTAAAAAGACAAGGCCGAAACCGAGTCTAAATTCGACCTCTGACCCCCAAAAAACCACAGGCGAGCCGCCAAGCCAGGGCTATCGCGCAATCCGCTCCATGTGAACGCAAAATCCTACGAAAGTGATTGGACAATGGCGGAAATCCTCATATTGAGCAGAATACGCAACGTCCGATCTTTGCATTTCATTTATGGAAACTTCGGGGGATCTCTCAAGGCGACCGGAGGATCCTTCGGCAACTCCGTATCCGGACCCTGGATATATTCTTCTTCACCCAGCGGCTCCCGGCCATCGCGCCAGCGATCATCGGCCCACATTAATTGCCACTTGGCGGGGAATTCGCCAAGAGTGAAATCAATGCTGGCTGAATGGTGTCGGGTAGAATCATCCCATGCCGGAGTCTCTTCCCGCAGAATGGGAATGTTTGCCTTGGGAGCTTTTTCACCTCGGATTAGGAAATTCGGGCAGCCGCCTTTCAAGTTAACGGGTTGCCACACCCCCGTAACGGGAATGTCCCACCCATCCTTGATGAATTTATTTTCACCCAGCGGGTAGCCTGCGATTTGATCAGGAAAAGTAAACTTGGAAACATCGAATAAGGGGTAATTTTTTCTGCCACCCAGAGCACCAATAATGTTTGCGCTCATGGGAATTATTTTCTCCATCCAGGACCATAGCGCTTCGCTGGGTGTACCGTCATCGTGGAGACCTAAAGGGCCAAATTCATACTCATCGACCCGACTATAAAACGGTCCTCGAAATTCCATCGCACCTCCAATGAGCTTGAAGCCACTATGATCCGCTTTACGTAGGCGCGCCAATCCCTCCTTAAGGTCCGCTAAACAACCGTAACATGTTTGCAGCATTACAATGGCAGACCCTGGATTTTTGTATTTCGAAACATAGGCCCCAAAGCCAGGTGTAAATATCTCCAGCATCTCCGTCATCCGATTGATATAGGCCACCGAAGAATGGCGGCAATGCAACCAAAAAGTTTTTCGCAAGGTTTCGTAATCAGGTTTATATGCGCCGTCTTCCAACGGAATTTCCACTGTTGCGGGAATGGTCATGAAGTTACCTCAGTTTTCATCATTCTTTTTCGAGCGCCCAATCTTTTCAACGGTAGTCGTGCGAACTCGGACTTTATTCGCATATTCAAATGCATTCAGGTATTCCGCTTGCGCCTCTTTCGGGGGAACATGCAACATGGTATGCCCCGTCCAGTGGGTTTCCAGTGGGGTGCTGATATGGTTCAGCCCTTCGGCATTGGCAAGGAACTTTAAATCGATGAAGAGTTGAATATTTCCACCCTGCAAGAATTGGCCATTGGTATTTACAGCCTTTGCGCTGTTTTCCACCTGGCTGGCGGCCTTACCTTCCCAGGCGAAAAGGCCTTCATCTGGAACAACCATCTCCACAAAGGTTCCGTTCCCGTTCCAGGAATCCAAAACTGCCGCACCTTCCCGCCACTCCTGACCCGACTTGGGTAATTCATAGACCCACCAATCGCCGGCGGCCTTTCTGGGATCATCAATCACGCGATAAATTTTCTTTCCCGCCGGAATCTTCACCGGACGCATGGGGCCACTAAAACAGGAAATGGTTTTGTACGTGGCAACATCTGTTTTCGCATCGACTTCGAAGTATTTCTTTTCGGTCCTATCGGTCAAATCCGGCCAATCCTCCTTCTTCACGAACGTCGCTTTCCCATTCGGTGGATAGGGCATTTTCTCCACCACCCACTTTTCCCCGCCCGGAACATCGACAAGCCTCGCCTCCACCTCGCGGGTGCTCGATTTCAGATTCTTCGGTATCTCATGCCATTCCCCTTGGTACAACTGCCGCTGCGCCGCCTTGAGCCGTTCGTTCAATTCCTTCACGGCATCGGGAATCATCTCCTCGCCCTTTTGCGCCACCTCCTGAACTTTGATTTTCAACTTTCGCAGGAAGTCGAGCATTGCCGGCGGAAGGACGCCCTTGAACTTGGTCAGAATCGAATCGAAGGTCATTTCCAAACGATGGGTGACCTCGCGCCAGATTCCCAGCACCTTGCCGAGATACTTTTCCAGATCGAGTTCCTTCAGCCATTTCAAGGCGTTGCCCATGCCTATCCGATTGAGCACCGCGACTATTTCCTTGAGATGCTTCGACGCCTCAACGGCCTCCTTGCCGCCTTTTCAGCAAAAGCTTGCCCACGCCTTTGATAGCGCCGCCGATGACGGGAACCAAGGCAAAAAGCAGGACGACAAGCGCCAACCATTCGAGTTTGCTTTCCCTTTTCTTGGGATCATTGGCCATGCCGAGGATGATGGCTATGAGGTCGCGAACGGCAGTCACGTCCCCGACCAAGGGAATCATCCCGATAACGGCGTCGACAATGATTTGGCTGACGGTTTGCTTTTCGTTGAAGCCGCCTTTGAGCGTACCCCAAATCCAATCCACAGCCTCGATGCCGAAGGCAGTGGTATCCGGTGGGTGCGGGCTTCGATTCGCGTTTGAAACCGCTAAAGCATCCGCGTCGGACTTGGTGAAGTGGGTGATGTAGGCGGGATTGGTACCGTCATCGACGATTTCATACGGATTGGCATCGGGGCCATAACGGACACGCACTGGACGTGAGCGCATGCCGCGAACCTCAGCCTGACCGGAATCATCGAGGTGGCCATGGAGCGACGTCCCATCTTCTAATTCCACTTCGTATTCGGCCCCGGCGACGGGTTGGTCATCGTGATATTGATGATTGAGCCGAAGGACGGGAACTTTAAACGTGACGCGATGGATTTTTTGGGTCACGAAATAGGCAGGCTTCAGTGGCTTGTCATCGTAGCCGACTTCGATTTCGTGCGTGTCTTCTTGGTGAGCCATTGATTAGCGCGTCAAGTAAAAAGGGGTTGCCGAAGATTCATGAATTTGAAAGGTATAAAGCCTGGTATGGGATGTCCGTGACCCGCATCACTGATGCCAGTATTGAGCCTTCGGTGGTCGGATGCTCGGGACTGCCCGAGTGCAGGGCTTTTGAGGACAGGTGGAACAACACGCGGCGGGTAGCGGGACGGTATTACTCATTTGGTTTTGTTGATCCACGGCCTGCGCCGGTTATGGCGGTACCGGTGGATTAAAGCGCCCCTCTTTCCCATCATTTCGATTTTCCTGAACCAGCATTGTGATTGCTTTGACGATTCAATCGGAGATCCAATTCTCGATTTTCAAATCGGGAACCCGCGCGAATTCTTTTTCGTTGTTCGTAACCAAGGTCAGTCCGTGGGCCAGGCCGATAGAGGCGATCAGCGTGTCCATGGGGCCGATGGGTTGACCCAAGTCCTTCAGCACCTTGCGGATTTTCCCGTAGTAACGGGCGGCGTGCATGTCGAAATCCACGATGGTAAACGGAACCAGAAACTCATACAGCTTGGACATGGTTTCTTCCGGCCGTACGCTGTTCGCCACGCCAAACTCCAGCTCGGCGATGGTAATGGTCGAGATGCCGACTTGTTCAATCCCAACCGCCCGCAACTTTTTCACCAAATCCACATAGCGGTTCTTGATGATATAGATGCAGATATTGGTATCGAGGAGAAAGGTCATTTATCGATTTCACGTTCGGCATCGGGATGATTGTCCACGCGATCGAATTTCACATCCTTGGGAAAGGACTGCAACGCGTTTATGATGATGTCTTCCCATTTGTTCTTGGGGATGAGCATCACGACATCGCCCATCCGTTTGATCATCACTTCATCCTGATCTTCGAAACGGAATTCCTTGGGAAGTCTCACCGCCTGGCTTCTTCCGTTCATGAATAATTTGGCGATGGTCATGGTTGCCTCCGGAAATGGTTATACCATAGTATATACCAATTCTTGGAGAAATCAAAAGGATCGTTTCCATCAAAATTCAAGGTTTTTGGGCGAATTTCAGGATTTATGAGTCACTCAGCGGTGTCCCCTGGTGGGTCCGGCGACATATGTTCGGCATGTTGGGCTTCAGCGGATTGAAGTCGAGGGGCGGCCTTTCACCTTAACAGCTTCGCCACTTCCTTGGCGCTGATTTCTTCATTGTGATCTTCCAAACTATCCTTGTAGACCTCATGTAAAACCCGGTACCTTTTCAGGGTGCTGTCCGGCATATCATCGAACATAAATATTTCGCCATTTCCATTCACAACCTTACCGGTGGGTTTTCCATTTGGCGAAAACGTTTCGCTGTAAATAATTCGCAGGGACTTTCCCGTTTTCGGCTGGTACTGAGCTTGCTCTTTTAATCGGAGCCGTCCATTCGGGAAGTATTCTTCTTCGGAAATAATCTGGCCGTTCTTGCATTGGGCCAAGAGTTTTTTATTTCCGTTGGGCCACCATTCTTCCATCAAGCCTTCGGTTTTTCCGGAGTCGTTGTAGTTGGTGATATTGCTGGGTTTTCCCGGTGAGTAGTAGGATTCGCTTTTGCCGACTTGGTGGCCGGTTTTATGATGAGTAGTTCCGACAATATTTCCAAGGGTGTCCCAAAATAATCCCAGGCCTTCTTCCTTTCCATTTATGAAAAAACTACTG
>JADGQO010000124.1 GCA_017881725.1 Fibrobacteria bacterium
GAGTCGAATCAGAAAAGGGAGGTAAGAGATTGACTGGGATCGAGTTACGAAGATTGGGCGGAGACGTTGGCGGGAAGAATGCCTAAATCATGAAAATTGAAAGCGGGGTCCATGAAGGTTTGATAAAATTTCCTTTCCTTTTTGTTCATGTCCCGAGCCGAAATCACCCTAATACGTTTTTTTCGAATACAAAAGACAACAACCATTTTTCGATCAAGATCCGTCTTGCCAAAAGCGAAATGCCTGGATTCTTTTTTTGAGTGTTTCTCATCGTCGATCACAACGAGCGGCTGGTTAAAAAAAACCATTTCGCATTCAACCGCTTTGACTTAATGGTTAACCCTTTGACATAAAATTGAGCCATTTGCAGTCGAACCCATACCGTCCAAATATAACCCACTAGTCACGTTTTTAAATTTGTAATGACTTCCTGATTTTTCACGAATCCACATTTGATTATTACTCTAGGAAGCGCTCCATTGACAGCAAATGGAGACATCCGTCGGCGGCTGGCACGCGCCGATTATTGTCTGCCGGAAATATTGGCTGCCGAAAAGAATCAGTTCGGACTCAGCGAGAGCACATACCCGTCGGTCGCCGTGGCCCAATTAATCGTCACGATTAAGGTGTTGCACGTAACGGCAACCGACGCATTCGAGACGACAACGGGCGCGGCCAACGCTCCCGAGCCCGTCGGCATTTTCTCCAATAGGACCTTGGTCGATCCAGCGCTCTGCAGCCAAGCCGGCACGTTCTTGATGACGACGTTCACCGACCCGGTCACGCCGCCCTTGTTGCCCACCACGATGATGGATTTGCTTGTGGATGCGTCCGCATAGCCCACGGCGTCCACTTGCGATCCGGCAGTGGTGTTGACCTTGAGTCCGGTTTGATCCGCGTAACGCTTGTAGATCCAATATTGGCTGTTCGGCTTCCAGTTGGCGGCCACGAGGTCCCCCATGTTCGAAAAGAACTCCGGGTCGGACCAATTGCCGCGCAGGCCCTGGATGCCAGCCCTATCGAACCGCGCGAGGTACCAGGCGGAATGGCCCGGATTCTGCTCCCCGGTAGTCCCGTATTCGTTGGCGTCGAAACCCTTGAAGTTCGTGATTCCGCGCGACGACAATCCGCGACTGAGTGTCGCCAGGTCGGCCACCGGATCGGCCCCGCCGCCCTCTTCATGCCATGTAAGATAATCGGGCACCACGTTGTTGGCCTTGGCGTAGTCGAGGAAGGTATTCATCCACGCACCGCCCGGGCCTGTCGCGAGGCTCGGCCCTTCGATGACTGCGGAAGGAATCGCGGCGCGGATCTGTTGATAGGCATGCTTAAAGGTTTCCAGCCATTGGGCCTGGGTGCCTTTCCAGAAGATGTCGAGCTCCGGCTCGTTCCAGAGCTCCCAGCGCACGTCGGGACCGGTCATCCCGTTGGCCTTCGCGCTGTCGATGAGCTGGCCCATGAAGGTCGTGAAACCCGACCAATCGCCGCCGTCGCCGGGCCAGGTGCAGAAATAGCCGTAGTCGTCGCTGACCAAAAGGAGCAGGGTCGCGCCGACTTCCTTCGCCCTCGAGTAATACGCTTTCATCACCTTGAAGTGGAGGTTCCAGGCCGCCTGTCCGCAGCCTTCCGAGACTCCGCGCCCCGCGCGCATGCCTTTTACCTTGATGTCGCTCAAAAGGGCGGTGGGCGGCTGTTTGCCGTCCTCAGCGAGGCCGTAGATGAAACCGGATCCGAGATAAGTTGGAGGGCCCCCGGTCACGGCCATGTCGAGCGTGACGGCGTCACTGGCCGTAGGCGGCGTCGGCACGGTACAACTGATGAGCTTGATGTCTTGCGTCAGATCGAGCGATGCGATGGGAAGAGTCTGGGTCTGATAACCCGATGCCGCCGCCCTAAGCGTATCCACATTGGCCGCCGTCTTTGCCAAAATTGTTCCTGTCCTGGGGCTGGTTTCTGATAGGGGCGATAGGGGCGATGATGGCGATAAGGGCAATAGAGGCGCAAGCATCCCATCCGATTTTCCGCCGCGAGCCAACGGCACGAACGGCAGCACTTGCATCGTCTCTCCGATCATAACTTTGATGAACAACAGGTTTTCCGCGCCGAACCTGCCTTCCAGATTCAAGCGATAAGTTCCCGGCGAAGCCCTGTCCAAAACTTGGGTTTCCAGAAGGTTACCCTTCAAATCGAAAATCCCGATCCGGATGGGAGCGGCTTTGGCCACGTTGAGCAACAGCGCATCCCGTTCGAGTTTGATGGCCCCGGGCAAGGGCTCTATCACACGCCGAGTCGCATTGCTCGTTGCCAGCAAGGAGTACGCGCCGTCGGCCCCGGTCGTATCCTTCAGCTTCGCGCGCAAGAGTTCCACCGTTGCGTTTGCAATCGGTTTATCGGCCCCGTCCAGTACCTTGCCGCGCACGTTGACGGTTTGGGCGTTCACGGCTAGACCCAGCGAAAGGAGGATTCCGGATATCCATCGCATACGCATAAACGCTTCATCCCAGTTGAAGTTCATCCGAGCCAAGTTCAATCCTGCGAAAACCGCAATTGCAGTAATCCGCAAGGAACCGAGGCTGGCACCCACCCTTCAAAAGTAATTGCGGAGCGCCGCGATTCCCATTTCAATGCGCCGTCAACGCCATAGGCACGGACAACATTGGCGCCACCCGGCCAATAGAAACGGGAATCTCCACCCAAATGATTGATGAGCGTCCGCGCCGCCGGTGCTGGGCGGGGCGGGGCAGCCTGCACGGCGACCACGACGGGCGCGCAGGATCCGACATAGCTCAGCTTGACGATGCGCGATTGGGTGGTTGGGGCGGTGCCGTATTGATCCTCGCCCCGGGCGATATAAATGGCTCCGTCGGGACCGGTTTTCGATCGGAAAATAAAGGAAAGTTCGTTGCGCGGGGTCAGCACCTGTTCCACGCGGGTAACGTGTCCGCTGTCGTCCACCGTGGCTGCCTGCAACGGCGAGCTGCTGTAGGAAGTGAACAGCAATTTGCCATCGAGATAGGGAGGAAATTTCACTTCGACAGATTCATCGGCGCGGAGGCCGGTTGCTTGGGGGTCAGGCTCGCCTTCTGCGTCCCGTCGTAATTTCCGCCGTTGAAAAACGGCCAGCCATTGTTTTGGGGATGGGGGATGATGTTGATTTCATCCTCCCCGTTGGCGGCATTGTCCCATCCGGCTTCGCCGTCGGCGGGATAGAGTTTCACGGGATGAATGGCCAGGGAAAAAGGATTGCGATGCCCCATGGAGAAAATTTCCGGACGCACCAGTTCCTGCTCCGGTATTCCCGCAGTTTGCCCGGCCTCGGACCCCCAATGATAATCCGTTTGTGGAATCATTGTTTGCGACGGCCAAGGGCGCGCTGGAATATCCGGGCACATTCACCGACGACGTTGAAGCCATTACCTATTTCACGGCCTATTTTGATTTCTACAACAATGTCCGGCGTCATGGCAGAATTGGTTATGTGACGCCCGTACAGCGGCATTGCGGCGAGGATACGGCCATTGACCCTGCACAGTGAACGCCTCGCAGAAGCCCGTAGAATACGCCTGCAGAGGAATCGCTGGGTAATCGACGGCATTGCTGTAAAAGTGGGAATTTCAGGAGGTTTGAGAAATTACATCTCTAACTTAAAAGATTATATTCCGATTCGCCTGTCTCTTCGACTAAGAATCTTATGCGAAATGAATATTTCAGTAACCTGCAAGTTACGTAATAATTGGATCAAGTTGATGTTGTTGGCGAAATAGGGCAAGAAAATGGGAGTCAGTATGAGGGAACTAGGACGAATGGTCTTTTTGCGATCGGCGGCGGCGTTGGCATTCTGGGCTTGTGGCTCTGATTCCTCTTTCGGAAACACGGTTGCTTCCGGAGACCTATACTTCACGACCTATATTGGCGGCACCAATGTGAATAAGATCGCCTTTGATTTCGATGGCAAAAGCTTGACCTTGGGGGCTGTGATCAACGTCGCCGTGACAGACGGTGCGGACGGGCTCATATTTACCGCCGACAAGGATTTGCTGGTGGGTGCCCAGAAAAACATCATTCACAAAATTAATCCGACGACCCAAATGGTACAATCGCAAACGGCAGGGGGCGTGAACGCCTACCATATGGCTTTGGACCCCAGTCAAACCTGCGCATGGGCCACAGGGATACCCGGGCAGATGGCAAGGATCCCGCTCAATCCCTTTGCGGACGGAATCAAGGTCAACCTCAGCGGCGACGACACCGTGATTACGTCCATCGCCTTTCAGGACACGGACCATGCTTTTTACACAAGTGGCACTAGCATTGGTATTGGTAACTTCGGGCGCATCGACATGAAAACGTTCAAGACCACTGTCTTGATCCGGAACTTGCCTGGAGCGCATGGCATGGCCTATGACGCCTTCAGCGGGGACATTATCCTATTCGGCGGAATCAACATCGTGCAATTCGATCCGGCTACTGGCGCTTTTGTGGATAACTGGACCTTGCCCAACGTAAACTTCGATCAAGGCACGGTGGATGGTAAAGGGCATCTATTCGTGGCGGACATGAAAGGATACTTGCTGTTCATGGACTATTCCGAGACTAAGAGAATCGGGGACACGACAAATTTTTGGACCCATCCAACTGTGGCCGCAAATATGGATGATGTGGCACCCCTATCGGGCTTGGGGTCAAACCCGAATCCCGATCGAATAAACTCTAATATCCGGCATACCTGGGATGGATTTTTGAAACCCGAATCAAATGAATGGGTTCTTGCAAATGGAAGGGTACTGAGAATCAAGGACGCGCCCCACGGTTCAGGTAAAAATGCCGGGTTCATTAAGCGATAAACCAAGGAAAAGGTTCATGATTGAATTTTCGTCGGAGGGTAGTGGAATGAAAGTGGTCCTTGAATGATAGGCACTCTGCCCGAACGAGGGGAATTCGATTTTCCACATACCCGTAGCCGCCTGAGATCTATGGTTAGTCCAAGCTCATCCGCCCTTTCCCCTCGCGTTTTCCGCATCCTGGTCTTTTGCTTTCTGTTAGTTTCCCCACGGGCCTTTGCCCAATGGATCCAGACCCATGGGCCCCAAGAAGGATACATCTACACCTTTGCCAATTTGGGCGATGCCACCTTTGCAGGGACCTTTGGAGGTGGCGTCTACCGGACCACAAATAAAACGTCCACATGGGTGGCGATAAATAACGGGTTGACTAATCTTCAGATCAACTCCCTCGCGGTAATTGGGACAAGCTTATTCGCGGGCACCTCGGAAGGTTTGTTCCGCTCGCAGGATCAAGGGGACAATTGGACGCATTTGTCGCCTAGCCCTCAATTGTCCGATGCGAACGGCCTTTGCGTAATGGGCAAAGGGCTAATGGTTGATTTCGGTGCACTAGGGTTTTTCCGGACGGACGATTTGGGGGCAACTTGGACCAAACTCAACGGCAACTTAGTCGTTTCTGAAAACTACTCTTGCCTGGATTTGGGCGATAGGATTTTAGTCGGGAGAGGGGATGGGGTCTTCGTTTCGCATGATCGTGGTGATACATGGACACCTAGTAGCCAGGGATTGAATGCAATCAATGTGAGCAGTCTGGTCATGGGTGGCGGTGTGATCTACGCGGGCACGGACTACGGCGGAGTCTTCGTCTCGCGCGACAGTGGTGCTACCTGGATCGAGAGCAATGCTGGGCTTACAGTCAAATGGACGAAAGCCCTTTACGCACGGGGCGATACTGTGATCGTGGGCGTACTCCAGGGCGGAATCTTCCGGAGCTTCAATCGGGGCGCCACCTGGGCCCTCGCAAACACGGGTCTTGGGAATATCAATGTTCACACTCTAACCGCCGGCGGCCCCTACATTTTAGCAGGCACCGATGCCGGCGTGTACCGTTCCACCGACATGGGAACCCATTGGGAGCCCGCAGTTGAAGGCATGGTTGCATGCTATCCGTCCAAGTTGGCGAAGTTGGGGTCTAATTTATTTGCCGCTACTGCGGGAGGTGAAATTCATGCCACGAAAAACATGGGAGCCAATTGGACGCGGTCAAAATCTGGCTTTCCCGAATTTTATGTCTTCGATATCGCTTCCTTCCGCGGGGCCATCTTCGCCGCTGGCCCTCAAGGGCTGTTCCGTTCCACCGACTCCGGATTTTCCTGGACACACGCGGATTCGGGGTTAGGCTCACAATATTTCTACAGCTTCGCCACTTTGGGGCGTTTCATTTTTGCCTCTTTGTTTTCATCAAGCGGTATTTACCGTTCTCAAGATGGGTTCACGTGGACTTTGTTGGGCACTGATTTTTTGAACCGAACGGTAAATACTTTGGCGGTATGCGGATCCGACCTATACATGGGCACCAGCGGCCGTGGCGTATTCCGCTCCCGTGACAGCGGTGCCACTTGGCAACCATTCAGACAAGGTATCGATTCGTCCTATATCGGCCCCTTCGCGGTTTCCAACGGGCTTGTATTCGTGGGCGCAGACCGTGGGGTGTATCGGCGCTCTCAAGTGGATACTACTTGGATTCCCATAAACACAGGACTGCCCAAGGCTGCTGTGACCGCACTCGCCCTACAGGACAGTCACCTATTCGCTGGCACTGACTCGGGCCTTTACCAATCGGACGACAGCGGGAAGACTTGGTTGAATGCTTTGGGTGTCCTCGCGAGGCCGAGGATCACTACTCTAGAGATCGCGGATGGACAATTGTATGCAGGCATAGAAGACGCTGGAGTTTGGAGACGCCCTTTGGCAGAAATGACCACGGAAGTTCGGCCCTTCGCGTCACGCACTCAAGTAAGGAATGATAAATCTGCTCACCTTACTTCAAGCGGAAAAGAGATTTTCTACCGGAGGGGAGTCCTCCACGTCATTCAAATCGATGGTTCGGAGGTTCGGCCGCCTATCGGATTGCGATGAAGATACAAGCCAAGCCCTTACTGCTTGTCGAGCTTCACGATCAACTCAGAGTGAGTATGACCTGTGAGCAGAGCCAGTAACCTCAATATCTGTTGATATTGTAACAGTTCCTAAAAACCACCTCGGTATCTTTGGCCCTTCAGGCTTTTTTTTCGGGTACCGCATGGACGACGCGAAAGCGCACGCCCGGGAAATGCAAGGCATGAAAGAAGCCATGGCCGAGCTGCGCTGTCCCAAGGGATTGATCCTGACCGATGACGAATGGGAGGATATCGGAACCGGGCCGGAATCGATCCCGGTGCGGCCGTTTTGGCATTGGGCTGTGGCGGGGGTTTGATCGTTCGGGCACGATGGGGAGTGTGCGATGATGGCGCGCAAGTCCTCGCGGCTGCCTTCGGGTATCCAGGAATGCAAAGGCGGGTTGTAGCTTTATTTTGTTCGCCAAGACGCCACAATGGGTAGCATCATGGCTCGCAACTGAACGTCGCAACCCAGCCGGACGACAGGGCCATTACGAGAACATCAAGGACGATCAGAAGGAAGTGGGCTACGGCGTTTTCATCACGTCCGCCGGCGATGTCTGGGTAGTCCAGGATTTCAAATAGACCGGCTTTTCACTACCGCTAAACGCTACTTCTCGCGCTTGTCGCGCTTGCCTTTTTCTTCCTGGCTTTTCCTATTCTGGCCCTTCCAGAGGCCCGGTCGCGGCGGGGCCCTATCCCGTTCATTGTTCAAATGAGTCGGTTTGGAAACAATCGGAGATTTCGGGAGGTCCAGCGTGGAAGGCTCCACCGATGCCGCGGCCTTTGCGACCGGTGGAGCGACTCGGTTGGCTTCCAGGTTTCGCCGTCCTTCCCTGGATTTCTTGACCTCCTGCCCGCGTTGACCAAACTGCTGCTGCTCTTCCTTGGCCAACGGCCGGAATCGCCTCTGATTATCCTTGGCTTTGGATAGCTGATCGAAAGACATGGCCACGGGCTTGCTCTCATCAGGGCTGGCGCTTTTGGCGGCGGCGCCCATTGAGGGGGAGGAACCGATAGGGGCCGCGTTTTTCGGCAACGCGTTTTGATGGCCCGCGTTCCGGGCCGCGGAATTCTGGTCCGCCCAGGTCCGTACCGGGCGGACATTCTCATGGTCGCGCCGATTCTGGTATCTGGATTCAAAACGCTTTTCCCAATCTTTGTCCTGCCGATGATCCCAGCGTTGATGCGCATAAATGGGATCATAGCCATAACCGCCGGATTGGTATGAGAAGGAAGCGTAGAACCCCCTGCCGGAGTAACCGGCGGCGTAGTAATCACCGAGGTAATAATGATCGTCGCGCGGCCGCAGAAAGAGGTGATTGGGGAGCACTTCCAAATCTATGACCACTTGCGGCGAATATCGGTAGTACCGTCTTGTGCGCACGCCGGAATCAAAATAAATCGGAGCGAAGAGAACTCCGCGGCGTTCCAGGGAGTAGTCCCAATAACCGTCGACGAATACATAACCGTGCGGCGTCCAAACATAATAGCCGGGGTTCCAATCCCAATCCGCCTGAGCCTGCATCCAATAACCGGGGCTCCAGGCATAATGGCGCCGAGTCCAAATCCAACACCCGGGAATCCAAATCTCGTCGTCGGAGTGGGTCGTGACGCTGGGGCCGTTCTCGAGCGTCGCTGGCGGAGCCGTCGGCAAATAGGTCGTGGTACCCGCAGCGGTGTCGGCCCAATACCCGGTCGTCCATTGAAACCCACTTCCCGATTGCCCCCAATATCCGGCCACCCATTGGCGCCCAGGCGGCAATGCGCGCCAGATGCCGCTCACCCAGAGAAAATCATTGCGTTCGTCATCCCAAGCCCAGTAGCCTGGAATCCAGGTCACGTTTTCGCCTTCCGGTTTTTGATCCGGCGGAACCTCCTCGACCATTTCGGGAGGCTCCGAGGGCAGAACCGCGCCGGGTTGTGGATGGTAGCTGATGACCCCGGCGAAGGCTTCATGCACGGGGCCACGGGCCAGCACTTGCGCACCCTTTCCGTCGAGGGAATCGGAGGTTTCCGCGGAGAATCCCGCTTGCAACATCACGCAGGCTCCCAACAACATCAGCCTCGTCGTGATTCGTGGTAAGAATGGGTATGCGTTCATTTGGATTTTTCGTTTCGAAAAGTTCGATTCTAAAGGGCTTGAAAAGAATATACACCAAAGGGGAAACGCACCAGCTACCTGGATCCGATATCGATTATTTGGCCGTATTGGCCGCCTCGGCCACAGGCAACAAAGCCCCTTCTTTGGCCAATGTCGCCAAGTGGGGGGCGTACACGGTTCTGGTGGCGCCCGACGGACAGGGTGCCCTCCGCATCGCCGAACAACATCCGAAGACCATCCATTTGGTCATAACCGACATGGTGATGCCGCGCGTGTTCGGCTATACCGATTACGCCGTTTTGCAAAACGGAGGGGCCGAAGCGGGATGGGCCTTCATTCATAAACCCAACGGCCCGCTGGCCTTGGCGCGGAAAGTCAGGCAATTGCTCGGTGCGAACGGAACTTCGCGCTGACTTGATCTCTTGCCGGCCCAGGTTTGTAAATCTTTTCCCCCCCTCAAGCTCTCACCGACCTCTGCCTCAGTTGTCGTCCTGCGGCTCCGTGAGCGCATTTTTCGTTACCTGGAAATATGCGGCTTTCTCACCTTCACCGCCGCTTCGGGCGAAGGCGAAGTGCACGCGGTTTTGGATAAAGGGTTCGGCGAGGCTGAAGTCATCTCGGTGCCTAATGGGTGCCGGTGCTCCCAAGTCGGCACCATTAACCTTCACGCTGCCCACCGGGTCGCGCCGAACGAAAAATGGTCGTTTCAATCGACCAAAGGCGGAGAACGACAGCATCGTTCAATTTCTTTCCTCAAGCCCAAAATTCGCGAGCGACGCCGGGGTTCTTTCAGAAAAGCCGCTTTGAGGCATCACAAAGCCTGGACAGGCTCCCGCCCTATCCCTACAATTCTGGCAAAGACCTGAGACTACGAGAGAGACAATGAAAAATTACAACTCTAAAATCGCGTTTGCATTCGTTACGGTGGCGGCCTTCGGACTAATGGGTTGCCAACCTGCGTTGACCCAAAGCACATCCTCCGATGCCGCGCTCAATGGGGAAGCGGCATTGGTGGGGCAGGAATTGGATCACATGGCCGGGGCCCAAGGCGCGGGCATGAGCGTCGCCCTCATCAAAACCGCGGCTGCCGACACGGATAGCGCGGCCTTCACGGTTTCTCCGTCGCAATATGATTCCTCTTGCACTTGCTTCATCCGGACCGAAACTTGGAAAGGGGACGGCTATGCGCGGCTGCGCGTCGACTCAATCACCTATTTGGACTCGGCGGGCAAACCCCTGCGCTCCCGTAACTTTAAAAAGCTGGGTTCCATCAGCCATGTCCGCCATGTCACGCGCACCACGGGCCCGCATACCTTCGAGATCCGATTCGTGACGAAGGCGACGGTGACCATCGGAACGGATACCATCGGAGTTTGGAATGGCGCCATCACGGGAAGTTATGACGGCGAGGCCCTCAAATCGGGGGCGGTGACGCAGGTAACGCGCAAATTCCACAACGGCCATTGGGGTTTTGCATTATCGGGAAACGTGAGCCTGACCCGTCCGATGTTTACCTGGAGCATCGAATTCCTGGGCGCGGGTAAAGCGCAGGCGACGCGCACCAATAATAAAACGGGCCACGTGTTGATCATTTCGATTGATCGCCAGTACCGCGAAAGCGTCTAAAACCTGATCTGCTCCCCGAAAAGGGATCCATTTTGAATGAGAGTCCAAGGGCTATTTTTAGCCAAGAGAGGACTCGTCATGAAACGAAAGCGTAACCATTCAACACCCTGTTAAGGGCGGCCGCGTGAATGAATGCTCCCCGCGGCAAGCCGCGGCTTCGATTAGTCGTGCTTATCCATCGCTTTCAGTGAAGTGGCCCGGAATTTCGCGTAAGCGGTCGAATCGATTTCCGAAAATTTTTCTAAGAAGGCAATGATAGACCAGATTTCATGGTCACTATGGCTGGACCCGAAAGCCGGCAAACGGCTCATCTTCGGCCAAATCCAGGTTTGATCGACCGCAAGAAATCCTAGTGCTTCGGTGGTGTCAACCACCTTTGCCGCAACGGGTCTTAGGTCTTACGTGGAGGCTTTCTTTCGGGTTGGATTTCTCAGGATAATTTGGATCCCGACAGCTCGGATTTCCGGTACACCACCTTTCCTAGTGATGCTGATTCCTTCCGTTGTGATTGGGATACTTTCGTACTTGTCCGTATTCCTCCTTTTGTTTTACCCATCAGGGATTCCGCTCCGGAAAATGGGCGTTCCCTTTTTCCCATCGCTGCGGGGGGCGCGGCCCCAAACCCTCCAATCTTGGGGCCTGAACAAAATCGGTTCCCCCTAAAGCCGCCCTTGGTGGCTCTTGGTCAACCCCCAATTTTGTTCACCTCCCTTCCTCCAGGAAAACATCATCCCAATACATACCCTCACGGGTTCGCATCCTAGAGTCTTTTTCGAAAGGAGGTTTTGAAAATTACATCCCTGAACATAAAACTCGGTATCTTTGGCCATTCAGATTTCCCTTCTCGACACTTATATCGATCTCCCCTCAAAACAAATTCGGAAATCTCCCGTGAGGCGTTCCGGATCTGCGCATCGTGAAGAGACATCGATAAACTTTTTCCGGATGGGTTTCGGATGCCATGATTCCGGTCTCCTCTCCCGCATAGGTCCTCCTGGGTTTGAAGGCCGGGGGCGGGGCGGACGCAAGGCTTTCGCTCCCTAAATCCGCCTTTCTAACTGCTGCCGCGCGCTCAGAAAAGTTGAAAGAAAATCGGCTCCCCCACGCGGTCGAAGACCGCCGCGGTCATCCCCCAATTTCCCCCCAACTTTTCTTCGTCCAAAGGAGGCTAAGGCGAAGCCTCGCTTCGCCCACGCACCGCGCGGGAAAGACTGATTTTCCCCTCCGCCGACTGGCAAAAACCCAGGAGGACGCAATGCGTTATACGGATGAAGAAATGGAAATCATGAACGAATACGAAACCCTCAGGAATCAGGAAGGTGAACTCGATGTCCTGGATACGATGCGCCTCAGCCTCTGGGAACGCAACGCCCTGGAATATTCCCAAGAATTCGTCAACGAGGAGATGGGATCGCTTCGCGGCGAGTACATCGACATCCTGAAGGGACAGGGCCGCTGAGGCCCTTTTTCTTTTTCCTGAAAATCTCCCATCCGGGCGCAGAAGCGTGCTGCTCTTGGGTTCGGATGACCCTGGCGGGGTCGAACACGCAGGCAAAGCCTGCGTGCCCTAACGTCGGGTTGTCCCTGCGGAAAGTAATCTTCGGGAACAGTCGGCTGGAAAAAATTCGACCCCATGTGCAATTCCCACGGGGCCCCAATTTTTTCCGAGGTCCCGGCCACGGCCAGGACTTCCCTCCTTCAACCCTCCTTATCCCCTCGCATCGGTCGGGTCATCCGGACCCGTTCACCGGGCATCCATACAGCGCCCGAAAAGGAGATAACATGGAAAATCAAGAACAGGAAGTCATCAACCCAACCATCCCCGAGTCGGCATCCTCCGAGCACTCGAATCCCGAGTTCATTCCTGATACTGCGGACGAGGAAAGCAACATCGGGACCCGTCGCCCCAATGCTTTTGAAGCTCGCAGGCAAAGTCGAATTGACCGCTTGCGGGAGCGCGCGGACCGGAAGCGGCGGGAGGGTGAGAGTTATTTGAAACGGGCGGAGAGCATAGGTAAATCGAACGCATTTTTCCATCCCGGAACCCCGCACCCCAGCCTTAATCCCCCACCTCTTTTTTCCGTTTCCCCGTTTCCGTTGCCCTTTATTCTCCTCCATTCACGTGTGCCCAACACCCGAAAACCTCGCTGTTCCTACTCCGGGCATACCTCGCCCCATCCCACGCAGGGTTGCCCCACTTTCAATCCACCCAATCAGCCTCCCCCGCGTCCCCGCTCCATTCCGGACCCTCTTCTTCCCCGGGAGGCCGCTCTGCAACGGCAATTTTCGGCGGCCCCCCGCGAGTGAAACACTCGTTGCAAATGCATTGCCGCCAATAGCGTCCGAATGGTCGCTTCCGTATTCACAAAGGCGATCAGATGAAGTCTGCCCCCACAGTCCGGGCACACGATTTCGCTGCCGAAAGTACGCCTTAAGAGTTCATTCCATGTACCCCGGCACCACAAGGCTGCGCCATTTGCTGCGCGAGGATAAAACCCCGCTGTAGACCGTGATAGGGTGACGCGGAGGCGGGACGATGGCCGAAAGCCGCGAGAGCAGGGCTTCTGGTTTAAGGGCATTGCCGTCGGGAGATTAATTGAAAACAAAAGCGGACATTAACTCAGAAACGCGCCGCAGGTGGTGGTGGTTCATTAACAGCAAAGGAGGATCAAAGCAGCGATCGATCGGCAGTTTATTTTTGGAGCAAGAGGCGCCGTTCGCTGACTTTCCCTTCGGAAACAGTCCGGACGAGATAAACGCCTGGAGCCCAGCCCGTGGTGTTGATGGTAATTTCGTTCTGAACGTTGACCGCTGATCGCATCAATCTTCCCTGAGAATTATAAATGCGAAGCGCTCCCTTTGCCGCAAAGGGGAGACGAAAGGTGAGGGCGGCATCAAAGGGGTTGGGATAGTTTTTAATGGTTATTTCCGGCGCACTCACCCGAGGTCGCGCCTGCACCGATGTCACAGGTCCGGCGGCCCATTCGATACCGCCCAAAATGTGCTTCTGAAACCAGGCGAGCTTGTAATCGGGGGAATCAGCGCCGATGTTGGTGTACCAGATTCTTCCGCCGTCGTAAAGGTGATACCAGGAAATCGGATGGTCGTTACTCATGGTCCCGCCGGAAATGGACGTTTCGTCAAGCGAAATTAAGACCGTCACTCCGTAGGTCTTTGGATTTTGAAAAAAATTGTAAGCTTCTCCGGTAAAACTGATGGTGTTTGGAAATCCCTGGGTGGAAGGGTGGCTCTTGTCGAGCACATTCAGCTTCATCGGGCCTGTAACCTCACCCTTGTACCGTGCCGAAATGAGCGAGTCGTACCAGCCCCAATTTTCCAGGACATAAGCGCTGGGGTTGTGGATGCCGGCAAAGCCGCCGCCTTTGCGGATGAACTTTTGAAAAGCGGCCTTCTGACTCGTATTGAAAATCTCGCCGGAAGGGTTGAGAAAGACAAGCACTTTGTATTGAGCAAGATTGGCGTCCGTAAAAACCCCTGAACTTTCCGAAGCGTTCACCGTAAAATTATTAGCAACACCAAGACTTTCGATGGCGGCAATTCCATCGGGAATGGAGGTGTGGCGGAATCCCAGCGTTTTTGAAAAAACCAGAACCTTGAATGAACTCGCCGCGAATAGGTGGCTCACGCAAATCAAACACAGCAATGAAAGAATTCTCAAAAAACACCGCCGTTTAAAGCTACGGCAACAAAACCGCCATTGGCCAGGGGGCGGTCGCAGCCGTCGAGCCAAGTTCAATCCTGCGAAAACCGCAATTGCAGTAATCCGCAAGGAACCGAGGCTGGCACCCACCCTTCAAAAGTATTTGCGGAGCGCCGCGATTCCCATTTCAATGCGCCGTCAACGCCATAGGCACGGACAACATTGGCGCCACCCGGCCAATAGAAACGGGAATCTCCACCCAAATGATTGATGA
>JADGQO010000125.1 GCA_017881725.1 Fibrobacteria bacterium
CGTTCTCGGTTCGGATGGCGCGGGAGTAGTGTCCCATTTAGGCGAAGGCGTTGCCTCCGCTTGGATGGGGCGCGAGGTTGTGATTAATCCGGCGTTGGATTGGGGGAGAAACCCGGATGCCCAGGGAAAGGATTTCAGGATCTTAGGTTTGCCGGACGAGGGTACTTGGGCCGAGTACGTCGTTGTCCCTGCGGAAAATCTTTATTCCAAACCCAAGCATCTGGATTTCACCGAGGCGGCGTCGATTCCGTTGGCGGGATTGACGGCCTATCGCGCGCTATTCACCCGGGCAAAATTGCGAGCGGGGGAGACCGTGTTACTGACGGGCATCGGCGGCGGGGTGGCACTGTTCCTGTTACGGTTCGCCGTCGCCGCGGGCGCGCGCGTATTCGTCACCAGCGGATCGCGGGAAAAGCTCGACCGGGCGAAGGAACTGGGGGCGGAAGGTGGTTGTCTCTATACGGATTCGGATTGGGCGGAGCGACTTTCCGCTGACGTCGGAGGTTTCGATGCGGTGGTGGATTCCGCCGGCGGGCCGTCGTTTTCCAAATTGTGCGACTTGACCCGGCCGGGTGGAAGGCTGGTTTTTTTCGGAGCCACGCTGGGAAATCCTCCGGAACTCGTTTTGAGAAAAATTTTCTGGCGGCAATTGAACGTGTTGGGAACCACCATGGGTTCTCCGGATGACTTCGCCTCCATGCTCGCCTTTGTCGAGGAAAAATGCCTGCGCCCCGTCATCGACAAAGTGGTTCCTTGGCTCGTTGCCGACGACGCTTTGGACAGGATGGACGCGGCCGGTCAATTTGGGAAGTTGGTTCTCAAAATCGAGGATTAGCGTGATGCCATATCGGGGGGGGCGCATGGCGTCCGTGATGCCATCTTGGGAGTCTCGGGCTAGTCCAAGGGCACTTTTTTCCCCTGTGGGTCGACGTAAAACCATTCCGTTCCGATGCGCACGCGCGCGCGGCCCTTGAAGAAATTATAAGCTTCGTCGAATTGCGGAGCGATGGCCATGTTCCCCGTCCCGTCGATATAACCCCATTTCGTTCCGACGCGCAGGACCGCCAGATTTTCCGCGAACCAGGAGACGTATTCGAATTGGGGCTTGATCACGAACTTTCCAGACTTGTCGATGAAGCCCCAGCGTCCCCCGAGAATTTCCCCGGCGCGGCCCGACTTTCCGCCCATGTTTACGCGGGCCAGGCTTTCCGCGAAGGGATAGGCGAAGTCGAAAGTCGGCTTGATGACGTAATCGCCGTTCCGGTTTATGTATCCCCATTTGGTGGACAGCCCGAACCAAGCCGGTATTTTGACGGCGGCGAGATCCTCGTTGAACGATCCGCACATCAGATACTTCGCCGGAATTGTAAAACGACCATCAGGGTCGATATAGCCCCATCGCGATTTCATTGCGCCCTGCGGGTCGCGACCGGTTTTCACCGCCGCCAGGCCCTGGTAGAAATGCCCCGCTTCCTCAAAGGTGGGCTGGATGCAGAAGGCGTAACTTCGATCGACGTAACCCCAGCGTCCGTCCACCAGGGTCCGGGCGCGGCCTTCCGAAAACAAAAGGTTGTCCCGGTGTCCCGGCGAGATCAAAAGATTGCCCGTAACATCCAAGTAACGCCACTCCCCGCCCAGGAACTTGACGCGCGTCACGCCGTCGTGGAAATCCTCGGCTTCGTCGTATAAGGGCGCCACGGCGTATCTGCCCTGAGCGTCTATGAAACCGTATTTGCCGTGTGGATAGGCCCCCACCAGCACCCGGGCGCGGCCTTCATGGAATTTGTAGGCCTTATCATAAGCCGGGGCGATGCGCATTTTTCCGGACGTGTCCAGATAACCCCACCGGGTTTGGTGCGACTCCTTCACAGCGGCCAAGCCTTCGGAGAAGGAATCCAATTCCGCGTCCCCTCCCCGGACCATGGACCTCCCGGATCGGTCGACATGCGCCCATCTGCCATCCCCCAGACGCACGCGCGCGTAGCCTTCCCGGAACGGATCGGCGGATCCGTATTGCGGCTCGATGACGACTTTTCCGGAGCGGTCGAGATAACCGGCCTTCCCGTTTCTCCAAACCACGGCAAGGCCTTCCGAAAATTCGCCGACCTTCTCGAATTGGGGGGGGATGATCAGTGACCCCCGTTTGTCGATATATCCCCAATCGGAATTTCCGGATTCCCGCTCTTCCGCGCGGATGATTTTCACCGCGGCCAGATCTTCATGGAAATCGAGAGCCTCTTGGAAACGCGGTTCAATGGCCATCTCGCCGTTTTCGCCTAAGAACCCCCAAGTGCGCGCGCCCGGACCCAATACCGCTACGGCCGCCAGGCCCTGGGAGAATCGCGAAGCCAAATCGAAACGAGGGGGGATGACGGGCTGGTTATGCTCGTCGCAAAATCCCCACTTGCCTTCTATTTTAAATGGTCTCAGCATGGCCTGAATTCCCTCTTCCCGTTATCCAACGAGCTGACTGTAGTTCATTGCTGCCTCGGAGAGCCTCGGGAGTTTGACGGTAAAACATGAGCCGCGCTCCATTTGGCTTTCCACCTCGATGCTGCCTTTATGATCCTTAATCAAACCGTAACTGATGGAAAGGCCTAAACCGGTTCCGGCACTTTTGGTGGTATAAAAGGGTTCGAAGATGCGGAGCAGATTCTCTTGCGGGATGCCGATTCCCGTGTCGCGCACGGTCGCTTCAATGACTTCGCCTTTTACCGCGGTGCCGATTTGGAGCAGGCGCGGTTCCGTTTCCATGGCATGGATGGCGTTCATCAGCAAGTTGATGAAGACTTGTTTCAGTTGGTTCTTATTGCCTAATACCCGGACCGGTTCCGCGACCAGGGAAAGTTTCACTTCCACATGGGCGGAAATCAACTGATGATGCAAGAGCGTCAGAACCTCGGTCACCGTATCGTTTAGGGACAAAGGTGAAAGGCCGGCGTCGCGGTTGCCTTGGCGCGAGAAATCCAAAAGATTCCGCACGATATCGCGCACCCGGAGGATTTCTTCCGTGACGAGGTTGAGTTCGTCTTTCAGTTTGCCGGGATTCGTTTCCGACTTTCCTTCCGACATCAATTGAATCATTTGGATGCGGCCCAGCATGATTTGCAAGGGGTTGTTGATTTCGTGCGCCACGCCGCCGGCCAATTGTCCGAGCGCGGCCATCTTGCCCGCGTGCACCAATTGCCATTGCAGCGCGGTGAGGTTCCGATTGGCGTTGAGGAGGGAATCGTATAAATCCATGTTTTCCGCCGCGAGACGGGCTTGCGAGGCCACGGCTTTGAGCAGACCTTGCAACATCGGCATGCGCTGAAGGTCGGAAGCGTGCAACCTCAAAAGCAGGTATCCCGCGCCGCCCGCCGAATCCGCTGGGCCCGGTCCCGGTGAGAGCGATAAAACCGCCAAGCCTTGCGAGCCCAAGGCTTTTGCCATGTGGGGATATCCGGAATGGAAAAAGTCGCTGCTTTCGATTCTTACCTGATCCTTGTCCGCCAGACGCATGAGTTTGCGCGCTTCGCCATGTTCAAGGAAAGGCGCGCCATCGAGCGTGGGCAAAGGATTGCCGGCCTGTTCAGGAATCAGGAACCCGAAATCCAGCTTTAATTCTCGGGACACCAAACTCTGAAAACTGCGGTAGAATGCGGCCAGCCCGCTCGGTTCGTGCCCGCCTGCGGCGGGCCCGCCGAAGGCGGGGCCGCTTTCGTCGCGTGGGACACCCAATCGCAAGAGGTCGGTTTTGATGCCGTTAATGGAGGTCAGTAAATTCAATTCGTTGATTTTTTCTTCCATCCTTTGCCGGTGCAGGCAGTTCAGGATGGCGATGGAAGCTTGGCTGGACAAAACCCAGATTAGGTTCGAGGTTTCCGGGGTCACGTCCTCCTGCTTGATCGTGCAGGCTATCCAGATGAATCCGTAATTGCCGTCGTTTTCGTTCAAAGGGATGATGGCGAAGTCGCCGTCCCATCCCATGCAGTCGTTCAAGGTCCCGTTCATGGCGGCTGGGCCGGATGAACTGTTGTTGCCCGGGAACGCGGGAGGCAATTTGGAATCACTTTCGGACTTATTCGCGTTATCCTCAAAACATGGAATCAGGCAGACCCGCCGCTCATTGCAGATCCAGTGGATAATTCCCTCCTCGAAATGCTGCACCAAAATTTGCTGTAGTTGCGGCGTGAAATTGCTGGAGAGGATAGGCAGGCTCCCGGCCGTGGTTTCCTTCCCGACGAAAACGGCGCATCCGCGCGAAGGCAGGATTTCACTGAGTAAAAAAAGCAAATGATGAAGGATCTCCTTCAGGTCCTGGGAGCTGGCGATGACGCGGCATAAGTCGAGAATTTTCTGCAACTCGCTGAGCGACGATTTATACTGTTCTTTTTCCAGGCGCGCTTTGTTCAGGGAAACGTTGGTCGATCGGATTTGGCGTGATTGGGTCTTGGTGATGTTGCTCATCTGCGAATAGCGTCGGCGCAGCGCCGTGGCCAAATCGGAAATTTCCGGGGAGGAAAAAGTCCAATCCGTCGGATCGCGTCCTTGCGTGAGGCGTTCCTTTAGGATTTCCAAATCCTCGAGGAGCCTGTTCACGCGGCCTCCGACATGAAGCTGCTGGCTTTGTCGTACTCGGCGTACAAGCTCGGACGATATTCCTCCAACGCCTCGGGAGTGAGGGATAGGATGTTCTTGGACATGTCCGTTACTGCGGGCGGGAGGATGTCGATGCCCCTCGATCCACTTTGCCCGAGGTTGCACTTCATGGTGAGGAAGTCGCCGAGGTATACCAAAAGGGGCAGTTCCGGGTTGCGCGGGCACAGTTCCGGATGCTGGTGCCAACGGATGGCATCCACCAGAATAACGGGAAGGTTCCAACGCTCCGCCAGCCAAGCGCCCACTTCGGCGTGGGTGACTCCGAGCACGGCCATTTCCGCTGCTTCGGTGGTCTGGCCCGCTTCGAAAATACGGGATTGGATCGCAGAGAATTCCTTCGGGAGGTATTGGTTCATGACGATCTTGCCGATATCATGGAGCAGGCCCGCCACGAATGCCTCGCCGGCCAGGCGATAGCAGGTTTCCCGGGCCAGCATGCGCGTGCAAGCGCCTACGGATACGCTATGTTGCCAAAACAAACTGGTGTCGAAATGTTCGCTGTTCTCGCCCTTGAAAGTGTTCAGCACCGAAAGGCTGAGCGCCATTTCCTTGACGTTCTCGAATCCGAGCACCACCAGCGCGAGTTTCACCGTGGAGATTTGTCGGGGGAAAGCGTAAAAGGAGGAGTTGGCCAGCTTCAGGATGCGCGCGGTAAGCACCTGATCGCGCATGATGAGATTGGAAAGGGAACTCGCGGACGTCTTAGGATTGTCCACCAGTTCCAGCATCTTGGCGATGACCGTCGGCAAAGTGGGCAGCGAAATCAGGGAGTCGGTGATTCGCTTGACGCGTTTGGCTTGATCCGTGATCATCTTTGGGGGCTGCCGGCATTGCATCCTTGGCGCATGCGCGCCTCAGGCATTGATTTTTTGGATCAACTTGGCTTTGAGTTTCAGCATGGCCTTGGAGTGGATTTGCGAGACGCGCGACTCCGTGAGGCTGAGCACCTCGCCGATTTCCTTCAAAGTCAATTCCTCGTAATGGTAGAGGGCGACCACCAGTTTTTCCTTTTCGGGAAGCTGGGCGATGGTCTCTTTCAGGATGCGTTTGACCTCCTGAAAACCCAACTCCTTAAGCGGGTTCGTCCCTTGCGGATCCTCGATGGTGTCGATGAGGCTCAGGGATTTGTTTTCGTCGCCGCGCTCGGGAAGCGCCTCCTCCAGGGAAAGGATGGTCGCCGGCGCCACGTCGCTGAGCATATCCTCGAATTCCGTGGGCGAAAGGTTAAGGTGGCTGGCGACTTCGTCGTCATAAGGCATGCGGCCCAAATCGTTCTCGAGCTTGGCATAGGCCTTTTGCAGGATCTTGGATTTCTGGCGGACGGATCGCGGAACCCAATCCAGAGCCCGCAACTCGTCGAGTATGGCGCCCCGCACCTTGTGGGACGCGAAGGTTTCGAACTTGAGGCCGCGTTCGGGCTCGAACATTTCCACGGCTTTGATCAAGCCCATGATTCCGGCGCCGACCAAATCGTCGAACTCAACCGAGGCGGGCAAATTCATGGCGACGCGTTGGGCGATGTATTTCACCAACCCGGCGTATTCCACCAGGAGCTTGTCCTTGGCGGCTTTATTTCCCGTGGCGCGGAATTCCGACCACAAGTCGTCGAGTTCGGCCATGCCTACTTTCCGCGCCTGGTTTCGCTAAAATGATTCATGCGGCTGCCTGGGGCTTCTTCTTCGGGGCCGGTGCTTCGTCCATCACTTCGTTCAACTCTGGTTTGAGAAAATGGTAAATGAATCCGCCGTCCTTGCGCGAAGCCCGGGCTTCCATGGCCGAGGCTGCGATGGTCTTCACGATAGTGTCGCTTAGGATGAGGAGGAAAATCCATCCAAATCCCAATGTCAAAAATCCCTTGATTAAGGCGAAGGCCACCTGGGTGCCGTCGATCTCGGGCGCCAGGAGGAGGGAGAAACCGATTACCGCCAGCACCATGGTGATCAGCACTGCTTTAGTGATTGCTTTGGTTATGGACAATGCGTCCATTCAAGTTCCTCCAAATCCGCGTGTTGGTTAATTATTGTCCCTGCCCACCAAAATTGCCAAGTGTCCTTTGGATGGTTTGTGCATTTGACCTTTTGAGGAAGCAAGGACGGGGTGCTTTTGAGTTTTTTCATGCGGCGAATGCCCGGATGCCGACCTTACACCGCCATCGGAATGTTCACCGCGGCTTTTGCGACATTGGCGAAGGCGGCGGAAAGCGTTTCCGCGCGCGCCAATTGGATATGATCCGGAATCACCTGGCCATGGCACAAGTAAGAAAGCGGCGCTTCGACGCGACGCGCCAGGTTGTACAGGCAACCCAAGGAAAGGCATTCGTCCAACTTGGTGAAGATCAAGCTTGAGGCCCCGAGATCGCGGTATAGGCTGTACTGATGGCGCATTTCGCGGAGACGAGTAGGCGCGGCCAGGACGAGGTGGATTTCGTCGGGTCGCAGGCAACGCAGGAGGCCTTGCAATTCGCGCCACATTTCCAGGTGGGTATGGCTGCGTCCCGCAGTGTCGACGAGAATCAAATCGCGATCGGCGAAATCGCGCTGCGCCTGGGCCACGTCGGCGGGGGAAAAGACCGGCTTCACGGGAATGCCCGCCGTGCGGCCGAACAATTCCAATTGCTCATTCGCGCCCATGCGGAAGCTGTCGGCCGAGATGATCCCGACTTTTTTCCCCTGCTGCATTTTGGCCAAGGCGGCGAGCTTGGCCAAGGTGGTGGTTTTACCCACGCCGGTGGGTCCGACCAAAGCCACCGTGGTAGGGCGTCCGGGCATCAACCGGATGCCTCCCGAGACGCGGATGCGTTCCGACATGCAGGTAGCCAACAGGTGGAGGTCGTGATCGGCGGCTTCGGGCGATCCCAGCGGTGCTTCGATGCGCGTCCCGCGGCGATTTCCGGCTTCGCGCAGCAACTCGGAAACCAATTCGGGTTCAAGATCCATTTCGCTTAAACAGGCTTGCAGGCCGTTCCACTCGGTGGGAATCGATCTGCGGCCGGAATCACCGAACGCGCCGTCGCCTCGCCCCGACGAGCGCGCAGCCGTGCCCGGCCGGGGTAAGCCTTCGGAGGCAGTAGCTTGGAGGTTACGGTGGGACGCGGATTCCAGTAGTCCTTTGATTTCAAGTTTCAACGCTTGCAGCTCGCGGGCGGGCAAGTCCACCTTGTCTTTCATTTCCCGAAGTTCGCTGCGGAGCAATTCCAGAAGGCTTCCGGAACCGGCCGACGCAAGCCCTCCGGGACGTGGCGATGCGGGAGAAGACGGCGCCGTGTTTCCGATTTCGGAAGCGGATTTGTGGCCCTCGGTACTGCCGTCTTCGTTGACGCGGCGCAAGGAACCTTTCCAATCGTACATGCCGGGTGGATTCTGGGGTGAGCCTGGCTTTCCGGAACTCGTGGCCGTACGCGAACGGGCCTGCGTTTCGCGCAATCCTTCGGCGACGCGATTGCCCAAGGATGCGGCCGGCGAGCGCACCGCAGTCGAGGATCGGGCGGGTTGCGGGGATTGGGCGCCCGATTCAACTGAATCGGAATTCACATCCGTGCGGGGGATAGACGAACCGGCTGCGCGGGACGAGGGTTCGGGACGGGCAAACAGGCTTTCGTCCAACGCCGCAGTAACTTCGAAGCAAGGTTGCATTTTGCCGTTTACGCGTCGGGTCGCGCGCCGCGATTTCAGGATCACCGCGTCAGGCCCCATTTCATCTTTCACCAGGGACAAGACCTCTTGCATGGTATCGGCTTGGAACGTCTTCATTTTCATCAGGCACCACCTTCATTTTCATTGAGCACCACGGTTCCCGTGGCCTTTACATTCACGCCGTTGGCGATTTCGCTGTATGACAACAGGGCGAGATTCGGAAACGAACCTTCCAGGATTTTCCTGAGCTGGTAACGGATTCCCGGAGAGCAAAGCAGCACCGGTTGCATGTTCTGCGCGACCATCCGCTCCACCAGCGCGGAAAGCCGGCCCACCATGCGTCCCACCATTTCCGGTCGGATGACCAGACGCGGTCCCCGGTCGGTGTTCTGCACGGAAGCTTCCAACATTTGCTCCAACTTGGGTTCCAGACTGATCACGTGGATGCACCCGTTGCCGTCCTTATAAATTTTGCAGATTTGCCGCGATAGGGCTTGGCGGCAGACTTCCGTCAAATAGACTTCCGTCTTGGAGACCTTGGCGCCGTTGGCCAGGGCCTCCAAAATGGTGCCGAGATCCCGGACACTGACTTTTTCGTTTAAAAGGTTGATGAGCACGCGCTGGACTTCGCCGATGCCCAGGATGTTGGGGACCAATTCCTCGACCACGGTGGCGTTCGTGGTCTTCGCGTTGTCGACCAGGGACTTCACGTCCTGGCGTGTGAGGATTTCACCCGCATGGGTGCGGATGATTTCCGTGAGATGCGTCGCGATGACCGCCGGCAACTCCACCACCGTGTAGCCCGCGATGTCGGCTGCTTCCTTTTGCGAATGCGTGATCCATATAGCCGGCCATCCGAAGGCCGGTTCCACCGTCGGGATGCCCTGGATTTTCTGGCTGGTGCCGCCCGGGTCCATGGCCAGGAAACAGCCCGTCATCAATTCGCCCTGGCCCACTTCGATGCCCTTGATTTTCACTACGTACTGGTTGGCTTTCAATTGGATGTTGTCCCGAATGCGGATCGGGGGGACGATAATCCCGATTTCCGTGGCGCATTGCCGGCGCAGCATGGTGATGCGCTCCAAGAGGTCGCCGCCCTGGTTCACGTCGACCAGGGAAATGAGCCCGTACCCGATTTCCAACTCCATCTGGTCCACCTGCAGGTAGGATTCGATCTTATCCGGGTTGGCCGCGCTTTCCTCCTTTTCGGCCTTTTTTACTTCGGCTTCCGCTGCCTTGGATTTTTTCAACGCGCCTTGCTTGGAAGTGAAAAACGCCAGCGTGCCGACCAACAAGGCCAGTATCAGGAAAGGGATGGTGGGCATCCCAGGTATCATGGCGGTTACCCCCATGAAGGCCGCGCCCGTATATAATGATTTCACGCTTTGCGTCAATTGGGACATCACCTCGGCGCCGAGGTTTTGCTTGGAAGCGGCGCGCGCGACGATGATGCCGCTGGCGGTCGAAATCATCAGGGCCGGCATCTGGGTCACCAGGCCGTCGCCGATGGTCAGGATGGTGAACCGCTTCAGGGAGTCCTGGAAGGAAAGATCCTGGACCGTCATGCCTACGATGAAACCGCCGATGATATTGACGACGGTGATGATGATGCCCGCGACCGCGTCGCCGCGCACGAACTTGCTCGCGCCGTCCATGGCGCCGTAAAAATCCGCTTCGCGCCCGATATTGCGTCGGCGTTCCTTGGCCTCCGCTTCGGTGATGATGCCGGCGTTCAGATCCGCGTCCACGGCCATTTGCTTGCCGGGCATGGCGTCCAAGGTGAAGCGGGCAGCCACTTCCGCGATGCGGCCCGCGCCTTTGGTGATGACGACGAATTGGATGATGACGAGGATGATGAAGATGATCGCGCCGACCACCATGTTGCCGCGCGTCACGAAAGTCCCGAAGGTATGGATGACGCTGCCCGCCTCGCCTTCCGTCAGGATGAGCCGGGTGGTGGCCACGTTAAGGCCCAGACGGTAGAGCGTGATGATGAGGAGCATGCCGGGAAAAACCGAGAAGTCCAGCAC
>JADGQO010000126.1 GCA_017881725.1 Fibrobacteria bacterium
ACGTCTACGGGATTGCGGTGCGAGATTGTCTTCTTTGCGGAAACGGCGAATTACGTCCGCTATATGGACATGCGGCAGGACGTTGTGCTGGGATTGCACCGCGAGTTCCAAAAAATCGGGCTACGGCTGGCGCAACCGGTTTTCCGCGTGGCAGGCGACGGTCGATGATATATTTTCAGGATGTATCCAAAGGCACGGAGGGGATAATCGTCCCATGAAAAAAAAATCACCATCGACGTCGAAAAAAACATCCTCCCCCGTCAAGCGAGCCGCCAAAAAATCGCCCCCCGCCACTCCCAAGCGTCCGGTCGTTTCAACCGAAGCCGGAGACGATTTCATCCAACCCGGTGCCGAGGACAAGGCCGGACTCGAATCCGTGATGGCCTCCTTAAGCAATATTTTGGGCGGGAAGGATTTCCTTTCCGACGCCGAACTGGACGCCTTGCTGGACAGCAAGATGGCCAGCGGGGAAATCCCGCCGTCCATGGGCCTCGATCCGCTCGACGAGGCGCAAAGCCTGATTTACGAGGCCTGGAATACCGAGGGTCCGGAGCGCGCCAAACTGGCTCGACGCGCCCTGGAGCTGTCCCGCGATTGCGCCGACGCCTATATCATCCTGGCGGAAGAGGAAGCGAATTCCGCCCAGGCAGCGCACGACCTGTACCGCGATGCCGTCGATGCCGCCACACGCGTGTTACCTCCGGAGCTGTTTAAAAATGCGGCGGGAAATTTCTGGCTCATGATGGAAACCCGGCCGTACATGCGCGCGCGCCTCGGCCTAGCCGAAGCCTTATGGGATTTACACAAGCAGCAGGAGGCCTTGGGACATCTCCGGGAAATGCTGCGCCTCAATCCTTCCGACAATCAAGGCGTGCGCTACCTTCTCATCCAGTGGCTTCTCGAATCCGGAGACGATGAAGAATTGGGCCAGTGGCTTGGGCGTTACGCCGACGACGATTCTCCCGGCCTTCGCTATGCCCACGCGTTGTGGCTATTCCGTCGGGCGGGACCGGGAAAATCGGCCAATGCGCAGGCGGCCAAAGCCATTCGGGCGAATCCCCATGTCGTGGATTTCCTGCTGGGCCGCAAGGAGGCGGAGGGTTTCGCGGAAGAATCGGTTTCCCCGGGCAGCCCGGAGGAGGCCGCCAGTTATGCTTTGGGCGGCCAAGCCGCCTGGACGGAGACGCGCGGCGCCCTCGACTGGCTACGCACGCAATCCCCCAAGTAACGGCCAGAGCCTCAAGCAGACCCCAAACCGCCCCCAACCGGTGCGAATCCACACCGGATCCGGCTTGGTTTAGAATCAAAACACCCGCACTTTCTTTTTTCCCGGGAGTAAATTCTTTACACCTAAACCGGGTCATGGGAGGGTTTTACCATGGGGCATCACGACAAAACGGCGATCACGATGGGCGTCGCAGCGGCGTTGGCGTTGGCGCTGGCGTTCACCTGGCGGCCTGTTCCGGCGCAGGAAAAATTGGAATTGCAAAAGGCCTTGCCGTTGGACGGGCCGGATTTCATCCAACCCTCGGGTCTCGCCATGGCGGGGAATTCCCTGCTGATGGTTTCGGCCGCGCAGGACGAATCCATTTTTGAAATCCAGGTGGGCGCGGACAAGGCCGTCTACAAGGAAACGGTTAAAATCAAACGACCCAAGGAAACGGAAGGACAGAAACTTGGCTGGCGCGGCATCGCCTCCGACGGACGCGGGGACTTGTTCCTGGCCGGAGGACCGGCCTGCCGTATCATGCATGTTACCTCGGGCGGGAAGGCCGAATGGCTGGGCCCGTCGCTGTTGGAAGCGGGCGTGGAGAAAGGCCTGTTCGCGGGCGAAAATTCCGGCGTCGAAGGCTTGGTCCGCATGGGCGAAGGCAAATTCCTGGTGGCCGCCTCCCGTGATCCGCGCGGCCTGTTGCAACTGGATCTGACCGGAGGCAAGACCGCCGTTCGTCCCTTCCTGCTCGACAAAAGTCATATTCCCTTGGGCCCGGGTCGCCGCCAGCCGGACTTCACGGATTTGAGCGTCGACAAAGGCCAGGCCTGGGCTTTGGAATCCGCCGCCGACGCCGTATGCCGCTTGGATTGGAAAGGGCAGGAATATTCCGAAGGCGAGTACTTTACTTTCGGGCACGTGACCAATGACGTCAAATACCGGTACCTGGGCCTTAAAATGGGCCTCGCGCGGGGATTGGCCATGGACGCAAATTCCATTTACGTGGTCTTGGATAACAAAGGCGTTTCGCGACAAATTGATCCGTCGGACAAACGCGCCTTGCTGCTGGTTTTCAAACGCCCGCGCTGAGTGATCCAGGGACCGCGCCTGCCCCTGCCAAGCTGGCACCCCCAATTCTTGCGGCCCGCGTCGGAATAGGAGAGTTTTATATTGTAAGGCCGCCACGGAAAAATTCCGTCGGGCGGATTTTCAGTATTATCCGGCGGTCGGTTTGGGCCGCAGTCGGGGCGTGGCACCGGCATAAAACATGGAGTGAAGATGCGTTGTCCAAAATGTGATTCGGTCATGGAACCCATAACCTTCCACAGCATCGTCGTGGATCGTTGCACGAATTGCGAAGGTATATGGTTCCCGGACGCCGAACATAAGGAACTGAAAAAAATGCGCGGCTCGCAAGTCATCGATACGGGCTCGCCGGAAGTCGGAAAAAAGTACGACCGCATCGAACAAATCAATTGCCCCGTATGCGGCAAGACCATGGAGCATGTGCCGGACACCTACAAGCCGCATATCCATTTCGAGCATTGCCTGAAAGGGCACGGCACCTTTTTCGACGCTGGTGAGTTCAAGGACTATAAGGGAGAGAAATTGAGCGATTTCTTCCGGGATTTGTCGATGTATTTCCATCGCGGATCGAAGTAGCCGATTCCATTCCTCATTGTGCGGTCTCCGAAAACGTTTCATCAAAGAGGAATAAAATGGAGATGCTGTTGCACCCTTGGCCCTGGTATATCGCCGGGCCGTTAATCGGCTTGACGGTCCCCCTGCTCCTGCTCTTCGGGGGTAAAAACTTGGGGGTTTCTTCCTCCTTCCGCCACTTTTGCGCCATTCTGCTGCCCAACTCGCGTTTGGAATATCTTCGTCAGGACACTTGGTCGGATCGATCCTGGAACATGGTATTTGTGATCGGCATCGCGCTGGGCGCTTTTTTGGCCGCGCACTATTTTTCCGTCGGAGCGCTGCCTTTGCTCCCGGCTTCCGCGCATACCGCAGCGGGCGCGATTCGCCTCTTGGCAGGGGGTGTTTTGATCGGATTCGGAACCCGCTGGGCTTCGGGTTGCACATCGGGTCATGCCATCATGGGGTTGTCGAATTTGCAAAAAGCCAGCCTGGTGGCGACGCTGTGTTTTTTCGCGGGTGGCTTAACCGCAGCTTTCCTCTATCGCATGCTGGGATGGGGGGCTTAAGATGGGTTACTTAAGATTCTTACTGTTGGGCGCGTACTTCGGGATAGTGCTCACCAAGGCGCAGGTTATTTCCTGGTACAAAATCCGGAATATGTTTTATTTCCGGGAGCCGGATCTTTATTTGATCATCGGGTCCGCCGTGGCCGTGGGCGCCGTTTCGATTTTCCTGATCAAGAAATTCCATCGCCGCGATATTTTCGGCCATCCCCTGGAAATTCCCGGCAAGACGCTTACGCGCGGGACCTATTTGGGAGGGTTCCTGTTTGGGCTGGGATGGTTTGTCACGGGAACTTGTCCGGGTCCGATCTACGCGCAATTGGGGGCGGGCGAATATTGGGCTATCTTCACCTTGGCGGGCGCATTGTTAGGCGCGTATCTTTACGCGTGGTTGCGACCCAAAATCGGGACCTAAGCCGCCGGTAACACCAACATTCAGCCTTTCAGGGAGCACGAATCATGAGTAAAGTGTTTAAGGATAATTCGGAATCCATCGGACGCACGCCCCTGGTCCGACTGAACCGCATCGTGGGTAACTCCGGCGCTACGGTATTGGCGAAAATCGAGGGACGCAATCCGGCCTACTCGGTGAAATGCCGCATCGGCGCGGCCATGATCAACGACGCGGAACGGCGCGGACTCATGGGGCCGGGCAAGACCATCATCGAGCCGACTTCGGGGAACACCGGCATCGCCTTGGCTTATGTTGCCGCCGCGCGCGGCTACAAACTCATCCTCACCATGCCGGAAACCATGAGCATCGAACGCCGCAAGGTGATGGCCGCTTTCGGGGCTCAGTTGGTTCTGACCCCCGGTCCGGAAGGCATGCGCGGCGCCATCAAGAAGGCCGAAGATCTGGCGGCGGAATCGCCGGCCACAACCTATATGCCGCAGCAATTCAAGAACCCGGCCAACCCGGCCATCCACGAAACCACCACCGGTCCGGAAATCTGGAACGACTTGGACGGCAAAATGGACGTGCTGGTTTCGGGCGTGGGCACTGGCGGCACCATCACGGGCATTTCCCGATACTTTAAGAACATGCGCGGGAAGGCCATCGAAACCGTGGCCGTGGAGCCCAAGGAAAGCCCCGTGATCACGCAGAAGCGCGCGGGCCTGGAATTGAAACCCGGCCCGCATAAAATCCAGGGCATCGGCGCGGGATTCATTCCGGACAATCTCGATCTGTCGTTGATAGACAAGGTGGAGCAGGTGGACAGCGCCGAAGCGGTCGACTTTGCGCGCCGGCTCGCGCGCGAGGAAGGCATCCTGTCGGGCATTTCCTGCGGAGCGGCCGTGGCCGTGGCCGTGCGTCTGGCCCAGCAAGAGGCCTATCGCGGCAAGACCATCGTCGTGATCCTGCCGGACGGCGGGGAACGCTATCTCTCCACCGTGTTGTTCGAAGGCATCGGGGCGTAAAACATCTGCCCCTGGGTAGCTGGAAGGTTACCCTGGGCCGGTCCGCCGCCGGACGGCTGCGCGTCGTTACCCGGACTCGGCTACGCCGACTCCAGCGCCTGGTTCAAGTCCGCTTCCAAATCGCGCCAATCCTCGATACCGATGGACAGGCGCACGAAATCCTCCGTAACTCCCGTGGTACGTTGTTCGTCCGCCGTGAGCTGCGAATGGGTCGTGGAGGCCGGATGGATGGCCAGGCTCTTGGCGTCGCCGACATTGGCCAGATGCGAAAAGACTTTCAGTCCGTTGATGAATTTCCTACCCGCGGACAGGCCGCCTTTGAGGCCGAATCCCACGATGCCGCCGAATTGGCCGCGATGGAAATATTTCTTTGCCAGCGCGTGTTGGGGATGCGTTTCCAGGCCGGGATAATTGACCCAGGACACCTTGTGATGTCCGGAAAGGAAGCGCGCCGCCACCATGGCGTTTTCGCTGTGCCGCTGCACGCGCAAATGCAAAGTTTCGATGCCTTGCAGGATTTGCCAGGCGTTGAACGGTGAAATCGCCGCGCCCGTATCCCGTAACCATTGCACCCGGGCCTTGATGATGTAGGCGATGTTCACGCCGCCCAGGGACGTCCCGTGGCCGCCCAAGTATTTGGTGGCCGAATGCACCACGATGTCCGCCCCATGGTCGAAGGGCTTGACCAGGTAAGGCGAGGCCAAAGTATTGTCGATGAAAAGCGGAATGCCTTCAGCGTGCAACAGTTTGGCGACGCCTTCGAAATCGATCATGTCCAACTTGGGATTGCCCAAGATTTCAGCGAAAAATAAGCGCGTCTTATCCGTGATGGCTGCCTTGATTTGATCGGGCTGCCCCGGATCGACGAAACGCACCTTGATCCCAAGCTTGGGCAAGGTATAGTGGAACAGGTTGTAGGTGCCGCCGTACAGGCTGGTCGAGGAAATGATCTCGTCGCCCGCTTCCGCGATATTGAGCACAGCCAAAGTCTCCGCCGCTTGGCCCGAGGCCACGGCCAAAGCCGCGACGCCGCCTTCCAAGGCCGCCACGCGCTTCTCCAGCACGTCGGTGGTGGGATTCATGAGCCGGGTATAGATGTTGCCGAACTCCTGCAGGCCGAATAAGCGGGCCGCGTGATCGGTATCCGCGAACGTGTAGGACGCGGTTTGGTAAATGGGCACGGCGCGCGAACGCGTGGTGGGATCGGGCTCGTGGCCCCCGTGCAAGGCGATGGTTCCGAAATGGGGTGCGGTCATGGGTGTCTCCTGATTAAGGGGCGACCTCCGGGTTCCCGGTCAGTTACCTGGGGTGATGGTTATTGGATCAAAGGTGATCGGATCAAAAATTATCAATCCTTCCGGAAAATTTTCCCGGCGGAAGGTCCGGGGGTTTTGGCAATTTGTTGCAACGGGCCTTCGCTCGGATTCAACTGCGCAAATGGTACTGGACGATATCGGACAACGTGATGATTCCCAGCGGGGTTTTTCCCTCCAGAATAAGCACGGCCTGATGCTCGCGGAAAAATCCGAAGGGGCTGGCCAGGCTGGACCCAGCCTGTACGGCGGGCAGGGGCGGTCCCATCACTTGGGCGATTTTCATTTCTCCGAAGGCCGCCGCGCCGCCGCGTCCCTCCGCCTCGAAATCGGAAAGCTTTTCGGCGATGTCGGATTCGGAAATGCTACCCACTGGAATCCCGCCCTCGATCACGGGCAATTGCGAGATGTCGTTGGACATCAGCAAGGTGATGGCCTTGCGCACCGGATCGTCCGGATGCACGGCCAGCAGCTTCCGGAAGCGGACCGTCTTCTTGGCCAGGATTTCCGCCACCGGCACGCCCTTGCGAGCGCCTTCCATGAATCCCTGATCGCGCATCCAATCGTCGGAGTAAATGCGCGAAAGATAATTGCGCCCGTCGTCCGGCAGGATGACCACGATGTTCTTGCCCCGACCCCAATCGGCCGCCACCCGTAACGCCGCCGCTACGGCGGCTCCGGAAGAACCGCCCGCCAGGATGCCTTCCTCCAAAGCCAGTTGCCGCGCCGCCGCGAAGGCCTCCCCGTCCTCGACCGTGAGTACCTCGTCGATGAGAGACAAAGCCAGCGTGCCCGGCAGGAAGTTCTGGCCCATGCCTTCCAGCCTGTAGGGACGTACCTCGGAAGGTACCCCGGTGAAATCCCCTTGGTATCGCGAGCCCTTCGGATCCACGCCCACCAGCCGCAGCGACGGGTTTTTCTCTTTCAGGAAGCGGCCCGCACCGCTGATGGTCCCGCCCGTGCCCATGCCCGCCACCAGCGCATCCACGCGCCCTCCCGTCTGCCGCCAGATTTCCGGTCCGGTGGTGCGGTAATGGATCAGCGGGTTGGCCTCGTTGAAATACTGGTTGGGCATGAAAGCCCCCGGCGTCTCCTCCGCGATGCGCTGGGCCACGCGCCGGTAATTGCCGGGATGATCGTCGGGCAAATCGGACGGTGTCAGGATCACCTTGGCCCCGTAGGCCTTCAACAGGTTGATCTTTTCCGGCGAGACGCGATCGGGCACGGTGCAAACCAGGCGATAGCCCTTGAGCCGGGCAGCGATGGCCAGACCGATGCCGGCATTGCCGTAGGTGGGTTCGATCAAGGTGGCGCCGGGTTTCAAAAGCCCCTGGGCTTCCGCCGCCTCGACCATGGCCAGCC
>JADGQO010000127.1 GCA_017881725.1 Fibrobacteria bacterium
GAAGTAGAGGATGTCGATGAACCGCCTGCCGATTCCGCGAGCCGGTCCGCAGCATCGAAACCGATATTGTGCGGGGTCCGGTCGTATTTGGGGCCCGGATTTCCCAGGCCCAGCAGGATGTGCACGGATTACTTCTTGTCTTTGCCGCCCTTGTCCTTGTCTTTGCCGCCCTTGTCTTTGGCGGCATCGCCGGCCTTGGCGGCCTCGGCTCCGGCAGCGGGAGCCGCTGCGGCTGCGACGGGCTTGACTTCTTCGACTTCGGCCTTACCCGTCGTCACGCCGAACAGAGCGGTCTTGCCGGGAGTCACGAACGTGCCCTTCGCGAACTGCAAATCCTTCACGTAGAAAATGGTTCCCTGGGCCAATTCGGAAACGTCCATATCAAACTTGTCCGGGATATCCTGGACCTTGGCGCGCAGCTTCACGTATTTTTTCATGACCGAGAACACGCCGCCTTGCGTCTTCACGCCGACGGGAATGCCGAAGGTGGTCACGGGAACGTTCACGATGACGGGACGCTCGTTGTTCACGCGCAGGAAGTCGATGTGGATGAGGAGGTCCTTGCGGATGGGATCACGTTCGACGGCTTTGAGCATCACCTGTTGGGACGAACCGTCGACGGTCAAGTCGATCACGTGATTGCGCTGGGTCAAGTGCGGACGCATGTCCACGGTGGTGATTTCCACCAGTTCCGGTTCCTTGTCCAGACCGTAAATGACGGCGGGGACACGGCCTTCGCGGCGCATTTGCAGCAAGGAACCCTTGGATGATTTTAATCTTTTTTTGGCTTGCAGTACGAGGTTCGACATGACATTTCCTTTTTCAGTACACATGCTCGGCCACGGCACGCCTTCCTGATTTTTTTGTTTTGGTATCTGAGGCCGATCGGATCACCAGTTTTCCTGGTGGTCAGACGCGGATCCGCGCGAGCCATCCGTTTTTACGGAGCGCGGCGTCGTCCATTCTTCCTCGTGGAGAATCGCTTGCGATTCTCCTGAACAAAAACGGCAAAGCCGATTTTGTCCTGGTTGGGGCGGCAGGATTCGAACCTGCGAATAACGGTTCCAAAGACCGTTGTCTTACCACTTGACGACGCCCCACCGGGAATGGGGGCATAAAGTAAGAAGAAAACGGGGGGAGTGCAACCGCCGGAAGGCAAATCCTTGCGGAATTGGGGGAAAATCGGTGGTTTTGCGTCTCTTCAATCCGAAGGAAGGCGGAGTCGAGAGGATGGGGTTAATTCACGAATTCGGCGACGGTGGAAAACCGGCATTGATCCCGAATGGCACTTTCGCATTTTTCCGCGTTCGCACGGGCGGTGAATAGCCCGAAAACGCTGGCGCCGCTGCCGGACAAAAGGACTTTGGTCGGTCCAAATTCCCGCATGCTATCGCTTAACGCTTGGATTTCCGGGAAGTGGCGGCGAATCGGGGCATCGAAGTCGTTGCGCAAAACCTGATAAAAATTCGGGTCTTCAAAATAGGTGAAGTACAAGGCCTTGAATCGTTTCCACTCCTGCTTACGCTGGGCGTCCAACTGACCATAAGCCCAGCCGGTGGCGACTTCGCAGCGTGGCGTTCCGATGACGACATGGAAAGGGAAGGGATCCGGCGCCGGGCTCAGGATTTCTCCGCGTCCTTCCGCGAATGCGCCTCCGCCTCGCAGGAAGAACGGCACGTCCGATCCTAATTGCGCCGCCAAAGCATTCAATTCGGTTTCAGATAAATTAAGATCCCAAATCCGGTTGGCTAAGGACAGCGCACCGGCGGCATCGGAGGACCCGCCGCCGAGGCCCGCGCCCGATGGCAGTTTTTTCTCCAGGTGGAAGCGGATGCCCGAATCGGCTTTGAGCCGGTTGGAATACTTTTCCTTGAGCAATGCCGCCGCTTTGTAGACCAGGTTTTGCTCCGGCAGGGCCGTGATTCCAGTGGGACAGACCAACTCAATCCGATCCCATGGTTCGGCCGACAAGGTATCGTGGCACGAGACGGCTTGAAATAAAGTGCCGAGATTGTGGAAACCATCGGTCCGCTTATCCTGCACTTCCAAAAAGAGATTGATTTTCCCGTAACAAGGTACGGACGAACAAGGTGCGGACATGGGTTCTTAAAATTAGCATTTACCACCGGGAATCGAAGGTGGGCCGGGCACTGGGAAAGTATTCGCGCCGGCTCCGGCCGACTCACAGTGAGATGGCGGCCAAAGTCTGCATAAAGCCATGGCGGCTGATAATTTATAAGATTATGATAGGGCTGACGAACCAAGTTGTCCTATAATAACCGAATAAAAATCACCTGGGAACGATGTCTTCATGTCACAGCATTTGATCACCCTTCTCGATCATAGCCGGGACGAAATCGAGGGATACCTCGATCTCTCGCATGCGATCAAAAAGGAATACAAAACCCAAGGCGCCAACGACGCCCTGAAGGGCCGCACGGCGGCGATGATTTTCGAGAAACCCAGTTTGCGCACGCGCGTCACTTTTGAAGCCGGCATGGTGCAACTGGGAGGGGCGGCCATCAATCTGGATCCGGGACAGATTTCCCTTGGGAAGCGCGAGTCCGTGCGTGATGCGGCCTATAGCCTGTCCCGTTGGGTCGATGCCATCGTGGCCCGCACTTTCAGCCATACCTTGGTCACGGAACTGGCGCGTCATGCGAGCGTGCCGGTCATCAACGCTTTGACCGATTTGCACCATCCCTGCCAGGCACTGGCGCTGGGGCAGACCTTGCAAGAACATCGCGGCAAGCTTGCGGGGCTTCGCCTCGCCTTCGTCGGGGACGGGAATAACGTGGCCAATTCCATCGCGGAACTGGCCGGCCATACGGGCATGCATTTCGTATTGGCCTGTCCCAAGGGGTATGAGCAATCGGCGGAAGTGGTGAAAGGGTTGCAAGCGCTGTTCACTAAAAACGGTGGAAGCTACACGGTGACCAACGACGCGGGAGCGGGCGTCCGGGGCGCCGACATGATTTACACGGACGTCTGGGTCAGCATGGGGGAAGAAGCGCAAGCGGAAGAAAAATCCCGGCACTTCAAGCCTTTCCAGGTCAACGCGGAACTGCTCGCGAAGGCGCCGGCCGAGTGTCTGGTCTCACATTGCCTGCCCGCGCATGTGGGCGAGGAAATCACCCAGGACGTGATGGATTCGGCGCGTTGCGTCTGTTTCGACGAGGCGGAAAACCGGCTGCATGCGCAGAAGGCCGTGTTGTTGAAGCTGGTCAAACCCGGCCGGAGGTAAGGCTCCGGGGGGCGGCTTGTGAATCGGGAACGGCGCGGCGGCTTGGGTAACGCGAAGGTTACGGTGAACAGGCGGGTTACCGCCGGGGATTAATCGGGAGGGACACGGAGAATTATGCTGGAAAGAGCACCTTTCGGAATAGACGCGCTGGACCGCATGATCGACGGGGGCGTCGTCAGGGGCAGCGCGACGGTCGTCGAGGGCGCGCCGGGCACGGGCAAGACGACCTTGGGCATGCAATTCATCGTGAATGGCATCGAGAAATTCCAGGAGCCGGGATTGATCCTCACCTTCGAGGAATTCCCCAGCCAGTACTACCACGACGCGTTGAATTTCGGCTGGGACCTTAAAAAATACGAGGATCAGGGCCTGCTCAAAATCATTTTCTCCGATCCCGCCACGGTGGCCGACGAGGTCGAGGAACTCGGTGGAGCCCTGGAAACCTTGATCGACGAAATGGGCGTCAAGCGCTGCCTGGTGGATTCGCTCACCCATTTCGAATACGCCGCCGAGGAAACGGACGAACTGCGCGACATGGAGAACTCCTTCATCAGCAGTCTCAAGCGCGAGGGGATCACCTCATTGCTTCTCCGGGAAAACAGCAACTTGCTCGGCGACACCAATAGCCTGTCGCAAGCGCCTTTCATCGCGGATAATTATTTCATCCTGCGCTACGTGGAAATCGATTCCGCCATCTCCAAGGCCATTCTGGTCCTGAAAATGCGCGGCAGCCAGCACGCTAAGGACATCCGTCAGTTCCATATCGGCCGCACCGGAATTGAAATCATGGAGAAGTTCCTGGGTCGGCAGGGCGTGATGAGCGGTTCGCCGGTCATGACGGACGCGGACACGTTCGTCGAAGCCTTTTCGTCCCTCGGCAAAAAGAAGGGGAAATAACCTTCATGGCCACGCTGCAATCGATAGGCGCCCTGCTCACCTCTCTGTTGTTCGGCATGGTCGGTTTTTATTTAACCTTAATCGCTAAATTCTACCGGCAAAAGTTCAGCAAAGGGCCGCCCCATCGCTATTTGCAAATCAGCCTGGCGGTGCTCATCGCGGGCTTGTTGCTGCGCGTGCCGTTTTTCCAATTCGTTCCCGCCCTCGTGGCTTATGGACTCATCAGTTTGGGGGGAATCTTCTTCACCGCCCTGGGGTACAGCCTATACCGCAGCATGATGAGCGTGGAGTAGGCCATGGTTCCCGTACCCGCAATTACTACGGTCATCCTCCACATCACCTTTATCGTTACCTTCCTGGTCGTCGCCTCCCTGAGCAGGATATTCGGAGCGGCCCGCAAGAAGCGTCCTTTGTATAAGCTTTACTATGTTGCCAGCTTGATGATGGCGTTGTCCATGGTAATGTCCCTTTTGGGCATGGACCTTGAATCCATGGCCTATGCGGCGTTGGCTTTGGACGTCATCGGGTTGGTTCTGGGATGTGCGGTAACCTATTTCTATTGGGACTGGCTGCCGGGCGAATTGGCGAGAGGTTAACCATGGCGAAAATACTCGTAGTGGACGATGAAAAGGACATTGCGGAGCTGGTTCGGCTGGTGCTGGAATTGGGCCAGCATAAGGTCACGGTCGTCACCGAACCCGAGAGCGCGGTCGCCACGGCGTTGGAACTCGTTCCGGATTTAATCCTCCTCGACGTCGTCATGCCCCATGTGGACGGGTTTGATATTTTCCGGGAAATTCGCGAGCAGCCGGCCTTGGCTAAAATACCGATCGCTTTCCTGACCAGCAATAACAAGTCGGTGGATTTGATGGTGGGCCTGCACGTCATGAAGGCCGAGGATTACATCACAAAGCCTTTCGGCAAACAGGAGTTGCTGGATCGGGTCAACGCGTTGTTGAAAAAAAGAGGCTTGGCCTAGGTTACGATAGTCTAACCCGGATCAGGGCAACATCCAAGTTACCCCAAGGCCGCGCATCCGTCGCTACCATTCTTCCGCGCGCGGAGCGTTGTTTGCCTTGGCTGCGGCCATGGCTTCTTCCAGCTCTTTAGCAGCCGCGATATACTCGGCGTTTTTGGGAGACTTCGTCTTGAAGTGGGCCAGGATGATGTCGAGCTTGTCCTCGGTGAAAGTCAACTTCATCTGCTTGGTGACCTTGCCCTTGTAGCCCCATTGTTTCATCAACTCCTCGCTCAATTCGAACGAGTCTTCCGGCGTATAAAAATTCATGTCGTCGGATTGGAAGGAGTGGCATTCCTCCATGTCCATGCATTCCGGAGCGGGCGCGCCGCTTTCCTTTTGTTCCATCCATTTATGGACGTGGCGCTTGCGGACTTCGAGAATTTTGTCGAGTCGCATGTATCCGACAATCAGGAATTTTCCCTTGAAGGTTTCGGAGAGGCCCTGGTAACGCGTGCCGAACAGGAAATACCGTCGGCGGTTTTTCATGGTGGCGAGGCGCGTTTTGGCGTTGGCGCATTGCAGGTATCCATAGGTTCCGGTTTCGTAATTCGGCTCCAATACCGCCAAGCCATGTTCATCAATGGGCTCGCGCACCGGCAGGCCGTGCTGACGCGCCGAATCCAAGTGAACTAGGACGCCTTCGCCCTTGCCCCGATAATCTTGCCAATTGCCGTTGCTCAACATAGGATTCAGGCCTTTCGGTTGAACGGAAAATTCAAAAAGGGAAATAACCACGGCGCATGATCCCCGGACTCGAGGTCACCCCTTACGCCAATTGCCAAGCGGTCAATATAGGGATTTAACCCCCTACAGTCAATGAAAGAATGGCGAAAACAGGCTAAATTCCAACTTTTTCGGAGAGTACGGCATGGCCTAAAAAGGTCTCGGCCAAATGATCGAACCCTTCGGTTTGGTCCGTGGTCAAGAATCGTTGGCTGCCGGTGCGGGATAGGGCTTGTTCGATTTCAGGATGCCGAAGCAGGTAATTTTCCAGGCTGGGGGCGACGATTTCACCTTGGGTCAAAACCTTGATTTCCGGAGGTAAAATCCGGCGGATACTCGTTTGGATTAACGGGTAATGGGTACATGCCAGCAAAAGGGCGTCGATGCCACAAGCCGATTGGGACACGCCTGTGGGCGGGATGCGCGGAAGGGCTTGCGCGGAGGTTGATTGCGAGGCTGCGGTTTGCAGGGTCTCGCGCCAGTATTTCTCAATGAAATAATCCAAGGCCGAGCCGTTCAACTCGCCGTTTTCCACAAGCGGAACCAGCATCGGACAGGCCTGTTGGATCACTGTAAGCTGGGGAGCGGCCTTTTCCAACTCCATCGGATAGCTCATCGACTTGACGGTTCCCTCCGTAGCCCACAAGGCAACCGTGCGGGTATCGGACAAGGAGGCAAGCGCTTCCGCCGAGGGTCGGATGATGCCTAGAACCCGGCGGTCGGGATGCTCCAAAGGCAGGACTTTTTGCTGCAAGGTGCGCAGGGCCTTGGCCGATGCCGTGTTGCACGCGATGATAACCAGTTTACAACGCCGTTCGAACAGCATATCCACGCATTCGCGGCTGAACCGGAAAATCGCGTCGAATGATCGGTTCCCGTAAGGCGTGCGGGCGTTGTCCCCGAGATAGATATAATCGTATTGTGGTAGTCGGGCCCGGATGCTCCGGAACACGGTGAGGCCGCCGAAGCCGGAGTCGAAAATTCCGATGTGCATGCCGGTTGTTCCGATTATTTAGATTTCCGTGGGAGGTTCCGAGAAACGCCGGTTGGCGGCTTCGCGGCGATAATGGACGCTAGCAAATTAAGAAATTCCTGCATCTGTGGAAATACGGCGCCCTACCTGGAGTGTTGCGGGCGATTTGCCGATCCACGGACTCAATGGGTCAAGGGAAAAGAGCCGGAGGACTCGACGGCCTCCGCGTCCGCTTCGACGACCGCGACATCGGAGTCCTCCACCGGATTATCTTTCGCGGGACATAAAAACCAACCAGCCCATGCGGAGTCCGAAGTCGCGACCTGGCATGATTTTCGTCACGGTTTGCATGAATTATCGATGTCGCTGTTTCCCCTGCGGGCCATCTACCAAGGGTATTGGGATAAGTTATCCAAGGAGGATTATCCCCATGAAGGGCTCATGGAAGACGCCGAGTACGGCCGGGCGGTAGTCGAAAACTTTTTCTGGGATTATTTCGTGCAGTATTCCGATGCGCGTCCCATCCTCCGCACCGCGCGCGAATTGGAGGGCAAGGACTTGCGCCTCGCCCATGATTTGATGCGCTGGTCGTACTCTCCGTTGTGGTTTTACCGCGTACAGGAGCGTCATGCGCGCACGGCCAAGTTGCTGAACCTGGGCAACCAAAAAATCCATACCGTGCACCATGCGGGACGGATGCCGGAACCCGGTGCCGGCGTCCTCTTGCGCATCCTGCCGTTCCGGGGCCTGGAGTATTGCGGTCACACCGCTTTGGTCTTTGAGTCCGGGCCGTCCGCGGCGCGCCTGGAATCCCTGTTCCGCGAAGGTTGCCGGGAGTTGGGCGTCAAATCCACGGTTACCATTCGTCCCGACGTGCATTGCGAGGAGTGGCGTCGTCACGGCGCGGTGTTCCTTTCCCTGTGGCGGGCGGAGGTTTACGATTCCCAAGTGGGCCGCCCCCGGCGCGGTTCCTTGCCTTCCGCGCCCTACGAACTCGTGGTGCCGGACTTGCAAGTGCTCGGAGTGGCATTGGCGGGTAGGGCCGATGTGGAGCCTGCGGGGGCGGGGGTGTGGAATCTGCGCCATCGCGGACTGAAATTGGCGCGCTTGGAAGCCAAGGGGAGTAGCCTGCAGGTTACCCTGTCGGATTCCGCGTTCCAGGGAACGGTGCGGGCGTGGTTGACGGAACGGCTGGGAGGCATCGCTTGGCGACCGGAGGGTTCTTCCGAAGCGCGGTCCGCGCGCGATGTGGGCTCCGGAAAGGCTTCGGGGATTCCCGCGCAGGCACGGAAAAAAACTTTAGGTAAAGAATCCATGGCGGACCTTTCGAACGCCGACCAGGATGCCTGGGTGCATGCTCCTGCGGACGCCCTGAACGGCCAAACGCCCATCCAAGCCAGCCTCCATGATTGGGGGCGTCGGCGCTTGACCTTGCTGTTGCGGGAGATGCAACAGTCGGGTAAGGATATCTCGGGTTTGCAACGGCAATTGGGGCTATGAGCGGACTGCCGCGATCCGCGCTCGGTTGCATTGTGATTTTTGTCGCGTCAGCTCTTGACTCGGCGTATTTTACCGCAGCAACATTTTCCGCCGCGATTCTAGCGCCTGAGCCGGCCCACGCCGGGATACTGGATCTGGATTCCGTGCGGATGTACATGATGGAACCCAATGGCGTCGCGCCTAACGACATCGTCATGATGCCTCCTATGGCCAAACCCGATCCCTTCCGTCTCTCGCGTGTGGAAGGCATATTACGGAAACCATTTTCCATCGATACCGTCACCCGGGAAATCATGCGTCGGACCGAACCGTATGTGAACGAAAAAGGGGCATACCCATTGCCTCCCGATTCGCTATGGCCGCTATTGGACGAACCCGAAGGCGCTGCGAGCGAAGCGGTGGATACGGATTCCCAGCGGTTGGAGGACAATCCCTTCGGACCAGGGTTCCGTCCCGAGGTCGCTTTGCGCCGCATCCAATCGGGCCTGCGCGAAGAGTTCGCGGACATCCCCGAATCCGATCGTGATTTCCTATTCCACGAAGCGCCGGGAATGTTTTTGCAAGAGGAAGAGGATACGGCGCGGTCGGCTATTGAAAATGAAACGAAGCGGCTGGAGGAAGATGCTCGGTTGCATCGCATCATGGGTTTAGCATCGCACTTGAGATGGCGGGGATTGCTACGGGCTTCTTCCGCGGCTTGGAAATTGGAAACCTGGCTGATTCGCTCCTTGCGAAAGGACGGATTGGCGCCCACGGCCGCGCGCTTGCGCAAGGCCTTGGCCGCGAAAGGCGCGGATGGACGTCCGTTGAGCCGGGAGTTCCCCCTGCATATCGGCGGTAATGGACCGGATCGCTGCGTCGCGGACCAAGGAATCTGGATCGACCCAGGCGGGAACGACGAATACGTGTTGCAGGGAACGGGCCGTCCCGGAGGCTTCCGGTTGATCATCGACATGGGCGGCGACGACATGTATTTATCCAAGGACAGCTTGGACCAAGGTCCCGGAAACATGGGTATCGATTTGATCGCGGATTTATCCGGCAACGATCGATATTTGGGGCGCAACTTCGCCTTTGGTTCCGCATTGTTTGGGTTCTCCTCCTTATTCGATGCGGCGGGAAGCGACTATTACGAAGGCCGCTGCGCATCGTTGGGGTTCGCGTTTTTCGGTTTGGGCGTCCTGGAAGACGAAGCTGGGAACGATGTCTATTCGGCCAGCCTCATGTCCGAGGGCGCGGGCGCGACCAAGGGCGCGGGGCTTTTGTTGGATCGACGGGGCAACGATCAATATCTGGCGCGGCCGACTTTCGAGGACGACTTGCGCTACACGGATCATTACATCCACATGGTCCAGGGATTCGGCACTGGGTTCGCGCCGGATTTTGCGGGAGGCATCGGATTGCTGCGGGACGGAGCCGGCAACGATCTTTACGTAGCGGATATTTTCGCGCAAGGATCAGCGTATTGGTACGCGCTGGGACTACTGATTGACGAAGGCGGGGATGATCGATATGAGGCCCATCAATATGCGCAAGGAGCAGGGGTGCATATCGCCGTGGGAGCGTTGATCGATTTGGGCGGCGATGATCGCTATGCTTCGAAAGGCGTCAGCCAGGGCTGTGGGCATGATTACGGATTCGGCCTTTTGTACGACCGGAATGGAAACGATACTTATCTGGCCACGGACATGAGCCAGGGCGCCGGAAGCGCCAACGGATTGGGCATCCTGTACGATGCCGCCGGGGATGACATCTACCAATCCGTCAATCCCGAAATGGCGCTCGGTCACGCCGATATGCGCCGGGATCGGGGTAGCTTCGGATTTTTTTTCGATGGCGGCGGTAAGGACAAGTACTCGCTTCCGCGCGCGGACGGAGCCGCTTGGCGCGTGTTCAACGGGAAAAACAAAGGCAATGGCTTTGGCTTGGATAAATAATCCGATGCTGCGGCATGCACGTTCCGGATCGAGATTTTACTTAATCGCAAAGGCGATGCTGGCGCTGATGGCATTCTGCGCGCATGTCGGCGGTCAAGGCCAAGCGGATCGGGCTAAGCTGAATGTCCCCGCGAAATCCGCATTCACGATGCCCCGCTTCTCCCGGATGGATTCGCTTTTCATTATCGCCGCCACCGGTGAGCCCCGTTTTAAAAAAACGCACGATTCCTGTGAAAAGATTTTAGTCGGATTGGATACCGCAACGCTGGACTATCTGCTGTCCCAACGCCTCACCGGGCAAACGCCCCGGCAACGCCATTATGTCGAACATCTTTTCGCATTGGTATCCGATTCCGGGAAAAATATCCGGCCGGCCCTGAAATTGAAAGAAGCCTTGCCCGGACGCGTCGACAGCGTGCGCGCGCAATTGCTGCATATCGGATCCGAATTGGGCGACACCGGCTTCCTGTCTGTCGCGCGCCTTTATTTGACCGCCGATAGCGTCGAGGTGCGCAAGGCTGCGATTCGGAGCCTGGGAAATTATCCCAACCCTGAGGCTGCGCGGTTCCTGCTGGCGGGTCTGGAAAAGACTACGGGCTTGGAAAGGCAGGAACGGTTATGGGCCCTGTCCAAGCAAAAGACGAATTCGGATTGGCCGAAATTACTTTCCTTACTCGATGATCCGGATCTGTGCAACCGCGAATTGATCCGCCAAATCGCCGTCAAGGCCGTGGCGGCTGATTGGAACACCATGGTCCATCGCCTCCCTGCTGTTTTGGAACCCGCTGCGCGCCTGGAATGGATGCTCATGGCCTTGGAATGCGGCACTTCGGAGGGCCGGGCCTTCGTCAAATCGAATCTTCCGGCCTTGGATACGCGCAGCCGTCGTTTCCTGTCCGCAATGCTATTCTGAAATTTTCGCTGGTGGCTTCGACTCACGCCGACCAATGCCCGCACGGATTTTTTCAATATTTTGTTAAGGATGCTCAGAGCTTGCCCCTATCTGCGTTTGTTCGCCGCTGCCCTGCGTACCTACGGCTGTTGGTCGCTTGCCCATACCTGCGGTTACTCGCTGCCATCCCGTGCCTACGGCTGTTGGGCGCTGGCCCGAAGGGGCGATTTCTGAACCACAGTCGTTTCGCCTCGGGCCTGGAGCCGGATGAGAACCACCGCAACCGGGATGTTACCTTGGGGCAAATCGAAAATTGTCCCCGTCAAAGCCCGTTTTTGCAGAATCAGTTTTCCATGCAAGTCGTAAATCGATAAATCCGCGTTGCCCTTGGGATTCGAGAATTCAATCCGAATCGATCCGGCCAGCAGTCGGGTTCGCAATGGTGTCGAGGCCGAATAAGGGACGGGAACGCGAATCCCCGATCCCGGCAAGGGATGGGTGTAATTGTAGCCGATGCCGATTTCGCCATGCTTGGGAAGCGTTTCCTTTCCGTCCGTGGAAACCAGCAGAACGTTGAAACCGGCGTGCGTATCCCCGGCGATATCGCGCTTGGATATACGCAATTCCAAGCGGGTCCCTACTTGAGAAACGCTCGTGGTTTTGCCCGTGGAATTCCAGCCCCCGGCGGACCACTGGTAAAGCGCCCCATTGTCCCATTTGTAATCCGCCCCTTGGAATCCCGAGCCCCGAACGACATCCTCGCCAGTGAAGCTTTTTCGATCGGTGTTTAAATAAATGGCGAACTTGGTCCGGTCGGCGGAAGGCGTGGCCTCCACGAGGAAATACGCATTGTCCATATCATCCGTGATGCGCATGCCTTGGAAATCCACCCCGCTGCCGTCTCCGACGCTGTCCGGAAATTCGGGCACATGGTCCCAGTCAGAGAAATTCCCGTCCACCGTGATGGGCATGGCCGAGCTGTCGCGCGGGGCCGCGAGGAGGTAGGCTACGTTGGTTTCTTCGATGCCGCCGTTGGGTCCCTGGCGGCCGGAAGCGGGCGCGGTAACACCCGTGGTACCGTCCTCGGCGCGCACGGCGAATCGATAGACGGTGTTGTTGGCGAGGCCTGTGACGGTGTATTCGTAGGGACAGGCGTCATTGCCGCGGTCCGGGATGCGATCGGTATAGTCGGAGGAGAGTTCGGCGTTAACGGCGTAGAGGTGGGGGGAGGCATTGTAGTCGATGGGACCGGATGCCGAATAGTAAATATTGTAACGGACCGGACGGGTTTGGTCGGCTGCGACGTCCCAACGTAGGGTAACCTTCCCGTTACTGGGAATGGCTTTCAGAGCGCCGATACGCGGTTTGGGCGGGGTCGTCAGGCTGGCGGAGTTCGTCGCGGTGTTTTGCCAATGCGGCGCGTCCTTGTCGGCTGCGGGAGGGTTGTCGAGCGCTGCGGTCGGCGCCAGGGAAAGCAGGCGATCGTTGATTTCCGGGGCCCAACCTTGATTGACGGCGGTTTCCTGGACGATATTTTTGAAAAATGTCGCATCCGAAGCGGCAATGTTCATGGGGTCGCCCGCGTAGTCGAGGGAGAAAATGGATCCGAAGCTGTCATAGCGCCCAAGCTCGGCGTTCAAGCGGGGTGCGGCGGTGAATTTATTTTCGGCGAAACCCGGATTGGCCCGCCATATTCCGTTGCCGCCCAAGGCGGTCGTATAATTGCTTCCCGTGTAATAACTCTCGAATAATACCGCGTCGACCAGCTTGCGGGGATTGTTTTGATATTGCAAAACATAGTCCGGATCGAAAAAGAACAAGCCGCGGTTCATCAGCATGTATTTGCCCGGATACGCCGCGCGGATTTTCCGAATCAGATCGTACATCCCGGGAGCGGTCCAGCCGAAGCCGTGCCAGGGATCAGGCGTTTCCGGAGTGTCGAGGAACAATCCGTCCGCACCCTCGGCCATCAATTTCGCCGCCTTGGCGAGCACGGAAGCCTGCCAGGCCGCGTCCCCGGCGTTGACCAGGCACGATCCCCAGTCGCCTTGTCGATCTGGAACGCCGTCCGGAACTTTATTGGAGGAATCCGAATCAATGCCGTTGGCATTCCACTCGTCCAAATAGAAGGAGGCTACGCCTTTGTTTTCGTAAACGGGCGTTCCCGTAGCCGCGTTCCAACGCACTGGTCCGCGTCCGTCGCCTTTTTGGGGCGCAGCGTTGTTGAAGGTCGAATCGTCTTCCCCAATCGATAAGTACAATAAGACGAGGGTGCCTTTGGAACGAAGATTGGCGATGGCATCCTGTTCGGTCGCGTCCGATGCGTACATACCCGGCTGCAAAGCGATTAAACCGAAGCGTTGGAAGGTGGGGATGTCCGATGCGCTCCATAACCCATAATGCGTCAGATGCGATTTCACCAAGGGAGCGGCTTGCGATCCGGAGGCAAGGAGCATGGCTGCCCCGATAGACGACATTCGCGCCCACGTTTTCATCTGCGCCCCATGAACGTTCGGAATTCCAAATCGTGCAAATCCTGGTCCAACAACCAAATCCCGGTCAGTACGCAAAGCAATAGCGCGGCCGCAAAACCGTAGCCGTAATACTCGACGCCCAGGTCGGCGCTCAATTTGGTCAGCAAAAAATTGCTCGTCAAAAGCAAGGCGGAAAGTCCCAGGACATTGCGGCGCTTGTCCAGGTAGAACAGGACGTTGCACACGCCCAGAAACACCACTTGGAGGCCGGCAGCCACCACGTCGATGTACAGTAGATGCAGATAGAGCTGTGAGATTCCCAGCCAGCGCAGCATGTCCGGGCCCCAAATCATTACGAATAACGCGCCTAAACCCTGTATCTTGACGATTTCCAAGATGCCTTGGCGAATGGTATCCACCATGTCTTCCTTGGCCTCGGAGATTTTCGCCAGCGTGGAACCGTCATGCACCGCGCCATAGAATTTTTGGTATTGGCTGACGAAGTCCGTCTCCATCCGCACCAGGAAAACGGCCATCCCGGGCAAGGTGGCGATGTAGGAGAGAAAAATCGGAATGTCATATATAAGCGACGAGCGCAGGGGCCCGATGACGTTCTGGCCCAAGGTGGGAGAGAACCAAAAATAAAGTTTGTCCACCCAGATGGCGAGATTATAGAGCAGGCCGGTCGCGCATAGCGAGGCGTACCAATTTCCACGGGACAGGAAGTCGAAGGCGATGGGAACGTTTGTGCTGGGAAAACGCAACACGATTAAAGCGATCATTCCGATGAACATGGCGAAATGGCCCAATACGAAACCGGCGAGCAATCCTTCCAACCCCAAAGCGCGCAAAGCAAGCGATGCGGATACGACGACGGCATAACCCGCGCCGAATAATCCGACCAGAGGCAGGTAACGTTTCAATCCCGACAATAAGGATGCGGACAACCATATTCCGTTCATGATGACAAAGGCCATGATCAACAACGCTTTGTAAGCCGGGCTTTGGCCCGGGAACGCGCATCCCGCGACCACGGCGCCGAATAGTCCCGCGGCGGCCATGACAATCAGCAATGCGCCGAGAAAGGCGGGACCTATGCGTTCGGGCTTTTGCTCGTAGAGTCGATCGGATGCGTAACGCGTGAACGCCAGGGTGACGGTGCCGCTGGCCATGAGGCTGAAGGCGATGACGTAGGTGACCGAAGTCTGGAATTGCGTGATGAGCTGGGTGGGAATGCCCAACCGGCGGCCCAGGATGTGGATCAGCAAAATTCCCACGAAGGATAAAATCCAGGGGCCCGATCCGATGATGCCGGCGTAGGAATAAGCGCGGAAGGATCCTAGGAATCCCTCGCGGTCGAGAAGTTTGCGGATTTCAAAGCCGATGCCCGCCATGGCCTAACCTACGGCCTTCGCGACTAAGGACTTTGCGTAAATGGAGCGATATCTTTCCAACATGCCCGCTTCGGTGTAAAAGCGTTCGACGCGACTTATGCCCGCGATCGAGGCTTTCCGCCATTCCTCGGCATCATTATGCAGAAGGGCGATGGCTTGCGCCAGCGCAGAGGGGTTTCCGATGTCGACCACGCGTCCGGATCTCCCCAACGAGGTATCTTCCGGGTTACTGGGGTCCCCTTCGATTAATTGGCGGCAGGAGCCCACGTCGGTCGTCACTGCGGGCACGCCGGCGGCGAATCCTTCCAGCAAAGTCAGCGGCAGTGCTTCGCTGATGGAACTCAACACCAATACCCGCGTGATCGGAAGAATCTCATCCACGTTCATGAAGCCGGGAAATTGGAGGCAATCGTCGAGCCCGAGGGCCGTGGCCAACGCCCGGCATTCCTCGAAATAGCGAGGGTCTTCGTCGCCGGGGCCAACCACCCATCCTTGCGCGTCCGGAATGACGTTTTTCACCGCCCGGATCGCGCGAATGAAAGTCTTGACGTCCTTGATGGGAACCACCCGGCCTATGAGCGTGAAAACCGGCTTCGCCTCCGGCGCGCGCTTGGCCCGCAACAAGGCGAAGCGCTCCACCTTGATGCCGTTCGGTATGCACTGGGTCCGATCGGGCGCGGCGCCGTCCGCGATTTGCTGGACCCTGATTCCGTCGTACAAGGATACGATCGGGTCCGCGGAGGCGTAAGCCGTGCGGCCCAGGGCCTCGAAGAATCGGATCCACAATTGCCGGATATAATTCCCCCCCGGAATCACCCCAATACCGGCCGGTGCCGCCCCAGAACCTGCCGGGACCACTCCGGAACCGGCAGCCGGGCCCGCCGATAACCCATGGTCCGAATCGGGAATCCACGCGCTGTGGAACAAATCGATTTTGCGTTCCTTGGTGTACAGTCCGTGTTCGGAAAGGATTAACGGGCGCTTCCCGTGCAACGCGAGGAGGCTCCCGAGAAATCCGGCGTACCCGGTGGACACGCTGTGATAGCATCGGCTGGGAATGGCTTCACGCGCCACGCGCGCGAGCGTCCACACGGGCTCGTGCATGGAGCGTACCGTCCAAAAGTAATCGATGAAGGATGGATCGGTGGAGCGCTCCCGGTACAGCGATGTAATCAGGTTCCACGCTTCCCGCGAATCCAGAAAATGTTCCTGCTTAAGCCGGCCTTCCATCAAGTGCCCGACCGTAGACGCCAGTTTGGCATGCGGGCAACCGCCCGGCGCGAGGAAGCCTTCGTGCATGGCGCGCACGTCGGCGAAGACTTCCGCATCGCCCGATTCGCGACGCAACGGTTCACGGCCGGAACCGGCATGCAGGTAATGGACTTCCAAATGCACCAGGTTTTTTGGTAATTCATAGGCGATGTCGCCGTAGGCCTCGGGTTTGCTGCCCAGAAAAACCGCCGCGAAAGTATACTCCGGAAATCCTTTTATGAGGTGATGCACCCAGGAGGAAACCCCTCCGCGCACATACGGATAGGTGCCTTCCAGCAACAGGGTGATGTCGGCGCGCTCGGCCTTAGGTAACATACCAGTTACCTAGGCTTTCCGAGCCAGAACCGCAGCACCGGTTCCAACGCCTTGGGGACATCGTATTCCCGGCCCCGGGTTTCCCGGACCTGGGCCAGCAGGTTGCGCGTCGCGACGAAATCCCCCCGCATAAAAGCCAACTCCGCGCGATGGGGGAGCATTCCCGCGCCTTGGCCGTCTGAGGTTTCAGCCTCCGACAAAGTTTGCCAGGCCAGATCCCAGTTACCCATCCGCGCCAGGATGCGGCCCTTCAAGATTTTAAGTTCACCGTCCTCGGCGTTCAGCGCCAGGGCCTGGTCCGCTGCGGCCAGAGCTTGCGCCAGATAGTACTGGGCCAATTCTCCTTCCGCCAATTCCTGGTAGGTCATTTCCCAATGGAGAAATGCCAACCGGCGATAGGCGAAGCGCCGCCGTTCCCGAAGGATGTCTTCACCCGGCATCGGATGCAAATCCGGTTTCTCCCGCCGGGCGGCGGACGGAGTCGCAAAGGTTGCCGCCAAGGCGGATTTGGCCGCTGCGATGGCTTTCTGGAAATCCATTTCGCGGCGCTCCAGGGTCCCATAGGCCATTAAGCGCAATTCGTCGGCCGGATCCCGGAGTACTTCCCGGATGAGTCGATTGCCGTCCGGCGTGGCGCGGGCCTTGAGCGCCAGGAGGGACTGGAGACGATGCGGCGAAGGTATGCTTTGCGACAGCAATCGGGATCGAAACCCGCCCGGGCCGTAACGTGTAGGATACGTGGGTGAAAATTCACGCGTGGGCTCGCGGCTCAGCACGCGGTAGGCCGCGCTGGTAATGGGGCGCTTCCGACGCAAGCTCGGCCCCACGGCCAGCAGGAGTCCGGCCATACCCAAGCCGGGGATGCAGAACACAAAAACAAACAAAAAGGCGGACCAAGCGGCGTGGAAGCCGCGTTCAGGACCAGGACCGGAGTGTGGAGGCTGCAAAGCGAAAAGCACCGCCGCCAATCCATGCAGGGACAGCACCGAGGCCATCCAGACGGCTCCGGGGTAGGGATGGAAAAATTCCCACACAGCCTTGGATTCCATGATGAGGGCCGCCGTGACGGGCAGGAGACGCGTCACGACCCTGTACGTACTTCCAATGCCATGGTTCACGGCTTACCCGCCTGGATCGGCATTAATTTTTTCTCGGCGGGACCGTTTTCTTTTCCCGCTGGTTCCACGGAGCGCCCTTCCACGAAATCGGCCAAAAATTCCACGGGGTCTGATCCACCCAGGACGCGGACCTTTGCGTTGGAATCCGTCGCTTGGACCGGGGTTCCAATCCGTGTCAGAAAGGCCCGCGCAGCCGCCGCGCCCGCGAAAGGCAGGAGACCGCGCAGAAGGTAATCGCCCGATGGGAGTTTGCTGATCCAGAATAAATCCGCGCCTCGGCCTACAGCCTTGGCCTTAGACAACCACTCGCTCGCGGTATGGCCGGCCGCCGGAATTTCCACCGCCACCAACGCGCTCTCCACATCCGCCTCGGCGCGCAGCCGTTGCAGCCTTAGGTACTCGGCGGCGAATGCTTCCGGGCAATCCGGCAGACGATTCACAATCGGGGCGGCCAGAGCGGGTTCGTCCATGTGATCGATGTAATAACCCAGCACGGAATTCAGCGCGCGGAGGTTTTCCGACTGGAAGGCGAAGAAAGGCATTTTCTCGACCACCAGAATAGCCACAGGCTCGGAGGGCGCATCGCCATGGGACAATAAGAAGGATCCGGTGGATAGCGGCGCCGCCAGCAGATAGGTTCCGCGCGCGGACGCTCGTGGTGCGGCGGGGCCTTCCGGGCGTTCAGGAGGTTCGGAAGCCAGGCCGTTCAGGGCAACCGAGTCCTCCAGGGCATGGCATAAGGTTCCCGCTTCCAGGCAGCCCGCGATCAAGGGATCCTCGGGATCCAAAGGGCGGGAATGGCCTAAGTGCGCCAGCGGCGCCGGGTCGATTTTTTTACCCGTTACGCGATGAATTGCGCCTTCTTGGAGGTGAAAGAATCTGGCGAGCAGAATGAGCAACGCTTGGGCGGAATCGACATCCAGGCGGCCGCCGGCGGGACGCGGGAGTGCGGCCAACGCATCACGTAATGTGGGCGGATGCGTGAGGAAATCCGTCAGCAACCTTTCGTGGGATTGGGTCAGTACGGAATGCGCCCCGGCCAAGGAATTCAAACGCGCCTGCACATGCTCAAGGGTTTTTTGCTCTTTGCGGGACCGGGACTTCCATACGTCGCGGAACTCACCCGCGATAAGTGAGGAAATGAATCCGCCCAGGAAAAACGAAGTGGGAAATTGATCCGGGACATGCCAATGCCAAGCCCGACCGGCGAACCATGCAGCGGTCAGCAAGGCGGAGGAAAGGATTGCGGCGTTCGATCCATAGCGTAACGCCAGGGAAAGTGGAACCAGCCAGCACCAAGGGAATGGCGCCGACAGGAACAAGGGATCGGAGCTCCGTAATCCTACGGAAAGGCCGATGAAAACCGCCGTTAATAGGCACGTTTCGGCGGCCGCGAGCCACTGCGCCTGACCGGAGTCGCCTCTCAGCGCACGGGCCCAATGTTCACGTTCGAATCGCATTCATCATCCCGGGCAAGCGATGGACGCATTGCTCAATATATTGTGGATGAGCTTTTGCGCGACGCCGCTCAAGGCATCGCCGCTCCATCCTGCCTTCGCTCCGCCGGCGCTCCAAATTCCCTTGCCGGTTTCGATATCGATGACCTGCAACGTCATGCCTACCGCAGGTTCGCCTTCAACGCCTGACTTGTATCGCCATTCCGTGATCGATCCCGTGATTCCATAGCGTGCGCTTTGCGCGCGCGCCCAATCCAAAGAGCGATCGTATTGCTTTTGGCTGGAGCTGAATTCCGCCAGGCTGTCCTCCAATCCAGGGGGATAGGCGGTTAGTTCCCGGAGTCCACGGCTGCGCAACACGTTTTCCACCAGCTTTTCCGCGGCCTGACCGGCATGCGGCGCTTCCGAGAAATTGCTGATCGGCAATACCACCCATTTTTCCGCGCAGGAAAAGGCCGGCGAAGGGCCGTGTTCAATGGACGCGCAGCCGGAAAATAGGATTCCAGCCAGGGAGTGGGAGGCGGTTAATTGAATCATGCGATGCATCGATGCTTCCTTATTCGAAAAAAAAATGATAATGTCCCGACAAGCCGTATTCCCGTCCGTCGTGTTTTTGCAGGCCCTTGGTGTATGAGCCTTCCAATGCCAGCCTTTGGCCGCGCGTGGGAAAGGCCGCCAGACCACCGCGCAAACCGAAGTCGTCGCTCCAATAAGCATTGTCCTTGCCCGGAACCGAGGGGAAATAATTCGCCCCGATTTCCCCGGAAAGGTATGGCTTGGGCCAATGGGACCTGGATTCCATGCTTTGATCCTGCCATTCGACATAGGTGGAATAATGATAGAAGGTAAGCGGGAAATCCCCCGCCGGCATGACGCCGCCGATGAAAGGATTCCCGAACCGATCCGCAATGGCCGGAGCGGCCCGAAACCGGTTGAAGGCCGTCGCGACACCCAGGGCCAGGGCCCGCAATGGGCGTTGCTCCAGCGAGCCCTGCAAGAGAGTGCTCGAACCATACCAGATTCGATTCCATCCGTAAAAATATCCGCGGGCGACGGACAGATTCAATCGAGTCCGTTCGGGAAGGTCCAATTCGGTGCCAGCTCTGGTTTCGTTCTTTAGGCTGAGAAGGCTTAAGGTGGGGCTTTCATCGGACTCGGCGTGCCAGCGATAGGCCAGCGTCAGGTTGGCTTCGCGGATGGGTCGCCAGGTTTGCAGCCCGGTGAAGGATAGGACGGGCGATTCCGTCCGGGCCATGGCGGAACGCTGGGTGGAGCGTACGCCCAAGGAAATTTCGGTGCTGCCGCGGGCGCCGTTATGCCTCAAGGCCAAGGAGCCATCGTCCTCGTGGTTGGGCGCCGGCATGCCGATCAGCGAGGAAATCCGTTCGCGCGTATGTGACTCCGCGACGGCTTGCAACGTGTTTTTGGACTCCAAGGGAATTTCGGCGGAAACCGAACTCATCCGGTCGAGGTACAGGGGATTACTCGTAACTTCAAAGTTACCCGTGGCGGCTTGTGACCCGGAAAGTGTAAGGCTCCGCAAGCCTCTGGCCGCGTCGGGGGGAGCCAGGGGATTCCCATATCCCTCGCGGGCGTAAATGGAGGTCTGCTTGCGCAATCCCAAAAAGGCCGCGGCGTTGGCCTTGTCCACGGGACTTAGGGTCGCCTCGTGCTCATCGAGGATTTCCGCCACCTTGCGTTCATCATCCATCCTCATCGCGACGGCCAATTGGGCCCAAGGGGGGAACGGCGCGTTATGCCGCGCAATGCCGGTTATCGCGGCCATGGCGTCTTCCGGATTTTGGCCTTGCTCCATGCGCCAGGACAAGGCAAGTTCTTTCGTGCCCTCTCCGCCCGACCGCGACGTCAACAGCGCGTCCATCCGTTTTCCGGTTTCGGGGGCGCCTCCGAATCGCCAACTCCAACGCGCGACGGCTTCCCGCCATTCCAAGGGATTGTGTGGGACGTTTCCGGAGGCCGCGTCCGCTAATACGGATTGGGCCCTCAGGAAAATGATCCGCGCGCCTTCGCCGTCCCCGCTTTGCTCCAAAAGATCGGCATAACTGACCAGGAATGGAAAGTCCCGGCGCTTGCCTTCCTTGTCCAACATGCGGAAATACTCCAAGGCCTTGCGATTTTGCTGAAGCAGCTTATAGGCCACCGCCAACGGGTCGAGCATTGCGGGTCCATTGCTGGTTCCGCGATCCCACTGGTCGGCGTATTCGGCGAGGTCGGACAGACGGCCTTGGTCCATCAGTAGCCAAAGGTAACCGGATCGTAAATCTTCGGACTCGGGATTCATTTTGAGCGCGTATAGGAACTCGCGCCGGGCCAGGGACTCGCGGCCTTCGGCCTGATGGATACGCGCCACCAAGTTGAAAAAATATGGAGTTTCGGAAAACAACGACCAATTTTCCGGGGTCAGGCGAGCCAGCGCGCGCGAGGCCAAATCCCAACGGTCCGCTTGAACGCATCGTTCCAAATAATAGATGAAAAATTCCGGATAATGGAATTTACTCCAGCCGGCGACGGCCGCTTTCAGGGCCAGGGTCGAATCGCGGTCGCGCGCCACTTCGCAAAGCGACCGGATGTCCTCCAAATCGTAAAGGCCGGTTTGGTATAAATCGGCGTAAGCCTGGAGCGCCTCGCCGTATCGCTGCATCCACTCGGCGGTCCCGGCCCGTAAACGAATGAACCGAACCCGTTCCGCAGGCTGCAGCGCGCCGTCCGCAACACCGTGCATGGCCTCGGCGGATTCCTGGATCCGGCCGTGGCGCGAGAGTATTTCGGCCCTGCGCAGAGCGATGTCGGGAGCGGTTCCGAAGCGCGCGGACATGTCCTGGAGGCATTTCAGGGCCTGGGAGTCCCGGCCCTTGCGCAACAGCAAATCCACTAACCGGCTCATCAATTCGCGATCGGATTTTACCTGCAAATGCTCGCTTAACTTCTGAATGGCCTTTTCCGGCTCACCGCAATTTTCATAAGCGTCGATTAATTGGCGCCACTCGTTTCCGTCGAGGGAATGGATTTTACCGAGCCCTTCCCATCCGCGCAACAAAGCACGATTGTCCTGCAAGAGTCCAGCCAGTCGAATGGATTCCCTCCAGGATGCGACGTCGCGGCGATGATCGCCGAGGTATTGCCATTGCTCCAAGGCGTGTTGCGGGTTCCCCGTCCATTCGGAGGTTTTGGCTAAGCGCTCCCGCCACTTCCACAAGTCGGGCTTTTGGCGCACGGCTTCCTCCGCGAGCGAGTTGGCGTCCTTCAAATTACGCGCAGCCAGGAAAACATCGTAGGCAAGGGCGTAAATGCTGTCGGCGAAGATCCGATAAGACGATGCAGCCCCCGTCGATTGTGAAAGGCCGGTGGAATCTTGACCTGCGGACGGAAGGTTGGATAACGATTGGGACGATGACGGCCCAGCCGGTAAAGGGGTTGGGGACCCACCTGCCGCGCGCGAGTTCGTTCCCTGGAGTAACCCGCATGTTACGGAAAAAAATAGCAGGAAGGCCCGGCTGGATGGAGGGGCGACTCGCAATCGTTTCACCGGATTCATGGCGATCCGTTTCGACCCGGGAGAGAATGCACCAGCTTCAACGCATACTTTTGGGCCAGCAGCGGCTGGTTGGCTGATCGGGATAAATTCACCAGATACAAGAGCACGTCCGAATCCGCCTGAAATTCTTGCACGCGCGCATTCGCCTCGTTGACCGCGGCTTCCAATTGGTTGCAGGCCTGCAAGGCGCGTAATCCATCCAGGAACGCGGCCTTCCGTTCCGCTTCGCTGCGGCCATGATCCTGCGCCAGGAATTCCATTTCCGATGCCTTGCGGCAGTCGCCCATGGAGAGGGAAAGTCGCGCGGCCCTGCGGTACCACTCTGCGGCCAGGGTGTCCGATTCGGCCAGGCGGATGAACGCAGCCAAAGCCAGGTCCTTTTCTCCGGACGCTTCTGCCGATTGCGCCGCCCAACTGAGTCGCGCCGTGCTTTGGCCGGGATGGATCAAAGCCGTCAAGCCGGCATGCCGATGGGCGGCCGCGAGCGTATCACCGGGATGTGCGGCCCATGCCCAGCCCGCCACATCCAACTCGAGCACGCGCAAAGTATCGGAAGAGCCGTCGTCGGACCGGGTAGTTTTTTTATCGGATATTCCAACGGTGGACACCGGCGCCGCCCCGGTTGTGTTTGGCTCGGCCGGGGGTGGGGGACGCTTCGCGAGCAACTCGTCGATTTCCTTGAACGCACCCGGGTAGTCGCCGGTAAGGCCCAGTTGGCGGATATAGTCTTCCTGCAATGCGGATCCGGTTTCGCCTTTCAGGATCAGGTTTCGCAAGAGCAACACGCGCAAACTGTCCGCTTGGGAATCCGCGGATCCGGAGCGGAGCTGCTTGAAAAGAGAACCATTCATGAAAAGTCCGAACATCGCCAAGGCCACCGCACCGCCGCAAAGCATGATCGCCCAGGTTGGCGCCAGACGCCGCGCGGGTTGGACTTTGCGGCCCGACGGAATTTCGACGGCGTTCATTGGCAAGTCGCTTCCACATGCGACGCGCGGGTTTTTAGCTTGAAGGTCGTGCGACCTTCATTCGTCGCCTGACCTTTCAAGGGTTTTCCATCCCCGGTCACGCGGCAACCGTTGGCGCCGGCTAGCGAAAACGCAAGGTCCAAATGTCCTGCCAGATCAAAGGAAAATCCTTTGCCCATCGCCGCCCAATGCGAAACAGTGCCATTGGCGTTCCATAAAAAAGGGACGGAGGGGGGATGCTGCGTGACGGCTATATGCGCATCGCCGCCGGATAGGTGGATGTACCGCTCGCTTCCGGCATCGGCATAACCAATCACGCCCCGGCAACACGGAAGGTCGGGATAACCCAGCGACGCCGGAATCCGCATTTCCCGCAAGTCGCCGTTTCCCGACACCTCCCAGCCCCCATCGGACGCGGCCAGAGCAATGCCGTAGAAATCCCGCGCCTTGGGAACGTATTCCGAAACGAATAGGTTGTAAAACTCCCGACCCATCGCCCAGGCATAGACCTTTTTCAGCGCCTGGAGGGAGGCTTGTTTGGATCCAGAATAGCTGTGGTAATAAATGTCGACGGGTTTGAATCGGATGGGATGGTCGGTGCGTTCGAAAGTTTCGATCACGTTTTCGAATCCGTAAAAAGGCCCCCGCCATTCGTTGGTGTAAATATTTTCGTTTTGATTGGGCGCATAGATCTGAAGGTGGCCGCCTTTGTTGATCCCGATGGGCGCGATGCCGGTCCAACTGTCGCTGGCGGAAGTAATCACGGTTTCGCCGCCGTTCATGTTCGCCACACCTGCCGCCTCCGTCAAGGCGACCGTGCGCGCGTCCGGGTTGCAGGCGCCGCTCCACAGCAACACTTTGCAGGCCTTACCGGGCGGGGCGAGTTCTTTGTTGATGAAATCCAAGGATCCGGTGATTTCCCTTTCCATTAGTCGCGGACCGAAATGGAAACCCTTGATGTCCAGGTGGTTGGCGCGCCCCTCTTTTCCGCCTTCGGCGAACTTCTGCCAATCGAACGGATGCGTGTACGTGTGGCTGGCCATCTCGACGTTGGGCAAGGCCATGATGCTCCGGGCGATGGGCATCAGTTTGGCGCTGTGTTGGGGACCCATTCCGCCTGGTTGGCGAAACCGTCTCCGTCCACGTGGATCATCAAAAGCCGCAGCCCGTTTTCGGTGGTCACGTCGGGGGCCGGCAGGGTTTTCAACCGCAGCGATCGCCTCAGGAACTCCATGGGATGCAACCCCCAACGCTCCAGGTCGCGCATGGGCAGGTTGCGGGTAACGAAGGGAGACAAGGCGTAGCCGCCCCAGGGCGCGTAAGCCGCGGCGTCCATGGTATCACCCAGGTTACCCCGGATGCGCAACAGCACCTCTCCCTTGGGAAAGGTCATGGCCCGGAAACTCCTGAGGTCCGGCACCGGGGCCACTTCGAACCGCATCACGGTGTCGGCGAAGAGCAAGGTCGCGGACGTATCCCTGCGGGCCGCAAACGGCGTTTTCAATCCGAAGGCGTCGGCGTGGGGGCTCGGGAGTGAAAAGGGAAGGTCGCCCCAGAAAGTGATTTTCATCCCTTGGGCGGCTTGGGACACCAGCCAGGTATTCATTTCCGCGCGTACGGGACGATGGCCCGGGGACAGCCAACAGAGAATGCCCGCATAGCGTCCGGCGGTGGGGAAGTCGGGCGGCCCCATTCGTATATTCCGGTATTCCGGAACGAATCCCAAATAGGTGACGATGGGATCGGCGTTGCGGTGAATGCTCAGAGAACTCAACTCCCCTTCGTCGCCGTCATACAGCATCAGGATGGCGCGCGGCTCCGGTTCCACCGGACCTATGCCGATGCCGTCCAAACCCGGGGTCGTAACCCAAGGGATGATTCCCATGGACTTGATCCGTTCGGCGGTCGATCGCATCAGGGCGCGGTCCTCCGCGGGCGCGTAGTCAATGGCAATCACGGGCAAGCCATAGTCCTTGCCGATGGAGTGCGCTTTTTCCGCCAAGGTGAAACGATCCTGTTCGGTAACTTCCGTGTAACGTCGGCTCGCTTGATCCCAGCCCCGGAACAAGGATTCGAAGGCTACGGCGTTGATGTCCGCATGGACTTGAGGCAGGATTTCGAATCCGCGATTCAGAATAATCGATGCCGAAGGAAAGGCTTTCTTCACCCTGCGAATCACGGCCGCCTATCCGGCGGCCTGGCGCGCGCGTTGTTCAGGTTCGGAAACAAAAAGCGTGTAAGAATCCAGCGCGTCGAAAAAGAAACCCCGGTATCCTTGCTTCCACAATGGGGCGATGACGTGGGCGAGGAAAAAATCCGGCCACTCGGGCGCCGCTTGATCCATCACGGCCGAACCCCAGGTTTGGTTCTTCCCCAGCATCCAGGCCTTCGGGATTTTCGGATAGTATTTTCGGGAAGGATTGGTTTCTCCTAACGCTACGTAAGCATACCAGCGCGCTCCGGAGTTATTTTGGGCCGTGTCCGATGCCGGCGGGTTCACCACGTTATCCGGTTCGACGATGATGTTGCCGAAAACCTTCAAGGCGTCCAAAGGCGGGTTGGCTCCGTAGTAAAAGGCGAAAGACAACGGTTTGGTTGCGAAAATCAGACCGGTGAAACCGATCAGACACCAAAGCAGTCTTCGCAAGCTTTGGTGGTCAAACAAGTCGCAAATCTACTTCCATTCCGCCGCTCTGCAGGCCCTTGCAGTCAATCAAAACCGAGACGAAAATACTGTAACAATCCGTTCGCGATCCCGTTGCACCGGGCCACCATAATATCCGTCCAGACCTTCCGCCCGGCCGGCCAATAAATCGAAATTCCACAAAAGCCCTGGTTTCTTAAATCCTAGGACAGGTTGTATAATATTCGTGGAGCCGTCATTTCCTCTGCGCACTCCGGGAAGGACTTATGATTCAACCCAATCCCACCAAGGTCACGCCTTTTGGAGCCGTCAACGCCAGCGTCAACCGCGCCGCGGATCTGTTGGGCATCAAGGAAAATTATCGCCGGCTTCTGACCACCTGCTGGCGCGAAACCAAGGTCTCCCTGCCTATCACCGATGACAAAGGCGAATTGCGCGTTTACGAAGGTTACCGCGTGCAGCATAACGGCGTGCGCGGGCCCTACAAGGGCGGCGTGCGCTATCATCCGGAAGTCGATTTGGACGAGGTGAAATCGCTCGCCTCGCTCATGACTTGGAAATGCGCCATCGTGAACATCCCGTTCGGCGGCGCCAAGGGAGGCATCTGCGTCGATCCGGCCAAGCTTTCCGAGCGGGAGTTGCAGGCGTTGACGCGTCGTTTCGTGAACAGCATCAAAACCATGATCGGGCCTTACAAGGACATCATGGCGCCGGACATGGGCACCAATCCCAAGGTCATGGGCTGGATGATGGATGCCTACGGCCAGCTCAACGGATACTCCCCGGCCATCGTCACGGGCAAGCCCGTTACCCTGGAAGGCACGCCGGATAGGCTTGACGCCACGGGGTTGGGAGTGGCGATGATTACGCGCAGGGTCATGGAAGCACGCAAGGAATTCCTCAGCGGGAAAACCGTGGTCGTGCAGGGTTTCGGAAACGTCGGATCCTTCGCGGCTTTACATCTGCATCGCATGAGCGCCAAGGTCATCGCCGTCAGCGACGTGAACGGAACCGTTTTTGACAAGGATGGATTGGACGTCGAGAAATTGATGGCTTATCTGGAGGCCAAGAAAACCCTGGCGGGTTTTCCGCACGCGGAATTCGCGCTGCCCGGCGAGCTCAATGCGTTGGGCTTGGAATGCGACATCTTGGTGCCCGCAGCCTTGGGCCACGTCATCCACGCAGGAAACGTCGAGGCGGTCAAGGCGCGCTATATCATCGAAGGCGCCAACGGCCCCATCACGCCGGAAGCGGATGATTACCTCAACCGCAAGGGCGTCATCATCGTGCCAGATATCATGGCGAATGCGGGGGGAGTGGTCGGATCTTATTTTGAATGGTGCCAGAACATCCAAATGCATCACTGGGAACGCTCGGAAAGCAAGCTGGAGCTGGATAAGTTCATGTCCGCTGCGCTGGCCGGCGTCTCGCAGGCCGCCAATAAATACGGCATCAACTATCGTGAGGCTGCCTTCGTGGTCGGCGTGGATCGCGTCTATCAGGCCGCAGCGGCCAGAGGACACTGATCGTCTAAGCGCTCTGCCATGCCCCTAGGTCGGACAGGGCGGAGCACGCTTTAGTGAAAAGCGAAAAAAAGATTTACGCCCAAATTGATGAACTCCAGTTCCGGGCGATGGGGCAAGTGACCGGAAAACAGGCGGGTCAACTCCAGGGAAAAATCGAACCCCCACGGTTTGTTCTCGAAGGGAACCCAATATTTGCCGATGCAAAAAGAGCCTAGGGGCCGCAATCCCAATCGCTTGCCGCTGAAATCATACGCGAAGAATCCGCCGAAGGTCACGCTGAAATACTCCGAGTTCCGAAACGGATCGATTCCTTCATCACTCAGCCAAAGTTTGCGGAATTCCAGCACGGTTTGCGGAAGGAACTCATATGTTTCGGAGGCTTGATTTGGGATGATGCGCACGTGTGCGCCGAGTTGCATGGACAGAGGCAAATCAAATAACACCCCCAATTGCGGTTGCCAGCCCAAGTCGCTGTTGACGGACCATACCGTGCCGACATGCAGGAGGCGTGATTTGCGGGTCACGGGCTCTGAAGTATCGGCAACGACGACTTGCGCCCACGGCGCAGAAATCGTCGCGAAGAGGAAAGTCAGAATCGGAATTGGGGACGCCCAGCGTCGGCGGCCGCGACTAGGCCGGGGGAACATATCCGTCCAAGGATCGGATTCCCCGGGCGTGCATCGCGTCGAGCAACTCGCGGTTCATTTTCCGCACGGCATTCCAGCGGTAGGCCAATACGGTGTAGACTTGCACGGCATCCGCCCCGGCATCCAGAAGGTCCATCACCTTGGAGCCATGATCGATCCCGCCGCTGGCGAAAATCGCGAGCTTGGGCAATTGCCGGCGGATGTAGCGGACGGCCGGCAGGGTGTTCTTGTAAAGGGCCCGACCGGATAACCCACCCAGGCCCCCAGAGTCGGTGACCGGAGCGAGGTCGGTCTCGGGAGTTTGCATGCGCAAGAAGCGGGCTTTCGCGCCCGGAAAGGTATTGAACAGTACCAAGCCGGTTACCCCGGCGTCGGCGATGATCTGCAGGTTCCGATCCAGAGCGCGCGCGCTCATGTCCGGGGACAGTTTTACGAACACGGCTTTCCTCGGAGCCAGGCCGCGGCGGGCTTCCATGATTTCGCGCAGCAGCGCCGTGAGAAATTCTTCCTGCACGTCCATGCGTTCCAGGCCGGTGTTCGGGCAGCTTACGTTCAACTCCACGTAATCGGCGGCGCGATAGGCGCGCCGGAACGTCATGAGAACGTCCGCGATTTTTTTATCGGGGTCTTCCTCGCCGGGAGTGTCCGCGACGCTGATGCCTAAAGACAAGCGGCGGCGATGCGCGGAACCTAGAGCCTTGTCCACTTCGGTGGCGATGGTTTCAATCCCGGGATTGTTCAGGCCCATGGAGTTGCTCATGGATCGATCGAGGGGCAGCAAACGCATGCGCGGCCGGAAAGGATTGCCGGCGCGCGCGGCGCTGGTCGCGGACCCGACGGTCACGCCCCCGAATCCCAGGGCGCTGAAAGCGGTCAAATGTTCGGCGGATTTATTACCGCCGGCGGCGAGTAAAATCGGGCTTGCCAGGTTCAGTGGGACGCTTCGATCGGCGAACCGAATGGTCTTCTCCAAATCGGAATTCGCCCCGCCATAACCGGGAATCATGTTCATGCCTGCGGCGAGCGAGGACAGCATTTGATGCCGGATTTCGGGATTCCTGAATACGGCTTTTCCAGCCTCAAGGAAATAGTCCCCGAGACTGCGGCGGTACTCGTGGTTCACGACGCCTTGGCTCTGTTGCTCGATTTTCAGTGTATCCGACATGCTTCCGCTGTTATTCACGCAATAACTATAAAGTAATAAACCAACCGTTCGCAAGGCCTCGGGACGGCGTGGGCGGTGCGGCCAACCTCGCTTCGCGCGGGCCGAATTGTTACCTTGCTCGCTCGCCTCATCGGGAGCCCCCATGGCCAAAGTCCTGAAAACCTCCGAAACCCCAAATCCTCTCGCCATCCGATTCCATATGGATTGCAAGGTCGTGGCCTCCGGATCGAAATCCTACCCGGACGTGGAATCGGCCCAGGAAGATCCGACTGCGGCGCGCTTGTTCGAAATTCCGCACGTGACTTCGGTTTTTTATGTCGGCGTCACCGTGACGGTCAACAAGGACGAAGACGGGGATTGGGATGAAATGATTACGCCCATCGCCGATGTTTTGGAGGAGAAAATCGTGGCCTTGCCGGAACCGTCAAGCGATGACGAGGTCGGATTCGATCCCCATGCCGCCGGCGCTGGCATCAAACGGCCGGATGATTTTTTCAAACTCAGTTTGGAAGATCAAATCGCGCACCTGAATCGGATTCTCGATGAGATGGTCCGTCCGGGATTGGCCGGCGACGGAGGCGGTTTGGAGTTGATGGGCATTGACGGAACGACGGTGCAGGTCCATTATGAAGGCGCTTGCGGGACGTGTCCCAGCTCGACTTCGGGAACCTTGATGTTCATCGAAGGCGCCGTGCAAAAAAAAGCCCATCCTGAGCTTACGGTCCTGGCGGTCTGACAGTCGACTTTAACTCGCCGGCCTCCGGAAGTCTTTCTATCCCGGAAATTTCGGAAACTGCGGCTGCGTGCATCCGATTCCGCCAGGCGTCGAAGGCATGCGTCAAAATCCCTTCCCGCTGGCCGCTCCAAAGCCTCCGACCCATTTCCCGTCCGAATTCCAGGCTCGATTTGAAAATGCCGGACATCAACGGAAGCGAAAACAAGAATCCCTGCAGATAAGGCGATTGGGAACGGCGGGCCCAACCCCAGGGGAAATGCACCGACAGCCAACGTCCCAACAGGATAAAGTTCGCCAGGCGCGCGGTCTGCAAGACGAAACGCGCCGCGCCTTCCCGCGTGATCCAATCCCCGATCCAATAGACGCCTTGGGTGTGGAACAAGTCCAGGTAGGCCAAATAAAAAAAGAACGGCCAGGATTGCCATAAGATCTTTCCGCGATCCCGAGACGTCGCCAGGAGCAACCCGAATGCGGCCCCTTGGACGTAAAAAGACTTGCTCGCGAACAACCCGGCCAGCAAAAACAACCCGAGGACGAAAGGCCAATGGCCCCAACGTCCGGCAGGTTTCTCCAGCGGGGTAACATTAAGGTTACTGGGGGGACGGATTCCGGGACCGGACAAAAGCATCCCTTCGAGATCGGCCGCGGAATACCGGATGAGCAGCGCGACGAGCAAACCGGAGAGCAGGGACCAGGCCAGCATGGGTCCGATTAGGAAATAAAATCCCGCATGCCGGATCAAGGTAGATTTGACCAGGGCCAGTTGGGCCATGTTGAATCCCGCTGCCAGCAGCACGCTGGCTCCGGGGATTCCCAGCCAGCCACGCTTGTACCCGAAGCGCACCATCGGACCTAATCCGAAAATCGCGATGGCCCCGGCGCCGGTGCCGATCAGGAAAGTCGTAAACGGTTGTCCGCCGTATAGGATAGCCGTCAGGTTGCGCGCGAGAAGCAAAGCCAAGGCCGCCCCGGGGCCCAGCTCCAACAGGAAGGGAAGGATGATGACATAGGAGAACCCCACGCGCATCCAAGGGAAAAGCGGAATGCGCGGGATGAGGTTTTCCATGATTTGCAGGCTGGATGTGACCAGCAAGGCGAGGGCGAAAGACTCCGCGGTAATTTTCGGACTCCGCGCAACGCGGATTTCCGGCCTCGGTGAAACACGGTTTTCGGACCCGAAAGGATTTCCGGGATCAATAGGTGATGACATCCGTTTCGCCTTCGTGCTTCGGGCCGCCGTTTTTTCCGCCTTCCAGGGTCAAAAGCATTTGCGCCGGCATGCAGACGACCTCTTCGTGGTTATGCCGCACGGAACCGGTTTTGACGCAGAGTTGGTTGGGACAGGGGGAGGAGATCACACGGGCCGAACCTCCGCCGATTTCGATCACGATTTCGCCGATGCGCGTGGGGATGGGAATGCGGCGCGTGGCGCCGGTCAGTTCGTACCAGGCGAATTTTTTGTTCGCTACGTAGACCACGGCGCGGGCTCCGTCGGTCAGCCGAAAGGCCAGAAACCCCCAGGCGGCGGCGGCGGCCAATAGGATGATTACGGGGCCATCAAGCGGTTTGAAAAACTTTTCGGACTTGCCTCGCATGTCTCCCGTCACCATCCGATTGCCGGTCAAAGTGATATCCCCGAAAAAAGATCCGGGTTCGGCCCTGGTTATAATAACAAACAAGCTTTGCCCCGGGCAGCGTTGGGAATCGCGCGCAAAAATATTCCGCCTGATGGGTGATTAAGGCGTCTTGGGTGGGAGATAGGAACATTTCCCTGCCTGCGTCGACGGGCATGCCGTCTCGCGCTTCCCCTCTGGCGCGAGACTTGATCAACCGGCTTTTTGTGAACCCGGCGCCGCCATTCCCGGCGGTACGCGGATCAACGGTTGGGGATGACTAGGTGGGGCGAAGGCGCTGTGTGAATGGCGTTAACCACGCGCCCGTTCACGTCCACGACCAATCCCGGTACTCGGGTTATGCCATTCACCAAGTTGAAGCGAATGGAGGTCGCGCTTCCCGTGGTGGTGAATGCGCCTGTCGAGGTATAGGGCCGTTCCCCGCCTTGCGTGTCTACGGCCTTAATGCTGTAATTGTAACTCGTGCCGCGTTTCAAGGGATGCAGCGGAATGCTTCCGGAATTGCCTGAAGCGGTTATGGGTTTAAGGCAGGTCGAGGGAGCCGCAGGCGCGATCGCGTAGCAAAGCGTCCTGCTGCCGTAATCGTATTTGTCTCTGGAATAGTTGATGACCGCCGATGTATCGGTGACTTGAGCGGCAGCCACGGTTAAACTGGCCGCGGAAACCGCGTCGACGGCTTGGGGATTGGCATGGACGGTATACCGAAGTCCCGCGATCAGACATCCGGCGAGCAGTGTTGCAGTGAGTGCAATTTGTTTTTTCATAAGAACCTCTCGACTGGGATTTGGGATAAAGGAAAACAATTTTCTACCACTGCCTTCCGGCTTGGAAGACGAAGTATCCGGCCATGATGACCATCATGTAGCCCATGACTTTTTTGATGACGATCATCCAACCGCCGGAACGGGGGAGGCGGTAAAGAAATGATGAAAATGTCCCGATCAGGACGAGAATGGACCCCATACCCAACGCGAAGGAAAACAGGAATATCGGCCCCAAGATGAGGTTATGCGTGGAGCCTACCCAGGTTAGGATGACGGCCAGGGGCGGAGCGGTACACGGCGAGGCGACCAGACCGAAGGTGAGGCCGTAACCGAAGTTGGAAATCATCCCGCGGTTTTTGGTTGTTCCGGTTCCCAGGGAAAACCGACCGAAATTGATGTTGAAGGTTTCCAGCATGTTCAAGGCCAGGGCCATGATGACAACGGCTACGCCCAGCAAGACCCAGGGGTTGGAACTGAGGGAGCCGAATAAGGAACCGGTCAAAGCTGCCACCAAACCCAGGACGGCGTATGTAGTCGCAATCCCGATGACGTAGGACATGGTCAGGAGGAAGGCTTTCAGGTTGGAACCCGCCTCCCGGCTGCCCAGAATCCCGATGGTGACGGGAATCAGGGGATAAATACAGGGCGTGAAGCTCGAGGCCATGCCGGCCAGGAAGCAGACGAACACCATGCCCACGGAGCCCGTGGACAATCCGGCGGCTAGATTTGAAGTTCCAAGCATAGGTTTCCCTTTCCCCGCTTACTGCAGGGCCTTCTCGGCTGCGGCCGTCAATTGGTTTTCCTGATCCGGATCATAGCCCGGCAAGGCCAGGTTGATCTGCCCCTTCCGGTCGAACACGTACAACGACGGAATGCCCTTGAAGCCGAAGGTGGCGGCGAGCGTATTGTCCTTATCGAGCAATACCAGGTAGTTGATGCCCAGACGGCTGGCGGCTTTGCGGATTTTTTCCGCCGAACCCTTGTCCACGCTGATGCCGACGATGGTCATGCCCTTGTCCTTATACTTGGTTTGCAATTCCGCGAGCTTGGGGATGGTTTCCTTGCAGGTATTGCACCAGGTGGCCCAGAAGTCCACGATCAACGCCTTGCCGGCGAACTGCGAACTGGAATATTGCTTGCCGTCCAAATCCGGCAACGTGAAGGACGGCAGCGTCTTCAAGTCCCCGCCCTTGGGCGCGTCAGCGGCGTTGGCGATAAGGCTCAGGCCGGCCAGTACCATCGCGCTAATCATTCCCTTGAAAGCAAAACCGATTTTCATATCGACACTCCTTTACAGGTTATAGGTCAATCCAACCATGATGACACCTTGCGTGTACGTCTCGCTCGGATCGTAAAGCTGATAGGTTACATAACGCGCCTGCCCGGGGGTATCGCCCACGGGATCGCCATGCGTGTTGCGGAACATATAGTCGAATTTGACGTCCCAACGATCGGGGAGAAACGCCGAAGTGGCCCAGGCATCGGGGAAGGGGCCGGAAAGCTTCACTCCGAAAAGGTTGGATTGGAAAGGGAAAAAGCGGATGTCACCGGTCTTGTACAGCTCGTTTCCGGTATAGTCCCGCTTTGCGAAAGCCGCGCCGGTTTGCGTATAGTACCGGTAGCGGAAACGGATATAGGCGCCTTCCGTGAAATACTGGCAAAGCTTGGAGTCCACGGTGGTCGACGTGAGGCCCCAGGTGTCCTGGTAACGCCGGGCGTCCACGTTCAAGGAACCGAGCAGGTCTCCCAAGTGATATCCCTGCACGATTTGTCCCGCCACCGCTCCGGCGGTCTTATGATCAGGAAGTCTTTCTTCCATCATTTGGCCGCTGTCGGTCATGGGGGAGTTGTACGGATGCCCAAGGTATCCCCAGCTTTTTATGAACGTGCCCGTGGCGGCCACCAAGGTAAGCGGCGTAAGCGACTGGGCTATGGTAACACCCGTGCTACGGATGCGTTTGTTGCCGCCCAGACCGGCGAAGGCACCTTGCGGTTTGAACTTGTCGTAAAATTCGGCGTAGTTGACGCCGATGGTCATGTTGCGATCAAACAGGTCGTAGGAAAACGAGCCTGCGGGCGACAATGAGAAATAATCGTTTTCGTTGCTGGTGTAGACCGAACCCGATGCCGTGAGGCCCGCATGGGAATAGGTCAGCGAGGGGTTTTCCGAGTAGCGCTGCTCGATCTTGGAGGCTCCGGATACCACGTCCAACTCACGGTCTCCGAATTGGCCGATCTTATCCGCGCCCAAACGCCGCGACGCGCCCGTGACGATATCGAGTTCCTGTTCCAATCCGAAACTCCATTTGCGGTCCAAGGCGAGCCGCAAGGAAAAGCAAGGCGTATGGTTCCACACCTTGTTCTTGTCCCAGAAATACTCGTGCTTCAGCTCCAGGCTGCTGCCGCTTTCGGACGCGATGAGACACGCCGGCGCGATGGCCAGCAATAAACCCGGGAAAATGCGTCTCAGCATCCGCAGCCCCCGCCGGATCCGGAGCTGCCGCCCACGGAGCCTTCACGGCGTGGAAAGTCATGGCCTTCCAAAGTCGCTTCCATGCCGTCGTCGTGGCGCTGCATGATCGGGTCGCTCAGAAATTCACGGTTGCGTTGCGGGACGAACGCGCAGGAGGCAAAGCACAACCCCAACCCGGCGCAAACGATAGCGGGGAAAAACGATGTCATGGTTTTTTTAACCCGGAAAATGATTCCGGCCGGGGACGATGGGAAGTTGATCATGGATTGCTCGCCGGGGTTGGAAATTCGTTGCAAGTCGGGTCTTTTCCGGTCAGGGATGGACAATTGCTGATGCCGCGGCGCGGCGACATCCACCTGTAAACGGCGGTCCGGGTATTGTGGCAAGTCATGGCGGAACAGGACAAGTCTTTCGGTTTATATGCCGTGGTCAACGAATCGGGGCTGGTCACGTCATTAGGTGGAAAGGATACGTCCACGACACCGTTGTCATGGGCCCAACCCGTGCGCCATTGCACCATTTCCCCCAAGCGGGCGGCGCGGAAAATCATGGTGTCGATCTCCTCGGCCAGGAATCGGCCGCGCGCGGTGTCCGCAGCGAAATAACCCAGCGGACGGTAACCGGTATAATTCTGAATGCTTTTCACTAGGTCGGTCGACGAGGTATGCTGCACTAACTCGATGCTGTCCTTGGTCATCCATACCGTATCGGAATGGGAGAATTTAAAATGGCGGATGGAATTGAAATGACAATCCATGCAGGTGGTGACGTTATTCAATTCCGGCTGGCCGAGATTATTCCGATTGACATTCGCGGACATGAGGTGATAATTGTGATTCACATCATGCAGTGGATAGGTATGACAGCTCTGGCATTTCGGCGCATCGGGAGGCGCGGGCGTGTTTGTGGAAGCCAGCAACCCCGGATCCTCTTTCAAACCCGGGACCGAATTGCATCCGGATAAGGATAAAGAGCATAAAGCCAGCGCCGCCGCAGTTGCCCCCAGGAAAAGACTGGGTTTGTGAAAGTCCGGTAATAACCAGACCCTTGGAATTGAAAATCGCATTTGCCTCACCGCTAAATTCTTTTGACAAATTAACGCGTTTTTTCCCGCCGCACCTTGGTTAGTTTAGAGAAGGCGTACTCAATTGTGTACGAACAGCTCCAAAATTCTTCGTTTTTTAGCCCTTTGCGGGCAATTGCCGGACACTTTTGTGTACGCGAACCCAAGGATTGCCGGCGCGCGGATTCCGTATTGGAGTTAGTCTTTGAGGGATGGAGTCCAAACAGGAAAACGGAAAGTTGAATAAACCGGCGGGGCCTTTGCCGGACATATACAACTACACCAATTATAGGCAATTCCTGATTGATTACTACCATACGCAAAAAGAAATAAACCCCAAGTTTTCGCTTCGGTATTTGGCGCTTCGGGCGAAGTTCCCGAGTCATGGCCTTCTCAAATATCTCATGGAGGGAAAGCGCAACCTCAGCAAAAAGACCCTGGTCAAATTGGCAGGCGGATTGGGTTTCAGCCGGGACCAAACCCAATACTTTGAAAACCTCGTTTTCTTCAATCAGGCCAAGGGTTTGGACGAAAAAAACTTTTATTATGAAAAGTTGCTTCGGTTTCCCGGCAAGTCTACCTTCCGCGCCCTGGAAACATCGCAACTCCAGATATTCCGACGTTGGTATAATATTGTCATCAGGGAAATGCTTCACCTCAAGGACTTCCGCAATAACCCGGCCTGGATAGCCGATCGTATCCTGGCCCCCGTGGAGTCCTATGAAGTAGAGGAATCGTTGACGTCGTTGTTGGCATCCGGGATAATCAAGAAAACGGCCAACGGTTATAAACCTTCGGATCCGGACATCACGACCGAGGACGAGGTGAAATCATTTCTGGTGAAAAGTTACCATGCCCAAATGCTCAAGCTGGCCGCTTGGGCTCAGGACGAAGTGCCGGCCAAGGAACGTGATATTTCCTCGGTGTGTTTCGCAATCAAGGAGTCCGAGTTGCCCAATCTCAAGAAGCAGCTGCAATTGATCCGCAAGGAGTTGCGCAATTTCGCCGCCAAGGACGGCGAAGGCGAACGTATCGTGCAGGTTAACATGCAACTTTTTCCCCTTACATCGGCCAAATAGCATGCGTCCTTGGTTGACCGCATTTACGGCTTTTACCCTCGCTGTCTTGCTCTCGGCATTCAACGGGTGCTTTACGGAAGTGGGAAACGCCCAGGATGAACGGTTGGTCGTCGCTCATTTCCAAGTAGACTATTCGCCTACCGCAAAACCCTTACCGAAAACATCCTCCGCTCAGGGGACGGCGACGTATCCAACCACGATTTTGGACACAAATTCGGTTTACCTGAAACAATTTTATCTGGACGTTCGCGAGGCCGAATATCAGTATTTCGATTCCGCGACCAATACTCCCAGCGAGTTCCATCTGTGGAGGGACGATTCCGCCACCTTGCCCGTGGACTTCACGGGCTTGGACGCATCCTCTTCATTGCCGTCGCAAAAGGTGGGGCTCAAGTCCCCGCTCAGTCTGAGCCTGGATTGTTTGATTCCCAAAAACACTGGCCTTAAACCGGACACAGTGAATATCAATGCCTTCAAGGATCGCGGTTACATCGTCGGCACATGCCCCGTGCATGGAAAACCGACGCCCTTTGTATTCGCTTTACCGGCTGCGCCGGGAGTTGCAATGGTGTATTCGAAGCAGACTCTGCAGGGTTGGTTAGTAGGGAATACCTATCAGTGCCAATTTTCCTTCTTTGCCACTGTGTGGATGGCCAATTCGGGAGTGGATAGCGCCGCTACGATTCATGACAAAATCGGCAATGCGTTCATTCTTTTGGATTCACTGCATAATCCGGTCATTTACAATACTTTGTCGACCCGCTTCTACCAATCCTTCAATACTTCCCAGGTACATTTAGGCGACCTGAATTGATTCCCGTTCCAGGGAGCCGGGCCGGTTCTACGAAACGGGATGAAACGCCAAATGGCGTGCGCTGATCCTCGGAGCGACTAGCTCATCAAGTTCAACGCGCGGAAGCGAACGTCAATTCATCAGATTCAATGCGCTACCGCGGCAGCGCGGCCCACAAGGTGGGGGCCCACAAGGTGGGCTTGTCAATTCATCAAGTTCAATGCGCTACCGCGGCAGCGCCTGTCAACTCATTAGATTCAATGCGCTGCCGGCCTTGAACCAGGCGATTTGTTCCTGGTTGAAGGTGTGAGTAACCTCGAAGCTGTCGCTCGATCCGTCGCTGTGTTTGAGCGTGACCTTAAGGTTCTTGCCGGGTGTGAACGCGGTTAGGCCGCTGATGCTGACGCGGTCGTCTTCGCGCACCTTGTCGTAGTCCGCCGTGTTGGCGAACTTCAACGGCAAAAGCCCTTGCTTCTTCAAATTGGTTTCGTGGATGCGCGCCATGCTTTTGGCGATGACGGCCTTGGCGCCCAGGAAGCGCGGGCACATAGCGGCATGCTCGCGCGAAGAACCCTCTCCGTAATTTTCTTCGCCGAATACGACCCAACCATGTCCTTTGGACTTGTAGTCCCGGGCAATCGCGGCATAGGTTTTCCCGGTTTCGCCGGTCAGTACGTTTTTGCCCTGGCCGATGCCGGCCGGACCTGCGGTGGCCGCGGCGAAAGAATTAGTCGCGCCGAGCAACATATTGTCGGAAATCTTATCCAGATGTCCTCGGAATTTCAGCCACTTGCCGGCGGGGGAAATATGATCCGTGGTGCACTTGCCCGCGGCCTTGGCCAAAACCAGCGCGCCTTCGATTTCCTTGCCGTCCCAGGGTTTGAACGGATCCAACAGTTGTAGGCGATTGCTGGTCGGCGAAACTTTGACTTCCACGGCCGAACCGTCCTGTGCGGGAGCGATAAATCCCCCGTCATTAAATGCGAATCCCTTGGCGGGCAAAGCGTCGGCGCGGGGCGCTTCCAGTTTATAGCTGGTGCCGTCGGCGGCTTTCAGCGTATCCGTGATTGGATTGAACTTGATGGATCCGGCCAATGCCATGGCCGTGACGATTTCCGGGGAACCGATGAAGGCGAGCGTCGCGTTGTTGCCGTCGTTGCGGCCGCGGAAGTTGCGGTTGAAGGAGGTGATGATGGAGTTGGGGACGCCGTCGGCCAAGTCCTTGCGTTGCCATTGGCCGATGCAAGGTCCGCAGGCGTTGGCCATGACGACCGCGCCCAGCTTATCGAGCGAAGCCAAATAACCATCGCGTTTGGTGGTGTCGAAAACCTGCTCCGAACCGGGGCTGACGTAAAATTGCGAAGCGGCTTTGGAACCGTGCTTCAGGGCCTGTTCCGCGACGAAAGCCGCGCGGCCTACGTCTTCATAGGACGAGTTGGTGCAGGAGCCAATGAGGGCCGCAGAAAGGAGTTCCGGATATTTTTCCTTTTCGATTTCCTCCTTGAATTTGCTCAGGGGCCGGGCCTTGTCCGGGGAGTGGGGGCCGACCACGTAAGGCTCCAATGCGTCGAGATCGATTTCGATCACTTCGTCATAGTAAGCGGAAGGGTTGGCCAGTACTTCCGGATCGGGATTGAGGAAGGCTTTGTATTGATCCGCCAAGTCGGCGATATCCGGGCGGCGTGTGGCCCGCAGGTACGCTCCCATGGCGGCGTGAAAGGGGAACAAGGAGCAAGTCGCGCCCAGTTCCGCGCCCATGTTGGTCACGGTGGCTTGGGCCGTGCAGGACAAGGATGCGACGCCCGCGCCGAAGTATTCGATGACCTTGTTAGTGCCGCCCTTAACAGTCAGGATTTCCAGCAGCTTGAGGATGATGTCTTTGCCCGATGTCCATCCGTTCAATCGGCCCTTCAAATGCACGCCGGTTACTTTCGGATAGAGTACTTCCCACGGCATCCCGACCATCACGTCCACGGCGTCGGAACCGCCTACGCCGACGGCCATCATGCCGAGGCCGCCCGCATTGGGCGTATGCGAATCGGTCCCGATCATCATTCCGCCGGGGAAAGCGTAATTCTCAAGCACTACCTGATGGATGATTCCGGATCCCGGTTTCCAAAAGCCCATGCCGTATTTATTCGCCGCCGAGCTCAGGAAATCGAAGACTTCCTTGTTCTCGGTATTGGCGCTGGTCACGTCGCTGGTCGCGCCATCCCGGGCGACGATCAAATGATCGCAATGCACCGTGGTTGGCACCGCCACTTGCGCTTTACGCGCTTGCATGAATTGGAGAATGGCCATTTGCGCCGTGGCGTCTTGCATGGCCACGCGATCGGGACGGAGCAGGACAAAGGATTTGCCTCGTTCCATTTTGGGTTGGGCGGCATCGTGAAGATGGGACCAGATGATTTTTTCCGCCAGCGTAAGCGCCTTACCCAGGGTCTTACGCGCATAGGCGTGTTTGGTTTCCAGTCCGGCATAGATTGCTTTGATATCAAGGCCTTGCATCTTCACTCCATCGTATAGGGCATGCCGTTCGGCAAATGCTTGTCCGACATGCGTTAATGATGAGGAGGAAATTAGAATTTTGACGGTTCGGACGCAATTTGGAGAGACTCGGCCCGATAGGTTGAAAATACCCTATATAAATCCAATCCAAACATTAAGTTTGTGTCTGCGATCCCACTGAAAGCTGTTTGCTAGGCCTTAAACAGGCTTGTTAAACAGGCTGGTATTGGCTTTCTGGTTTAACTCATACCCGGCTCTTTGATTTCCGAAGGCTTGGGGAAATGGGGGAGTGATGTGTTGCAGAAATGGCATTCACACGGGGATACCGGAAGGTTCAGGCGGGCCTTTGGATTGTGGGCGCTCGTTGGGGCGGGACTTTTCGGTGTCGCATCGAGTTGGGGGGAACCGGCGGTCTTGCTGGGGGAGACTTATCGCCAAACCCAACTTTGGGGACGGTTCCAGACGCTTGTAAAAGCTTTGACTCTGGAAAACCATCCATCTCGGATAGGCAATGTCGTGGCTTGGGAAAAGGGAGATTCGCGCCGTTGTGGCTATGGCCGTGGGCGGGGGAGTGCGGATTTACAAGCTGGTCTGGAATGACTTGGGCATTTTAACGAGTGGCGTCGATAGTGTCCAGCTTGCGGTGGACTCCGGTCAGGTCCCACGTGTTTTCATTCCTTCCGCAGACAGCGCGTCCGACCGGCATGCCTTCGTGACCTTGGGTACCGATGGATTATTCAGGAGAGTTGTGTGGGGCGACGGTTCCGGCATGTCCAGTCAAGCCTATCCGGCCCCGCAGGAGTCCTTTATCGTCACGGGCGGCAATTATATAGGTACGGAATCCGGGAATATTTTCGCCTACACCGGGAGTTCGAACTTACGTTCCATTGGTCAACCGCACTCCGGCGCAGTGCGCCTGGTTGATTCCACCGGCGCGCAATACGTCGACGGGACCTTGCGGAATTCAGCTTCGCGACTCGACCTCCAGTCGCCCAATGGACTGGGCCCCGGGATTGTTTCCGGGGGAAGTAAACGATTCTATTCGTATGATTTCAGGTACCCGCTGGAGTTCACTTTGGTCATGTCAGACTCGGAGGCCAATTTTCCTCCTCTGCGCATCTACCCGCTGAATGGGACGGATACGCTCAAATTGACCTCGGATTTTCAATGGTCCTGGCCGGAAAGCGGATTCGAAGGCAAGCTGCCGATTGATGGATGCGATGCAACGGGAAAATGCCTGATGGGTTTTCATAGCCGAATGACGGGAAAATTGTTTGCCGATTCCCTGCGTTTATCCTTTCCCATCGTATAGGGAACTTTTATCCAATGCGCATCGCCAAATTACTTTGACGGCCGCGTCGATTCGAATTTCAGCCTAGCCGCGAAATGGTCGCAGTTTGGGACCTTGGTCATCGCCTTGGGTAAGGATGAAATTTCCATCCAGAGTGTCTATGAAACCGGAATTCCGGGTCGACCGAGGTCAAGGGACGGGCGCACCCAAAGTGAAAAATCGATTTTGGGCACGCCGGCGTTCGAGTACGGCGCTACGGGGCGGGTCCTCAACGCATCCGGAAAAAATCAACCTGAGGTGACTTCTTTTCGCGTTCATCGCAACTGAGTCCGACACCGGCTTCGGCGCGCGCAGGGTCGATTCGACCCATCTCGACACGACGGCCGCGCGGATTTTTTCAACACCCTGTTTGGCCTGGATAGTTTCGGTGCGAAGCGGTAAAATTCAAGCCTGTGATTGACAAGTCAGATCGTCCCCGGTTCCGATTTTTTAGCGTTGGCAGGTTGGCGCGGTATTTCTTGCTGGTCACGGGCTTATGCCTAGCCGATTCTCTCTCTGCGTCTGTTTTGGATTCATCCAACCCGGTATCTCCGCAAACAGCTTTATTCGATTCGGCAAAACCGAATCCGGCCGTGTTGGCCGCCCCCCGCATTCGCAAAGCCAACCGGCTCAAGGTGGAAGCCAACCAAGCCTTTCGCCAGGGGCATGTCTCCGAAGCCTGCGCGAAGTATGGCCAAGCTCAGGCGTTGGATACCTCGGACGCATCCATCCGAGCCGCGCTGGGATTTTGCCTCATCAAGCTGGGCAAGCGGGACTCGGCGTTCCAGGTTAGCCGCGAGGCGTTAAGGTTGGCGGGACTCGGACTGGAAAGCCTTACGGATACGGAATGGTCCGTCAAGGATATGATTGCCCGGAAAAGCGCCTACTTCAATCTGGACAAGCTGGGCGGACCCATGCCGGATCCGGATTCCGGTAAATGCGAAACCTGGGCGAACCTTTCCACTTGCGCCAAAGCCATGTATGTCTGCGCCGACGTGGGCCGCCAACGCTCTCGACGCGGCGTGCTGCACTGGTCCGTGCTACGCGTCGGCATGACGCCTGCGCAAGCCAATTTCAAACCGGAGGAATCGCAAAACCCGGGAGATTTGCCTCGTCCGGAATTGCGCGACATGGAAGAGCAAGCCATCGACGGAACCTACGAAAGCCGGGTAAAATGGTTGAACCGCGATTCCATCGCCACCATTCCCATGGGCGAGAGATTGGAAAACCTTGACGCAACGGGCGGCACGAAATGTCAGGACGCGGACGGATGGCTTTCCGAATGCCGCATCCTGTATTTCGATCCTTGTACCGGAGTGATTGCTACGGCTTGCGGATTGGTCGGTGAGGGCGAGTCCGACCGGATCCTAATCGGAGAGTTTTACTTGATTCCGGCCCGTTGAATCCATTGGGAAAATGCGTTCGCCATTTCCGCGAAGGACTTTCCGTTTTCATTCGAGGCGATCAACTCGTCTCCGTGCACGATGCGGATTATCGCATCGAGGTCGACTCGACCGCCTGCGTTAGCGCCTGACGAACCGTTTCCCGATTTTCCTGGGGACGCTGGGCGGTCCATGGATGCGCGAGATACGGCGGCATCGGCTTCGGCCAGGGCTTGGTCCAGCGGACGATTCACCATTTCCACCGTGGCGGCTGCGGAGAAGGGCTCGCCGGTCAGGCCTTTAATCATTTCCGGAAATGCGTATGCGTTACCGGGCTTCCAATAATGCTCGGCCAGGTCGCGACCCACATGAGGATTGTCCACCAAGGCTCCGTCCCGGCGCAGGAAAAAACGACGCGTTTGATGCACGGCCATTTCCGCCAACACATAACCGTGGTAGTATGCGGAGGATTCACCGGACAGCAAATGCGGAACGCTCAATACCGGCCGCGTGCCTTCGTTCAGGAATTGCATTTCCCTCTCGATGTCGCGCAAGGTTTTGATCACTGTGTCCGGCGTGAGGGACGCATCGCCCATTTCATAAATCGCTTTCTCGGCGAAACAAATGGTCAACATGGCTCGCAACGCGAATGCCTTGTAGGGATTTTTTTTGAGGATATTTTCCCGAATCAAGGCGGAAGGGATGGCTTGGCCTTTTCCATCTCGTGCATAGCGTACCAGCCAGGCGGGCGTCTCGATGAAGCTGTCCAGGAACATGCTTTGCGTCTCGGCGAAGGCCACGGACGTGGGCGCGTACTCCTGGGCGTAACACGGCGCGGGCATGAGGATGTTGCTGAAATGCGCCGCATGGCCGCCTTCATGAAAAAGCGTTTCGGTGGCGCGATGGCCGCTGCCCACTTGGCCGGGAATGGCGTTGGCGGTAAAGTTGATGCGCGCGGGTTTGTATTGCCCCGCATCGACAAAGCCCGGTATGGGCCCATGCATGAAACCGTTTTCGTACTTGCCTTTGCGATCGAGAAGATCCAAAGTCAGCGTAGCGCCCCGGTAACGGATACCCAAGGCCGTGAAGGATTCGCCCCAGCGGCCCAAGGCGTCGCCGAAACCGAAATACGGATCCATTTGCGTCGTCACGTCTCCGGCGGTAAGGAAGAGGAAATTCCATGCTTCGCGGGCCTGCGTTCCGCTTGCCTTGGCCAAAGCTTCGATGGATTGCCGACAAGCGTCGCGTGTGCTGCGCTCCAAATCGCCGAGTATCTCGAACAAAGCGCGTTTGGAAAAACCTTCGTTGCGCTGCACCTTGTAATCGTAATAGTCCTCATACCCCAGCATGCGGCCCAGGCGGTTGCGTTTCCGCACGATGTCGAGAAATCCGTTCTCCAAAACATGCCGTTCGATGGATTGCAATCCGCGATGCGCCGCCTGACGCAAGGCCTCATCCGGGGCGGTGCGCAGCATGAGTCCCAATTTCACCGAGGACGCGGAGACTTTTTGGCCCGAACCGGGATCGATATAGCCCAATCCCATCGCCCCGCGCGCTTGCTGGAGCTTGCCTTCCATTTCCACCAGGCGACCGGCCAAGGCCTTGGCATCGGCCCGTTCCATGGCGTTGACCTCGAAGTAGCGCAGCCACCCTTGCAAGCCCACCTTATCATCTGACGATAAGTCCGGTTTGGCCAACTCTGCACGGATGGAGGGTAACCATTCCGCGTTGGATCCAAATCCCTGGAAGGCGATTTCTTTCGTCTCGAACTCGCCGTCAACCTTGCCGGCCAAGCCCATTTTTTCGTTCCAGAACGCATTCTCTTTTTCAAAGTGCACCGTCATGTATTTCCGGTTCAGATCGTGGAGAAGCGCGTTCACGGGCGTGCTGGTCGCGGTGATATTAGTCTCGGACGGGTTTTGTGCCATGGATGGATGTCTCCCAAGTGAGGGAAAAAAATACAATTGTCGCGGAGTGAATGGCGTCGAACGGCGTCGAATGCCGTCGAATGGATCGTTATGCGATTCTATTGGTACAAATGAAGTTGGAACGGCGTAGGAACCAAATTTTTATCGGAGAGGATAAGGACGGGAATCAGCAAACGGCGTGGCCGTACTTTTTTTCCGCATCTTGCAAGGAAGGGAAAATCTCCCATAGGGCCGATATTTGAGCGCTCTCCAGGATGCGTTGGATTTGCACGGGAACGTCCATGAGCACCATGTCCCGGCAGCGCTCGCCGAGCTCCTTATGCTGGTGCACCAAAACCGCCAGCGCTTGCGAGTCGATGGTGTAGCACCCTTGCAAGCTCAGGAACAGCTTCCCGCGCGCATGAGTCAGCGCGCGACGGAATACTGTACTGAGCTTGGCGGCGTTGTTCACGCCGCAGAGATTTCCGGCCAGACGGAGAAAGGTATTGCCTTGTCCCACGCCCAGCGTGTAGTTCAGGTCGCCGAGTGTCACGTCCATCAGGGGCATGTTTCTATTGTACAGGGAGGCTGGTGCGGAGGCTAGAAAAATGATGGAAAATGATGGTAAAGCGCCGGAGCCGAAGCGTACCAAACGGGGCAGTTGCTATCTTGGAGCGGCGACGCCGGATACGGCGGAGGCCAATCGTAGGGGAAAGTTCATGGAAAACTTAAAGCAAGACTTCATCGAATTCATGCTCTCGGCCGGGGCCCTGCGCTTCGGGGATTTCACCACCAAGAGCGGCCGCAAAACCCCTTACTTCATCAACACCGGCGCCTACGTGAAGGCGTCCCAAATCGAAAGGCTTGGGGAATTTTACGCGCGAGCCATCCGCCAGGCCTTTGGTGCCAGCATAGACAACTTGTTTGGCCCTGCCTATAAGGGGATTCCTTTGGCCGTGACGGCAGCCATGGGTTTGCACAAGCTCTACCAACAGGATGTGACCTACACGTTCAACCGCAAGGAATTCAAGGATCACGGGGAAGGCGGGTCCTTGGTGGGATTCAATTACGCTTCGCTTTCGGGCACGGCATCCTGCAAAGTCGTGATTATCGAAGACGTGACCACGGCGGGTACGTCCATTCGCGAAAGCATGCCGTTGATTTCCTTGCCCGGAGTGCAACCGGTGGGCCTGGTGGTATCGGTTGATCGCATGGAGCGCGGAAAAGGCGCCTTGCCGGCTCTGCAGGAAATCGAAGCGGAGTTCGGATTGAAAACCGCCGCCATCGTTGACCTGGCGGATATATTGGCCTATTTGCAAAGCGATGCGGGGAAAAGATTTTTGACCTTGGATCCGGGTTTGTTGGATCGCATGCAGGCTTATCGTAAGGAATACGGAACCACATAACGCACGAGTCCGTCACTTCCACGGTTACGCCTCCGTTCGGACCGGTCCGCGTCAATGGACCCGGGCCGGGTTAGGCTTCTTCCAAGTGCGCGCGTATTTCCTGCACAAACTCAATACCATAGCGGTCCCGCTTCGCGTCGCCGACTCCGGAAATCTCCCGTAACGCCGCCAGGGTAACCGGCTTGTTACGGCACATCTCATGCAAGGTTTTGTCGGTAAACACCACGTAGGGCGGCACGTTCTGGCGCTGGGAAAAATCCTTCCGCAATTTTTTCAGGCGCATGAATAATTTGGCGTCTGAATTGGACAACTCCGGCGCCGCGGACTTGGACGATGATCCATAACCGCCGGATCCCGATGATCCGGATCCCCTTCGATCCTTGCCTACGCCCGGCGCCGCCACTTCCAGGATGGAAAATTTCTCCTGGCCCTGTAGGATGGGCAGGCATTCGGCCGTCAATTTCAAAATCGGATAAGGACCGGAATCCAATACGAGCAGTCCTCGTCCCAGCATTTCGCCCATCAACGCGCGCCAAAAAGTTTTATCCTTGTGCTTGCCCACTCCGTAGGTTTTGAGATTGTGATGCCCCAACTCCCGGATCCTCGCCGTGTCCGCGCCGATGAGCACGTCCACCACATGCGCCGCTCCGAAGCGCTCGCCCGTACGGACCAGCGCCGATATCGCCATCTGCGCCTCGCGCGTGGCGTCTTGCGTGGTGGCCTTCCCCGTGCAAATGTCGCAGCTGCCGCAATTTTCGTCCGGGTAAGTCTCTTCGAAATAGGCCAGCAATTGCCTGCGTCGACAAAGATTCCGCGCCGCGAACTCTGCCATGCGGTTGAGTTTGGAAATGGCCAGGGCCCGCTCGCGTTCATCCTCGATTTGATCCAGGAAATGCCGGAGCTTGGGAATGTCGCCGCCCCCGTAGAACAGAAGGCACATGGACGGATCCCCGTCACGGCCCGCGCGCCCGGTTTCCTGGTAGTAACCCTCGATGTTTTTAGGCAGGTCCGCGTGGATGACGAAGCGGACGTTGCTTTTATCGATGCCCATGCCGAAGGCGATGGTCGCCACGATGATTTGGGTTTCGTCGTTGTTGAAGGCGTCTTGATGCGCCTCGCGTTTGCCCTGGGCCAATCCGGCGTGGTAGGGCAGGGCTTTGATGCCTTTGCCGTCCAGAAAGGCCGCGGTTTTTTCCACCGCGTCGCGCGTGGTGCGATACACGATGCCGGGCTCATCGGGATGGTCTTTCAAGAATTCCAGGATTTGTTTGTCCACTTCGCGCTTGGGCCGCACTTCATAATAAAGGTTGGGCCGATTGAAAGACGCTCGCACTTGCAAGGGATTGCGCAGGGTAAGCTTGGCGAAAATATCCGATTGGACCTCGGAGGTCGCCGTGGCCGTGAACGCCGCGATGGGCGCATTCGGAAAATGCAAACGGATATTCGCGAGCGACAAATAATCGGGCCGGAAATCATGGCCCCATTCGGAAAGGCAATGCGCCTCGTCCACGGCGAAAAAAGAAATCTTGGCTTCCTTCAACGAGTTGAGAAAAGAATCCAGCGCGAAACGCTCCGGTGAGATATAGAGCAGATCCAACGCCCCTTCGCGCAACTGGCGATACACCCCGGCGGCCTGCGACGTGGTGAGGGAGCTGTTCAGATAGGCTGCGGCCATATTATTGTCGCGCGCCGAATCAACCTGGTCCTTCATCAGGGAAATCAATGGGCTGATCACCACTGCTGTTCCCGCCGCCATCCGCGCGGGTAATTGGTAACACAGGGACTTCCCGCCGCCCGTGGGCATGATGGCCAGCACGTCCTTGCCCAATAAAATGCTCTCCACGATCTCCCGTTGATGCGGCCGGAAAGTCGCATACCCGAAGGTCTTCGACAAGGCCGTCAGCAGGATGGATTCGGGAAAGGCGGGCGCGTCAACGTGCGGCAATGTGGAATCGACCTCTTCTAACCATGATTAGCTCCGTCCTCATTGAAATTTTCCACGGCTGCGAATGTTTCTGGTAATATATTCAAGATGGGCTGGTTCCAGGCGGTTTCATGCAGGTTTGTCAGCTACCTATGCAACCGAAAGCAAACGAATTGTCGATGCCCACGGGCCGTGAAGCTGCTATTATTCGGAGCCGTCACACGGAAGGGAACGAAATATTTTGACACTCCCAAAACTTTCCGGAATATCCGCCCTGGGATTGGGCGTTTTCCTCTCGTTCACGCTTTTCGCATGCATATTTGATTCCGGAAATGACGTCCCGCCGCTCAATCAATGGGAAATCAAACCGGGAGTCTACCGCGGAAATTACGCCCTCGCGGCGAAAAATCCTGTTTTGGAATCCGAGCTGATGTTGGACTCGGCCGGCAGTTTCCGCTTCACCTTGAGTCAAGGCAACTCTCCTTTTTATGTTGCCAAAGGGCAATGGATTGCGGATCGGGGAAACATGATTTGGAGTAATTTCGTGGCGGTGAATTCACACAGCGGGATTGATTTCGGCGCTTGGCAATCCTATTCGCCCGACACTTCGCAATTTCGACTCACCTCCGACTCGTCCTTCGAACGTCAGGAAATCGTTTACGACAGCGTGGAAGGCGAAAAAATCCGGTGGGTTCCATACCGAAAAAAAAATCCGTTTGCCGCGCCCGCCACCGGAAAATTCGAATACTCGGAAAAGTACCGGGATTCGATGGATACCACTCGCTTGATCAATGGCATCACCTTCATGGAGTTCCAGGCCGAGGGAAAATATCGGGACGGCAGCCTGGTGAACGGTGATACCGTGGTGGAATTCCAAGCCGGGACTTGGAAACAAATCGGATCCTTCGTCATCACGACGCAAAATCGGTTTCGCAACTACAATGACTCTTTACATGAGCTTGATCCCTGGCAAGACGAGCCCGCTGATTACGAATATGTTTTCCGGATTCAAGCCGTCACGCCAGACTCCTTTCAATCGTGGCAAACTTTGGAAGCCACTCACCAGGGTGTCGCCTATTGGGCGCGTTTCCGTAGGGCTCCGTCCCCTTGATTACGGACCTCGGTTGCCGCCGGCCATCGGTTTGCCGGGTTGCCCAATTTTCACCCCTAACTGATTAGTGTTTAGGGTTATCCAGTAATTGGTTACACGGTATACGCTTTTAACCTGGGGTGGTGTTTAGAAGATTGGACATTTCCCCTTCCATCTTTTTCTCGCTCAAAATCATCGAAATTCTTGAGATAATTAGATTTTTAAATGTCGGCATAGGATTCGCTCCGAAGGCAGGCGAAAGTCGGCAGAACTCCTTTTGGAAGGTTTCCGGCAAAGACATCACTGATTTCGACAGAGGGGGATCGTCCGGCGCAAGCCGGACGATCATGTTTAAAGGTGATGTTTTTGACGGTACTTTTCCAACTTCTCAACCGAAATTTTTCCCTCGAGGTAACGAGTCTGGATGCAAATTCCAGCTTGAGTTTTTTTGAATCTGTTGTTACTTCTCAACCCAATATTGGGTGTATTTAATCGGGTGAATTCCGGTGGTCCCAAATTCGCCTCTGTTTCGCCGGCGGAAATTCCGCCCTGCTTAAGGAGAAAGGTCCTCGATGATGAACAGTAAGATCGGTATTCTCGTAACCGCGCTTTGCGGAGCGGCGGCCATAGCGCCCGTTCACGCTGAATTGGTGAGGAATGCAACCGTCGTTGGCGCCAATTTCGATTTGGGTCAAGTCGTACGCGGCTATGATACGAATTCAGCCAGCAATAACAAAACCTTGAGCGGCCAGGTACTGACCCGGACGGGCGTGTACGTGACCGAGTCCGGTACTTACAATCAAAGGCTTTCGATTCATCTGACGATTGGAGGTCTTTTCTGGTACGCGCTGCCGGAAGGCAATTCCTTCGCCACCCGTCTCATCCGTTTTGGGCCCGGCGTAGGTCAGGCCCAGGGTGAATACAGTTTCGGGGACGTCAAGGAGCCCGCCGCGAAACTTCAATTCGGATTGTTTCCCATGAAGTACAATCCCGACGCCAAGGATCTAGGCGAATACCTTTACCGTAGTGGAACTTACCCCGGCTATATCCAAACCGGAGGTTGGTCCTTCCTTGATGCCGCGTCTTATATGGCTCAGGGCGTGCGCTTAAACGTGTCCACCTTCGGTGGAATCATCCAACACGATTTGACCTTGTTCATGGAACGCGATATCGAACCGAACGGCGACCTGACTCCTGGATACATGATTACGGCCAAACCCGCCAAGGCCTTTGAATTCGGGGCCGGGGTGGTATGGTCTCATGGTCTGCAATTGCGGGCTGACACCGTGATTTCACCCAATAAGGTCAGCAATGCTTATAACAGTAAGGATGGCATACCCTTGCTGGTTTCCGGATTGAACTACGACTCCTTGAAGGCCTTGGGCAAGGTTGATTATTACACCTTTAAAGGATTCAAGGTCATGGCGCGGGCAGCTCTCGATTTCGGGGCCATGATTGGAGGCGATGCGATTGCACCGGATGATTTCAAACTATACACCGAAGCGGCGATATTGGGAGTAAAGCCATATCCCTACTATTATGACAAGCTATCGGAACGTATGCCCATCATGGTCGGCCTGAATATCCCCACCTTTAAACTATTGGACAGGCTTTCCGTGGAAGTCGAATACCGTAAATCCCGCTTTCCCGACAATATCGCCAGCACGCTACAATCGGTTATCCCTGTGCCGGTAGATAATCCCGCGGACTATCCTGATACCTCGACCATTACCAACGATGATATTCATTGGTCTATCTATGCCCGACGGAAAATCCGTGACGGAGTGTCCCTTTGCGGCCAAGTAGCCAGCGATCATTTCCGGCCCTTCGACAACCAAGCGGCGCCCTCCTATTTGGCCGCCACAAATCGGACCGGCCAATGGTATTACTTGTTGCGGCTGGAAATCGGGATTTAAGGGAGCCCGAAAATGAAAATCAGTCGAACCCAAAAAAGACGGACAACTCTGGCGGCAGCTTGTATGCTCGCCTTCATCCCATTGTCCCTCAGGGCAGAGGTGGAGATCTTACCCAGGCAAATCGGCGCCTCAATCGATGTGGGGCAAGTCGAAAAGGGGACCGACGCCATTAATGATAAGGCCGAAGGGACAGTCATAACCCGGACCGGCGTGTATATGACCTATGCCGGAAGCTATGATCATAAATTGAATCTTGGCCTGACCGTGGGTGGATTATTTTGGTACCCCTTTGTGGTGAAGGCCACTCAGCCTTATGAGAGGTTGATTCAATTCGGGCCAGGGGTGGGACAAGCGCAGGCCACCTATATATTTGGTGATCCGTCCAATACGGATGCGGCCAAGTTACAGTTTGGTTATTTCCCCATGAAGTATAATCCTGACTCCAAGAACCTGGGTGAATACTTGTACCGAAGCGGAACCTATCCTGGGTACATTTGGAATGGGGGTTGGTCGTACATTGATGCGTCGAGTTATATGGCTCAAGGGGCTCGTTTGACATTGCCCACGTTCGACAAAAAAGTGGTGCACGATATCACTTTGTTCATTGAGCGCGACATTGAACCAACCGGAGACCTTTCACCCGGATATGTGCTGACCGTAAAGCCATCCTCTTTTTTGGATTTTGGAGCAGGCGTGATTTGGGCGCATGCATTATCTCTAAATCCGGATAAGTTGACGCCTAAACCTGGGACCGGCGAATCCAATCACTTTGGAACGTACTACGATAACCGAACCAAACTTCCATTGACGGAGAACGATAAAATCGACACTATCCCTGCGGGTGATCTTAAGGCCTATACTTTTAAGGGCTTCAAAACCATGGCTCGTTTCTCGTTGAATTTCGGTTCATTGATGGATTTGGATTTGCAACGGGCCGGTGAATTCAAGGTCTACGGCGAGTGGGCGTTTTTGGGAGTACAAAACCAGCCATTTTATTATGACCACCCTTTCGAGAGAATGCCGATAATGGGTGGAATTTCCATTCCAACCTTCAGATTGTTGGATCAACTCTCGGTCGAGGTGGAATACCACAAATCCCGTTTTAAAAATACGGTTGGACAGGTTTTTGATGCGGAATTACCCATTCCTCTGGGTGTTGGCGAAAATTATCTCACTTACACGGATTCCGCCTTGGCGGCGGACAAATCTGGGAGCGCCACCAAGGATGATTGGCACTGGTCGGTATATGCTCGGCGCGGTATAACCGAGGGCGTGAGTGTTTGCGCCCAAGTGGCCAGTGATAATATGCGGCAATTTGATGGAGAAGCAAAACCGAGCCCTACCCCTACCACCTTGAACACCAAGGACTGGTACTATGTCATCCGCTTAGAATTTGGCATTTTTTAAAGGAAATCCCGAATATTTGGAATGCGGGAAAAGCATAAGCGGACTATTATTAGGGTGCAGAGGTTGAACCTAAAGCGAATGATCAATTGAGGGGGAAAGAATGATGTTGGATCGGATAAAAAAAATTTCTGTGTTTGGAGCCGTTGCCCTTATTTTCGGGGCCGTTGAGTTCGCGCAAGCCCAACCCACTCCTATCAAAACCAATATTAAAAAGGTCGTTCTTTACGATTACACCGTTTCGGGAGGGCACGGAACGAGCCGAACCGTCCTCAGAACGTCCTTGCAAAAGTTGGCCGCTAAATTCGGGTTCAACTTAGTCATGTATGGAAATGCCACGGACATAACTGTAGCAAACTTGGCCGATGCCCAAATCCTGGTTACGAGCAATGGAGACGGGGACGTATTTACAACCCAAGCGGCGAAGACTGCAGTTGAAAATTTTATTGAGAAGGATGGGCATGGACTTTTAATGGTACATGCTTCCGGCGCCTTTATTCCTTGCCCTCAAAATGGACAAGAAGACCTTGCCAATGCAGGGTGTTTGTTCTTGGCGCGTGCGGCGGTACGTCAGTATTACAATCACATCCCGGACGGGTCTCCCGCCGCTATTTACGTAGACTCCACAGCCAAGGGACAAGTTCCCCGCCTTGCGACCGCCGGGGCTCCCGCCGCAACCATTGATCATGGTATCAAGAGCGCGGAAACCAAGAACATCTTTTATTCGGGATTTCCTCGCTCCATAACCGGGTTGAAAGATGAATGGTACAGCTTCCGCGCCTCTCCTCGCTTGGTGAACGCTGATCTCACCTTCAACAACGTAAAAGAAGGACCGGTGAATGTCCTGCTTTCCACCGATGAGAATCAAACCGCACCCTCGTCGAAAATGGGGGATCATCCCGTTTGCTGGACCCGAAAAATGGGGAATGGTTTGGCGGCGTTTAACTCCACCGGCCATGATGCCACGGCAGGAGAGGTTATTTTCTTTCAGCAAGACAGCGTTATGCAGCGCTTTCATTGGCAGTTAATGCGCTACCTCGCGAAGGATTTCGTTGGATGCATGGACACTACTTATAGAGAGTATAATCCGGAAGCCACGGTTACGACCTTGACCGCGAATGACCCGGCCCAACCGTGCATAACCAAAAAGAATCCGACCATAGTCATAAATCGTCCCGAAAGCATGTCCCAAGGTTTTGGGATCGCCAACACCCCCCAGACCCTTTCCATTTCCGTGAATGATGCGGGGAAAAATAGGGTTTCCGTGGTTGATGTTCGGGGTCACCGTATTTACAGCAATGAGAGCGTTATCGGCCCTGTCAGCGTTCAGATCCCGAATCTGAAGAACGGCACCTATTTTGTACGAGTAAGTTCCTCAAAGCATAATGCCGTCAAGAAGGTCAATCTGTACTGATTCTTTGAAATTGAAATCCCCCTATATCGAAGGCCCGATGAAAATCGGGCCTTTTCTTTTGCCAATCAAAAAACGATACGTCCGCTATTGTGGGCTATGAAGGGGCATTTATTCAAAAATAAAGAAGGATGCAAAGGGGCGAATTCTCACCAGTTCCGGAACGGTTGGAAATCTTCCCAAGGTGATCCGGTATAGCCTTAAAACACGCTGATTGTACAGGTATAAAAGCGCGAAAAATTTCCAGGCGAAGAGTTTACGCCATTCCCAGCAAGATAACCCCGACGAGTGATAAGGCGGTCCCTGCCACGGTGGCGGCTGTAATCCGACGCCCATAACGCCAGGCTCCCAAGGGAATGATCAGCAACGGGGTCATAAAGGTAATGGTGGTAACGATGCCGGCAGGGGCATATTTCAAGGCCGAGATAAAAGTCAGCATACCGAGAATGGGGCCAAGCAACGTTCCGACCGCCAACCGTTTCAGGATTGGCCGTGTGCGCCAATTTCCGAGGATTGGGCCGATAGGACCGCGCAACCAGGAATAAGTCCATAAGGCGAATGCGCCGGCACATAGACGCACGGCGGTGGCTGCGACGGAATCCAGATGCGGCCGCAAGATAAAAGCATGCCTGGCCATCACCGTGCCGATGCCTTGGAACATCGCCGACCAAAAAGAGGCCCACACGCCGTTTAGCCAAATCGGACCACGACTTACGACGGCCGAATTTTTCAAGGTATCATCGGTCCGCAAAGGTTCGGCTTGGTTATCAATGGAATTTTGTTCGACTTGGGAGCCTTCGGAATAAAGTTCGGAGATTTTTTTCTTCGAAGCGTTCCACGTGACCAGGAACACACCGGATAAAATCAAAGCCATGCCCAACAATTGGAAGGGGGAAAGATACTCTTGCAGTAAAAAAGCCGCGAGCGCCACGGTAAAGGCCGGAGCCAAGGTTTGCATCTGGCTGGTCCGCTCCGGACCCAAGTCCACGAAAGAACGGTAGAGGAACGTATCGCCTAAGGCCAATCCTATCGCGCCGGATGCCATCAACCATGCGTAGGCTGGCAAATCATTCCGATTGATTCCGCCGGAAAAAACCGCGCGCGCCGCCGTCATGGCCAATAAAACCAGCGTGGCGAAAAGCAGTCGCAAAAGATTGGTCGCGGTGGGCCCGATACGTCGCCCGCAAGCCGTGAAAAAAAAAGGGGAAATCGACCATGCGCACAAAGTCGCCATTGCCAGGGACAATCCAAGATGCAGATTCATGCCCCGCAGACGTTCCCCACGGATCGTTTCCCGCCTTCGCCTACGGCGGATTGTTCCGCGCCTTCAATTTCCTCAGGTAATGTTTCGGTTATCTCGTGAGACGGTTTCCATCGCGTGTCGCCGCGTAGCGGCAGCATCATGGGCATGGAAATCTCGGCCAAGGAAATCGCCGCGTGCGCTCGTCCCAGGTTACGGGAAAAAATCTTGCCGACGCCGCGTAACTCAAAAGGCCACGGCCCGATTCTGATCCGCCGCATCGCGGGCCAGGAGTGCCGCTTCGGTCGCCAACAGGCAATCGCGTGTGTCCAGGAGCATGGGCGATTCGGTTTCGACCCAAGCCAGGAAATCCGCGAACATGTCCAGGCCTTCGACCGGAGGTAACTCGCGTGTTTCCCCATCGGCGTCTTGCGCGCGCGCCCTGCCGTTAAGGACTTCCAGCAGGCCGTGTTCGCAAGCGACGCGCAGAGAATCGTTGCCCCAGCGGGTCGGCTCCGCCGAAGAATTCGATTCGGCGGTCCGGGCGTCAAGCCCGGATTTGGACTCATATGGGTTTGTTTTCAGAAAATCCAGCTTGACGATCGCCGTAGCGCCCGGCTCCAGTTTCAACTGAAGCGCTGCGGACACTTCCATCTCACCCATGCCGTCGTTGCCTGCCGTGCTGTGCCAAGCCTCGACGCGACGGAATTCCGATCCGGAAAACCATCGGATCAAATCCAAGGCATGGATGCCAACCCAAGGGATGGTTCCGCCGTAAGTCGCGCGACTCCGATAAAAGCCCGGTCGCGGCTTCCCGTCCCAGCCGATCAAGGGATAAGATTTTTCCACTGAGATTAATAATGGCGTTCCCAGGGATCCTGACGCCAGGAATTTCCTGGCCGCGAGAATTCCGGGTTCATAGCGCATAGTCAACATCGCCATGAGCTTGGGCGCGGCCGGTTCGCGGAGCGCGGATCGCAGACGATCGAGTTCGGTTTTCGTCAGGGCCATGGGCTTTTCCGAAAACACGTGGATGCCGCGGCGCAAGCATTCCAAAATGACTTCGGCCTGCATGTGGAAGGGCGGATTCACGACGGCGATATCGGGACTGAATTGCTCCAGCGTGGCCAGCCAATCCGATTCCAATTCGACCTTGGACGCCCCGGACCGGATCAATGCTGCCATGACCGGGGCCATATTTTCGGGCTCCAGTTCCGGGGCTGTGGTTCCGCCCGGCGACGGACTCGCAGTAAGGGCGGTCCCCAGGGTATCAACCGAACCCGAAGAGTTTGCAGGGCGCATCGACACCGCAGTGCCCGTCGAAACGACGGGGGCGCAGATCCACTCGATGTCCGTGCGCGCCGCGCTCGCGCCTTCGGCCGCCAGGCGCCAATGGCCCGAACAGCCGAGAATGGCGATGCGCAGGAATTAACCCTTTGCCAGCACTTCGGTGAGGAAACTGTTCACCTTGGCCACGTAACCGGCCGGGTCCTTGATTTCCGAACCTTCCGCCAACAGGGCTTGATCCACGAGAAGCAAATACCAATCCTTGAGTTTTGGATTCGCGGCATCGTTCTCGTACATGCGCAACAAGCTTTGCGTGATGGCATGATCGGGATTGATTTCCAGGATACGCTTGCTGGCCGTCACTTTCTGGTTCGCCATTTTCAGGATGCGTTCCATGTTGGCCCCCATGTCCTGTTCATCGGCGACCAGACAGCAGGGACTTTCCTTCAAGCGGCTGGTGACGCGCACTTCCTTCAGGAAGTCCCCGGATTTTTCTTCGAAATCCTTCATGAAGGTTTTGTATTTGCTTTGGGCTTCCTTTTGGGTCTTCTTTTCGTCCTTGGACAAATCGCCCAGATCCAAATCACCCTTGGTCACGTTCACGAGTTTTTTGCCGTCGAATTCCGTCAAGGTCTGCATGACCCATTCGTCGATGGGATCGATGAGGAACAGCACTTCGATGTCCTTCGATTTGAAGACTTCCAGATGCGGGCTATGCTCCACGGCCTGACGGTTCTCGCCAGTGATGAAGTAGATATCCTTCTGGCCCGATTGCATGCGGGGCACGTATTCTTCCAGGCCTACATAGTCCTCGGCCTTGGTCTTGCTGGATTCGAAGCGCACCAGGCGTTTCAGCTCGTCGAGGTTTTCCCAGTTCATGTGGAAACCCTCTTTCATCACGTTGCCGAATTCCTTCCAGAAGGCGCGGTACTTATCCTTGTCCTCCTTGGCCATGGTTTCCAAAAGCTGTAACACCTTTTTGGCCGACGCCTTGTTGATCTTCTGGATGACAGCGTTCTTCTGGAGTATCTCGCGCGATACGTTGAGGGGCAAGTCCTCCGAATCCACGATGCCGCGCACGAAGCGGAGATAGCTGGGCACCAGTTCCTTGCAATCGTTCATGATGAAGACGCGCTTTACGTACAGGTTCAAGCCGTTCTGCTTTTCAGGCTGATACAAATCGTATGGCGCCTTACCGGGAACATAGAGGAGCGTCGTGTATTCCATTGCCCCTTCCACCTGGTTGTGCGACCAGGCCAGCGGCGCTTCCTGATCGAAAGTCAGATGCTTGAAGAATTCCTCGTACTGGTCTTTCGTAATGTCATTCTTCGAACGACGCCAAATCGGCGGTTTGCCGTTCAGTACTTCTTCCTTCGCTGCTTTCGCGTCCTTGTCTTTGCCTTCTTCCTTGTCGTCCTCCTTGGCCATCAGAATGATGGGATGCGTGATGTATTCGCTGTATTTGCGGATGATGCTGCGGACGCGATATTCCTCCAGGAATTCCTTTTCGTCCTCCTTGATGTGGATTTCCAATTCGGTGCCGCGATCGTTTTTCTCCGCCGCCTCCAAGGTATAGGAACCGTCGCCCGTGCTCTCCCAGCGCATAGCGGTTTCATCGGACCCCAAACGCTTGGTCGTCAAAACCACCTTGTCCGCCACCATGAATACGGAGTAAAAGCCCACGCCGAATTGCCCGATCAGGCTCATGTCCTTTTTCTGATCGCCCGTGACCTTCTCCATGAATTTCTTGGTGCCGGAGCTGGCGATGGTGCCGATGTTCTGGATCAATTCCTGGCGCGTCATGCCCACGCCGTTGTCGGTGATGCGGAGGATCTTCGCATCCTTGTCCATGGACACGCGGATGCGGAAGGTTTTGTCGTCGCCCAGCACGTCCACGTTGGTCAGGCTTTCGTAGCGGGCCTTGTCGATGGCGTCGGAGGAATTGGATATCAACTCCCGCAAAAAGATTTCCTTGTTGCTGTACAAGGAATGGATCATCAAATTCAGAAGCTGCTTGACTTCCGTTTGGAACTCGAGTTTTTCCTGCGTTGCGGCGGTCATGGGAACTCCTTCAATCAAGTGAATCGGCCGGATTCGGAGCCCGACTTGGCGGTTGTTTGGTCCGCCGGATCGGGAACCTCTGGTCAGGGACCGGGTCCGGTATTTGTCCGGGAAAATTTACAAATCCGTCCTGGGCGTGGTCAAAATATTCGTCCCTCCTTCAGAGTAAGCCAGGTTCCCACGGCTAAAATATCGTTCGCCAAAAAGGAACCGTTATTCGCACAGAATGATGTTTTCATACCCACCAAGGGCGTATATTTAAACCATCAGCCCATGCCGAATATTTTTCAATTTTTGAATTATCGCGACTACCTAAAGGCCTTCTACACAGAAGAAAAGTCTAAAAATAAGACATTTTCCTTCCAAAAAATGGCATGGAATGCCGGATTTCGGTCCAAGA
>JADGQO010000128.1 GCA_017881725.1 Fibrobacteria bacterium
ATGGAATCGCGCGCGTCGCCGAACAGCATGCGGGTATTCTCCAGGTAGAACAAGGGATTGTCGATGCCCGCGTAGCCCGTGGCGCGGCTGCGCTTATTCACGACGACGAGTTTGGAGTTCCATACCTTTAGCACCGGCATGCCGTAGATGGTGCTCTCGGGATCGTCCTCGGCGGCCGGGTTCACGATATCGTTGGCCCCGATCACGATGACCACGTCCGTTTGCGGAAAGTCCCCGTTGATTTCGTCCATTTCCAGCACGATATCATAGGGCACGTTGGCCTCGGCAAGCAGCACGTTCATGTGCCCGGGTAACCTGCCCGCTACGGGATGAATGGCGAAGCGCACCAGCACGCCCTGGTCGCGCAGGATTTCCGACAATTGCCGGACTGCGTGTTGCGCCCGGGCCACGGCCATGCCATAGCCGGGGACGACCATGACGGATTTCGCGGAAGCCAATACATCGGCCAAGGCCTGGTAGCCGATATCCTGGACCACGCCGGCCGGCTGGGAGGCTGCGGGATGGCCGCCTTCGCGCTTCGGCGCGGCTCCGAAACCTCCGAAAATGACGTGCCATATCGAACGGTTCATCGCCCGGCACATGAGATGGGAAAGTATGGCCCCGCTGGATCCCACCAAGGCGCCGGTGACGATCAGCAAATCGTTCCCCAGCATGAAACCGGCTGCCGAGGCAGTCCATCCCGAATAACTGTTCAGCATGGACACAACCACGGGCATATCGGCACCGCCAATGCCGGCCACCAAATGCACCCCCAACACGCAGGCGATGCCCGTGCAGGCCAACAAGGGCCATAGCAGGCCGGAGTGCGCGTAAACCACGGAGAGAATCACGATGGCGCCCAACATGGCCGCGTTCATGCCGTGGCGGCCGGGCAATAACAAGGGTCGTCCGGAAACGCTGCCCTTTAATTTTAGGAAGGCCAGAATGGAGCCGGTCAGCGTAATGGCCCCGATGACCACGTCGACGGCGATTTCCACGCGCGTCCCCGCATCCGGCTGGTGCGCGCCCAATTGCAAAGAGTACCCGACCAAAACCGCGGCGATCCCGACAAAACTATGCAGGAGCGCCACCATCTCGGGCATTTGCGCCATGCCCACCCGCGCGGCCATGATCCCGCCAATGGCCGCGCCCAACGCAAGCGCGATGGGCAGCATGCCGTTGAGGCCTCCGCCGATCAAGGAAAGCGTGGCGAGCACGGCCACGGCCATTCCGATCATGCCGAAAAGGTTGCCGCGCCTGGCCGTACCTTGGCTGGAAAGTCCGGCCAGGCTTAGGATGAAGAAGACCGCCGCAGCCAAATAGGCGACCGTGGTCAGGGCTTGGGATTGAGTCATCGATTCAAGCATTATCCGTCACTTTCTGAACATCAGCAGCATGCGCCGCGTCACCATGAAACCGCCCACGATATTGATGGTGGCGAACAGAGCCGCCAGCAGGGCGATGGAAGCCGAAACGTCAAAATGCGCGCGCGCGCCGATGATTCCTCCCACCAGGATGATGCCGCTGGTGGCGTTCGTGACGCTCATAAGCGGGGTATGTAACGCCGGAGTGACGTTCCAAATCACCTGCCAGCCGACGAAAATGGCCATTACGAAAACCGTAAAGTGTTCCAGGAAAACCCGCGTCCCCTCGCCCACTGCGGCCTCTCCGGAACCGTGATAACGCAAACCGACCCAGGCCAAAGCGGCTAATATTCCGAAACCGGCCATGGTCCAGTCCGCCATTCGCGAGGGTGGAGCCGGAGCATGAGACCCATGGCCATGCCCGGCAGGGCCGGGGCCGCCGGTACCTGCGCGCGCGCCGTTGTGACCCGCTTCCTTTACCGCCGAAACACCGCTTTTAGCCTGGGGTGCGGATGCACCCGCGGGTACCGGCGTCTTGACGGAGTCCTTTTCCGGTTTTCGTAACGGAGGAACGACCTTGTTTCCGCGCGACAACGCCAAGGCGCCCCTCACTATCTCGTTGTCCAAATCGATTCCGAACCGGCTGGACCCGCCCATTTCCTCCGTCAAATTGAATAGGATGCCGCCCAGCAAATCGCTGGCGACGCCGGCCATGCGGCTCGGCAAATCCGTATAGCCAATCAAGGTGACGCCATCGCGGACGACCGCCTCGCCGGGTACGGTCCATTCGCAATTGCCGCCGCTCTCGGCGGCCAAATCCACTACGACCGAGCCGGGCTTCATGCGTTGAACCATGTCGGCCAGCCAAAGCTTGGGGGCGGGTTTACCGGGGATCATGGCGGTGGTGATCACAATGTCGCATTGGGCCGCTTGTTTGCGGAACAACTCCATTTCGGCGGCGATGAATTCCGGCGACATTTCCTTGGCATAACCCCCTTGGCCTTCGCCGGTTTCCTCGATGGTTACAGTGAGAAATTCCGCCCCGAGCGATTTGATTTGATCCGCCACGGCCGGACGAACATCGAAAGCGCGAACCAAGCCGCCCAAGCCTTTGGCCGCTGCAATGGCGGCCAGACCCGCTACTCCCGCCCCGATTACCAACACCTGCGCCGGCGGCACCTTGCCCGCCGCGGTCATCTGTCCCGTGAAAAACCGCCCGAACCGGCCCGCAGCTTCAATGACGGCGCGATATCCCGCGATATTCGCCATGGCGGAAAGCGCGTCGACTTTCTGCGCGCGGCTGATGCGTGGAATTTTGTCGATGGCCAAGGCGCTGGCTTTACGCGCCGCCAATCGTTCCATAAGGGCGCCGTTCAGATCAGGATTGAGAAAGGAAATGAGCAAAGTCCCTTCGCGCATTCCGTCGCATTCAGATGTTCCATCGGGAAAAATTTGCGGCGCGCGCACTTTGGCTAGCACATCGACATCGCCCCACCAGGCATGCGTGCGGATCGAATCAATTTCGGCCGTCTGGTGATTCGGCCCCGCGTTCGGATTCCCACCTACGATTACGGCCCCGGCTTTTACATACTCGGAGTCGGCATGACCGGCTCCCACGCCTGCCCCGGACTCCACGACAACTTCCCATCCGACTTGGGTCAGTCGATTTACGGTTGCGGGCGTGGCCATGACGCGCTTTTCACCTGGAAAGGATTCCTTGGGTATTCCGATTTTCATATCACTCCTATTTTACACCAAGGCATCCACTGGATGGCTTTCCGAACTCCAATCGAGTTTTCCACCTCGGTAGCGCCTCGAAAAAAGATTGCCCGTACGGCGCAACTTTCAAACAAGCAACAAGGGGGCCATGCGAAACGTGCCAAAATTGGTGTGAATCAAGGTATGACTTAATTCACTTCTGCCATTTTGACCTACTATTGCCTACGAGACATATATTTTAGCCGATGAAGATTTCAGCCAGAGCCTTTGCCCTAAATTTGAATGGCGTAAAAAATGAAAACGACTTGTCGATTTACGTCAGGCCCCAAGCCTTGAGGCCAGTGCCCGCGCCGCGCCAAACCCTCCGAATGCGGCCCCGATCCCCAAAACATTGGTCAACAGGATATAGGTGATCGCCAAGCCTGCCTCGCCCAGACGCACCAAGGTCACGGCTTCCAATCCAAAGGATGAAAACGTCGTAAAGCCGCCCAATATTCCCACCATCAGAAAAGACCTCAGCTGCGCGTGCAGCGGATGGGCGCCTCCGGTATGCAGGGATTCCAGCCAACCGGCCAGCAATCCGATAAAGGCCGATCCAATAACGTTGACGGCCAAAGTGCCCACCGGAAACGTGCCGCCGTGCGCCGCTTGAAGTCGCGTTTGCAAAAAAAAGCGTAACAAGGAACCTATCGCCCCCCCTACTCCGACCAATAACCAAAGCATTCCGCTTTCCCCTTCCGACCCGATGGGATTCTTTTTTACCCCTGTGCCTAAACAAGGCAAATATAAGTAGTCCTTCCGGGCCGATAGTCCGGCGGCGTGGGATTTCGCAGTCGCTTGGGTATATTATGCCATAACTTCGGGAGTCCATTTGCGCACCTTCTTCACTTTGTTCTTGGCTTGTGTCACCGTATTTTCCGGATCGCGCTTAGCGCTCGCCGAGGATCGAATCGGCGGGATCGGAATGGGAGAAGGAGGAGGATCCCCCAAGCTCGAACCGCATGCGCAAGTCGAATTGATATCCGACGCGTCCGCCCTGGTTCCCGGCAAAACCTTCCGGGTCGGCGTGCATTTCCGGCTGGATCCGCATTGGCACGTGTATTGGGTGAACCCCGGGGATGCCGGCTTGCCCGTAAGCGTGAGTTGGACGCTCCCAGCCGGATTCTCCGCGGGACCCATTTTGTGGCCATATCCAGAACGCATTGAGGCCGGGCCCTTGGTCAATTACGGATATGCGGGCGACTTGCTGTTACCCATCGACGTTGCCGCCACGACGACGCTTCCGACCGGCGGCAAGATTGAAATCAAGGCCAAGGCCAAGTGGGTGATTTGCAAGGATATTTGCCTGCCGGGGGGCCAGGACCTGACGCTTTCCCTGCCGGTCGCGACCGGGGTAACTTCTGAGTTACCGAGCGGGCCGAACGCGGAATTGTTCCGGGCGGCCCAGTCACGATTGCCGTTGTCCCAATCGCCCTGGTCCTTCTCAGCCATCGAAGCGGACTCGTCCCTTTTCCTCATCGCGCAGGGTCCGAGCGGCGGCGTCTTGTCCGGGTTCCAGTTCTTTCCGGAGACTCCGGATCGCGTCCAAAATGCCCCGCCGCAATTGTTCTATCCCATCGCCGGCGGGTTTGCGCTGGAGTTGAGGCGCGTGCTGCCGGATTCAGACCGCGCCGGGGCCTCGGGTTCCGCGCCGACATTGAAAGGCGTAGCCGTCTCATCCACGGGTTGGAATACTCCGGGATTGGAAAAGTCCCTGTCCGTGGAAGTGACGCCGGTGAAAGGCGCGCGTCCCCAACCGCTTTCTCCGCCTCGCGCCATGCATGAAACCAGCGCAGGCACGCCACAGGCCCAGTTGCGCCCCGCGTCCGGATCAGTGGGATCAGTCTCCGCATCGGGGATTGCGGATTCCGGATCGGTTTTCAAAAAATTAATCTTCATGCTTTCCTTGGCCTTCCTCGGCGGCCTTATCCTGAACCTGATGCCTTGCGTGCTCCCCGTGTTGTCGCTGAAAATTTTCGACTTCGTCAAACGGGCCGGCGAATCCCGTTGGAAGGTGTTTTCCCATGGCCTGATCTTCACTGCGGGAGTCTTGATTTCCTTCTGGATCCTCGCGGGCCTACTGCTTATCTTACGTCGGGGCGGACAGGAATTGGGATGGGGCTTCCAATTGCAATCACCAACTTTCTTGGTGGTTTTGTGCGCCCTGTTTTTCTTCTTCAGCCTGAACTTGTTCGGGGTTTTCGAACTCGGGTACCTCTTTACCCGCGTAGGGGCCGTCGGTCCAAAGCACGGATTCGCCGCGTCCTTTCTGGCGGGAGTGACGGCCACGGTCGTCGCGACGCCGTGTACCGCCCCGTTCATGGGCACGGCCATGGGCTACGCCTTCACCCAACCGGCGTATTTCGCGATGCTCGTTTTCACCTTCCTGGGACTCGGCATGGCGTCGCCCTACTTGATTTTATCCGGATTTCCCTCATTGATGCAATTCCTCCCCAAGCCCGGGGAATGGATGGAGCATCTCAAGCAATTCATGGGCTTCCCGCTGTTGGCAACGGCCATCTGGCTGGCCTGGGTGTTGGGGAAGCAGGCGGGCGTCGATGCGCTGGCGGCCTTGCTTGTCGTGTTATTGTTGGCCGGCATCAGCGCCTGGGTCCTGGGGAAATGGACCGCGCTGCACCGGTCCACGCCCGTGCGCGTCATCGCCGGATTGGTCGCCTTGGCGGTGTTCTTTCCGGCTTTTATCCTGGTCTTGATTTATCTGGGCCAATCAAAAACCAATGGGGTCGCGAGGCCCGGTTGGCAGAGCATGGGACAAGGGGTGGGCGCGCCCACCGAGGGCGGAATTCCCTGGCAGCCATTCTCCGATTCGGCTTTGCAGGCGCTCACGGCCGCAGGCAAACCCGTGTTCGTGGATTTCACGGCGGACTGGTGCCTAAGTTGTAAAGTCAATGAACGCGTCGCTTTCTCGTCCCAGGATGTCGCCAAGAAGTTCCGGGAATTGGGACTGGCGATGCTCAAGGCGGATTGGACTTCGCGCGACGAGTCCATTGCCAGGGCCCTGGCGCGATATGGCCGGAACAGCATCCCGTTGTACGTTCTGTACGGCGGCAAAGGACCGGAAGATTTTATCCTGCTCCCGGAAGTGCTGACTCCAGGCATCGTCCTTCAGGCCCTGGAACGCTTGGTCCCTCCCGCCACGACCATGCGATAATCCCTTCCAGGAAGGCTGTGCCGGCCGGAGCATCGGATGTTGGATCAACAATTATCCTAGCGGATGGAATATGTTCAGTCGATTCGCGATTTGCCCGGTTTGCCTGGTTTGCTTTTTAGCCACTAATTTAATTCGCGCGGAAGTCGCCGACCCTGCCCTGGATACCACTGCGCAGTCCGGGAGTTCCGCCGCTCGATCCGAGAGTAGCGCGCCGGTTACGGTGAAGTGGACGGGGTTCGCGGCCCAAGGTTTGGCGTATGGCCGGGGCCGGCCCTCGTACAACGGCGCCCATGCTTTGGATTCCCTTTCGTTAACGGGCAAACAATCGGAAGACGCGAATATTTTTCTGGAAACCTTGGACGCCGCGGCAGACGCTAAGCCGGCCTCGGATCGAATCCAGGAGGGCGAAGGCGGTTTAACCTGCAAGTATAAACGAAACGGATTTACGGCATCGCTCAATGCCGGCCTCGATTACACCACCGCGCTTTACGAAAAGCGATCGCGCTCCGCGAAGGTGAAGAGTAAGGCGACGCTATACGAATTATTCGGAGGCGAACTGAAACAGAAAATCATCCTGGACGCGGACAGTAATTGGGAGTGGACCTCTTCCACGGGATACGACGATGAAGGCGGGCAATACCGCACCTGGAATTTCAGTTCGGGCCTTGCTGACGATCTCGGCGATTTCGATGTGAGCGCCGAAGTCGACGGGTTCCGGGAATCCGCGACGCAGGATGCGGCTCCTTGCAATTCCAAATCCGGAAAAGGTTGCTCGACGCAATCGGAAACGTCCATCATCAAAGGCATCGGATTAGCCGCCGGCGCGGACTGGAACCCCGATGCGCATTTATTAGCCGTCCAAGTGAAACTGGATTGGCAATCGTCCCAAAGCGTGGAACGCATCCTGACTCTCGGCGCCGGGTATACCTATTCACCCTGGAACTGGCTGGATATCGGGGCGGGCTTCACGCACGAAGCATATCTGAATGTGAAGAAAAACCCGGCCTACTGGCAAGCGTCATCTGTCCTGGATTGCCATTTTTAGAGATTCCCTTAAGTCTTTTCCTCGCCCGATCAAATCGTTAATTCCGTCGCCCCTACCGAAAAAATTTTGGAAGTGAATTTCCGTTTGTAGTGACAATTTTCGTCCCCGTTCAGCGCTTATAATATCAATCGCCGGCCCGTCGCCGGCTTGGGCGGCAAACTGAAACCAGGAGGGAAAAATGTCGGGTTTGATTGAGCGGTGGAAGGTTGAAAAGGTAATGGAAACGGTCCTGTTGGTGGATGGAGACGCTGCGTCCCGTCAGGCTATGAAATTCGTCTTGGAATTGAATGGATATCGCGTGATCGAGGCGGAGCACGGTCTTGAAGCCCTGCAGGTGTTGGGCGAATGGGCCGACGATCTCCGGCTGGCTTTATGCGCCGAAGAGTTGCCCGATATGTCGGCAAAGGACTGGACGCGTCAAATGCGATTTCTGGGTCCGGAAATTCCCACTTTGATATTGACGGAAAGGGACCGGACGGAAATTGAAACGATGCCGGTCGGTCCTGTATATGGTGGATTGCCGGCTCGCGCTCCGGCTCCCGCGCGGCTATTGGAGAAAATCCGCTTCGCGCTGGATGAAAGATTCTTTTCTTGGCGTTCTCGGGCATCGGCCGCATAGGATGCGGCCGCGTAAGATGCGGTGGCCGCATAGAATGCGCTGGGGAATAAAATACTGTGGTCTAACCGCTGGGCGTCTCCGTGCCCCAAAGGGCCCGTTCCGCTTGAAGGCTTTGGATGGCTTCCATCAGGACCGTGTCTAGTCGGTCCAAACCTTCGCCAATATGCTCTTTGAGTCCTATACTGGACATTTCCTCAAGGCGCTCCGCCAACTCATGCACCTTGGTGGCGCCGAGGTTCGCGGCGCTGGCCTTAAGCGAATGGGCGATCAAATGGATGGCCTTCAAATCGGAACCTTCCAAATTCTTGCGCGCGGATTGCACTCGCGTAGGAGCCTGGGAAATGAAGTTATCGATCATCTTCAACAGAAATTCTTTCCCACCAATATTGTAGAGATTGACCAGAGCAGCCTTATCGATGGTCTTTACCGTTTTCACGACCAATCCTTTCCGTCACCGGAATTCGTTTCGACATGATTCTAGCATATTCGGATTCCTGGTTTCATCCTTCCCGGTAAAATGCGGTGATCCCTCGAATTTTCGTGGATTGACCCAAGTGACGGTGAGTAAAAGTTCTTGGGGGCTGATTCCGACCGATGTAACTTTTCCGGAAAAATCGAGGTAGCCCCGTGCACATTTCGCGAGTTTCCCGTTCCTCCCGCTCTCCGCTCATGGCCACCCTCCGTCGCTGCTGGCGCAAAGCCAACAACAGCGACAACCCGAATCCCGGATTCGAACCACGCGGACCCGAAAATCTGATTTCACCGGAACGGCGACGATTCGTACAAGGCACCATGGCGCTGGGAGCGGCAAGCCTTTTACCAGGATGCAAACCGCAAGGGCGAAAAAGCGATGACTCGACGCGCATCGCCATCATCGGCGCGGGCATTGCGGGATTAACTGCGACCCATCATTTAGTGAAAGGCGGATTGGAGCCCGTCGTATTTGAGGCGGGAGCCAGGACGGGCGGGCGCATTCTGACCTTGACCGACGTCGTGGGTCCGGGGTTGTACACCGAGGCAGGCGGTGAGTTCATCGACAGCGGCCATGCGGACATGTTGTCCCTGGCGGCGGAGTTGGGGCTAACCGTAGTCGATTCCCGCGGCCCCAATTACCCCTCGCTGAATGAATTCGCCTTTTTCTTCGGGGGCCGGTTGCGTGGCGAGAAAGAAACCGTTTCCGCCCTGCGCGAAATGTGCGGCGCCATGGCAAAGGACATCGCGGCGCTGCCCAAGGTAATCTCGGCAGGCGCCACCGGATTGGCGGCGGAATTGGATCGCACCCCATTAGACCGTTACCTGGAATCCCGGGGGGTAACCGGCTGGTTACGGGATCTGATTCTCGCCGCCTATGTAACGGAATTCGGTTTGGATCCGGGCGAACAGTCCAGCTTGAACCTGCTCACTTTGATTGGCTTCGATCTATCGGCATGCCAGCTTAAAATTTTCGGCGATAGCGACGAACGGTTCCGAATCGTGGGAGGCAACCAAACCCTTACCGACGGATTGGCCCGATTGCACCAGGATCGGATTCGGCTCAGCCACCGACTGGAGGCGATGGCAGGCGGGCACGGGGGATTCCAACTGACTTTCCAGACCTCTGGCGGTACACGCGAAATCTTGGCCGAGGCGGTTTTGCTTGCCTTGCCTTTTACGATGTTGCGCCAAGTGCGCATGGATATTGATTTGCCGCCGCTCAAAAAAAAGGCCATCGCGGAATTGGGTTATGGGACGAACTCAAAATTGTTCCTGGGATTTTCTTCCCGCCCCTGGCGTCGCGTCGGACAATCCGGGTATTTCTTTTCGGACTCGCATTTGCAATCGGGCTGGGATCACACGTTTACCCAAGCCTCCCCAGCCGGCGGCATGACGTTGTTCAGCGGCGGCCGCCAAGGCCTGGACATGGGCGCCACGCCTCTCGCCACGCAGGCCGATGCAGCCGCCGAGGCCTTGGAAGCCATATTTCCAGGGGCTCGCGAGGCGCGCAACGGCCGCATCGGTGCCTTCAATTGGCCGAGCTACCCGCTCTCGTTCGGAAGTTACGCCTGTTACAAGCCGGGCCAATGGACCACCCTGGGCGGAGAAGAAGGCCGCCGCGTCGGGAATGTCTTTTTCGCAGGAGAACATTGCAGTCGGGAATTCCAAGGCTACATGAACGGCGGCGCGGCCACCGGACGGGAAGCGGCGGAAGCCATACTCCAACAATGCGGCCACGGAGTCAGCCAAAAACCGACGCCATCCTGAACAGGCGGGAAGCAGGGGTGTAACCGACGAGAAGCAGCTGTGGATCTGCGGAAAAGACGCTTCGCGGCACCGCTATTATAGCACTTGGAGGGCGCCCAAACTCCAGGATAAAAAGCCCCAACACGCTTCCTCGAGCTCTGCAAAAACCCATAAAACCCGGTTATCGAGACCAAAATTCTCGAAATGAGCGAACCGGTAGTTATTGCATCACGTTCCGTTTGCTGCCACAATCTGATCATGTTCGGCCCCCATTTAATCTCCGGAAAAAAAGAGGCCTCCATGAAAGTCGCATCGACGTGCTTGGTATTGGCTACGCTTGCTCTCAACCTGATCGGTTGCGCCGGAACTCAGACGGTAAAAGGCCGGGACATGCAATTGATTCGCGCCGCCGAGCGGGGTGAAACGAAAGAAGTTTACCGACTGATTGCGGCGGGAGCCAACGTCAACGCTCGTGATGAAGAAGGTTGGACGCCCTATCTCGCGGCCTCCACCATGGGAAGATTGGATGCCATGCGAGTTCTAAGGGCCTTTGGAGCTAAGACCGAAGCGCCCGATATGACGACGGAAAATGTAGCCCATCGGATGCTGGCCGATCGCTAAGGCATCGTCTTCTCGAAAAGTTTAAAAGGTCCACCAGCGCCATTCTTACGGCGCGGGGCCTGATTTCCGCCCTCGCACCACCGCCGAATATGTTATTCACCCCTACAATTTCCATCCGCTCCGCTTGGGCGGAACCGTTACCGAGATATAAATTGATCAGGCACCTATTCAGGAACGACTCCGCATGGATTTCAAAGATTATTACAAGGTATTGGGGCTGGACAAAAAAGCCGATCAGGAAGCCATTAAAAAGGCTTACCGGAAACTAGCGGCCAAATGGCACCCGGATAAAAACCCAGGCAATAAAAACGCCGAGGACCGGTTTAAGGAAATCAACGAGGCGCATGAGGTGCTTTCCGATGCGGAGAAGCGGCGCCGGTATGACGAGTTGGGATCGAATTGGAATCAACCTCAATACGGAGGGGAAAGCGGACGGCCCGCAGGGGGCGGCCCTTTCCGGCGTGCCCAATCCCGGAATATGTCTCAGGAGGAAATGGAACGCATGTTTGGCGGCGGAGGAGTCGAAGGCGGAGGATTTTCCGATTTCTTCGAGACCTTTTTCGGCGGTGGCCAGGAAACCGGATCCGCGCGTCGAGGCGGCGGGTTCCAAGCGCGTCCCAGCGCCGGCGAGGATTACCAAGCCGACGTGGAAATCACCCTGGAAGAAGTCTTTGCGGGCGCGCGGAAGGTGTTGGACATCAACGGCAAGAAGCTAAAACTCCAGTTCAAACCCGGAATCGCGGAAGGCCGCCGCATCCGGCTCGCGGGCAAAGGCGGCCCGGGAAGGGCTGGCGGCCCGGACGGAGATTTCCTGTTACACGTTCATGTGCGTCCGCACGCTGAATTCGAAAGGCGCGGCGACGACCTCCATACCAGCCTGCCCCTGGAGGTTCAGGACGCCATCATAGGCCGCACGCTGGAGATCCGTACGCTCAAAGGGGGCGTGAAACTGCGCGTGCCTCCCGGAACGGAAAATGGAAAAGCGTTCCGATTGAAAAGCCAAGGGATGCCGGTTTACGATCGGCCGGGGGAATATGGTGACTTCTACGTTACGGTATTACTGAAGTTACCTACGGACCTGTCGACCGCAGAACAGGATTTTTTCCGGAAAATGGCCCAGGCCAGGGGAGCCTGAGGTTTTCCATCTTCGCGTCGGACCCGTTTAATCGAGCCCGGCGCGGCGCAGGTTATTCCCGCTTCAACTTCGGAGCGTGGCACACGTTGCAGGGCGCCAGGCCTTGCTTCACGGCGTCGCCGACGCTGATCGCGGTGCCGGCGTTCTTCAGGTAACGGCAGCCTTTCACGTGGTAACGGCTGCCAACCTTGGCTTTGTAAACAATGGTCTTTTCGACGGATTTGGCATCGGTCATCGGCGCTCCCGCGGCGGGGGCTGCGGACGGCGCGGCTTTTTCCGGCGTCTGGGCGGCTTGGGAAGCGGGGATAGCCTTCGGCGCGTCGGCGGCTAGGGAAGAAAAAAACATCGCGCATGCAATCGATAATGAGGCAATGGCCTTCTTCAACATTGGGTCTCCTATTCGTGCAGTCAAGCTGTAAATGCCGGATACTGTCCGGAGGCTAATATAGCATGGTCGGACCCGGCGCGCATGGCGCAACCGGGTCCGATTGGGATTCTTGGGATTATTTTTAAGGGGTTAAACCGAATCCGCCGTGGCGGGCCAACTGCGGTTGGCGGACCAGCTGCCGTTCACGCGGCAACTGCCGTTTGTGCGCAGTCGGCCCAAAGCCTTGTTGCGTATTTGGCGAATCCGTTCCACGGACAAGCCCAACTTCCAGGCCACTTCCTGGAGCGAATCGGCTTCACCTTGATGCAGGCCATACAGGTTGCGGATTACAAAACCTTCGCGCCATGTCAATTCTTCCAGGGCGGATTCCAAGCGCTTGGCGGTTTCGAAATCGTCGAGCCGTTCTCCCGGGGAATCCGAATCATCGTAGGCTTCCAGGGGTTTTATGCCTTGCCAACCCTGGTCCGGATCGATGTCCGGTCGATGCGCCCGCAATAATCCCCGCACCGGATCGCGACTTTCCGTCTCGGTCATTCCCCGCTTATTCTCGCGGCTCAACCGTAATAGTTGATTGGCGGGAAGCCGGATTAGGAATCCCCGCTGCTGAATCCCTTGCACGATAAAACTCCGGATCCACCATACCGCGTACGAGATGAATTTCACGCCGCGGGACTCGTCGAAGGATTCGATGGCCTTGATGAGACCCAAACTGCCTTCGCTGATCAAATCCGGCAGCGGTAGGGGCACATTTCGAAAATGCAGGGCCACCTTGACCACGAAGCGCATGTGCGCCCGCACCAGACGATTGCGCGCGTCGACATTTCCCGCTCGGGCCATGCGGAAAAGTTCTCGCTCCGTTTCCCGATCCACCGGTTCGGTTTTGCGCACGTCGTCCAGATAACGACGCAAACTATCATTCATATCGGCCTGAATCATGCTCTGACCGCCTGGATGGAGTCGTCACTGGTCGTGTTCCGATTCATGGCGGGAAGTCCCATTCCAAATTCCATATTTTCCTCGCTTTGTGATTGCATGCGGCCATGGGGAACCATTCGCCCTGGCCCAGGAATTACCGCGGCGTAAACGCGGTTCGGAACGTAACGGACGCGGAACTCCAGCCATGCGGAGGAGGCGCGGCGATCCGTCCCTGGTCGGGAATTTCAGGCTGTAAGTGGAGGCGGTAGATCGGAGATCAAAAATACCGGGTAGCCGCGAGGGACGCACCGGAAGGCACGGACAGTTCCGGTAGGAAAGCAGACCAATCCGGAGCCGGGCATAGCGAATGCTGGAAGTGAATGAAGCGCCGGCAACGGGAAAAAATGATTTCCCCCATTGCGTTCTTCGTTTTGGATTTGCACGAACAATCCGCCGGGAAACGGCGCACGATCCTCGGGGGAGGAATGGCATGCATCCTCCTCGTCCTCGACCCACTCGCCTTTTTCGTGAGAGTAGATGAAAATCTTGGGGTGGGAAAGCGATTCCGCTACGGACGTGACGTGGTCCGGAGCTTTGGAAACGACGAAACTCCGCAGGGAAACCGGTTCGCCCGTGAATAGGCCGTAACCCACCAGGACGAGAACAACGACCAACCGCTGAAATCCCAGCAGGGCCGATGACAAGTTGTTTTTTCCGCTCTTCCGCATGGGATCCCCAGGGGCCTGTCCGCGACAGCGCCTGCGAATAAGATATGATCCTTTTCGGAAAAACGTCAAAGCCGTTGGAGTTAATATCGGAATTGAACCGAAACGGTTATGACATTAACCTTTCGAGGAATTTAATCCGCTTTTAACGCCGTCTTAAGTCCGCCGGGAAACCACGATTCGGGCGCGAATCCGGCGTAAAGAAGTTCCGCCATCAACAAGGCGAACCAGACTACCGGGCCGAAGCAAAATCCGATGAAGGCATGAATTCCAAACCCCGCCAGCAAAGCCGGCAGCCGGGTCCAGGGCAGTATGAACCACGCGGGAGCCAGAACTTCGAAACCCAATACGAAATATTGCAATGGCCTCCACAAGCCCGTGGGAAGCCACTTGGCCACATAGTAGGTAACCAGGGTTTGATACGAGTCGTGCATATGCGTCCATAAAACGTTGGAATGCGTGACCCAGGATCCACGCCACTTGCTGATTCCGGAGGCGCAATAAAGAGTCAGAATCATGGCCTGGAAAAATCGGACGTTTCCCCATGTCGTTTTCAAATCGCCGGCATTTTCCTTGCCTCCCGCCATCCAAGCGTCCAGGCTCCACGCGCGGCCTGCGGGCGAAAGGAAAAGTCCCAGTGCCAGCATCGTCCCCATTTTACAAACGGTGAATGCCTCCAATCGATCAGCCAGAGTAAGATAGGCCAGGCAGGCGAAGAAAATTCCGGCGGAAATCCGGGTGCGAAATCCAGCGGAAACCAAAAGCCCGGATAAGGCGGTGACAAGGCTAAAGGCCCAAGCCCCAGCAGGCGATAGCGGCGCCAAGTACAAGGGTTGCCTCCAATCCCGATGTCCTAGATCGGGGATCTGAAAACCGTCGGTCGAGAGCCACTCGCTCGCATGCAGGAGCCGCGAACTAAGAAACCCCAGGATGGTTAAAGGAATGCAAATGCGAATGACCTCTAATCGGATTAAGGGCTGGGGCGCGACTAAATCTTGCCAAGGCCTCAGCAACCACGTCGGGATATGCTTAGGAAAAATTCGCTTCGCAACCGGGTTCATAATTCCTTGCAGGCTTTCCAAAGCTCCAGGGGCGACGGTTCAAAATAAATACGGCGTTCCTCCCAGGCCACGTCCTGCAATTCAGGCCGATGGTATCGCTTGATGCCTTGTGACGGTTGTGGAATGGAACTCAGAATACCCAACAGACGAACTCCGCCGTATTTCAACAGGGCTTTAGGATGCTCGTCGGCTAACCGGCCTCCATCGGAAGAATCTCTCGCCTGTGGGTGGACGGTGGCGCGGCCGTTGCTCTTGTCTTGAACGAATACGGATAACCGCGAAAGGATTTCCGGGGAACCGTTATAGAAATACATGGCGCGAGCAAACCGATTTTCTTTGTTCTCCGCTTGGATGGAAAAGATGGGACGCAAATCGATTTCTTCATAGCGAGCAGCCTCGCAGTTCCAGCCTTCGGCGCGATAATCCATGTCTCGGCTTTTGGCCAAGGGAAACAAAGCGGCGATTTGCGAGAAATAGAGGAGTGGCCCCGGGACCCACGCGTAGGCTAAATTCGGTTTGCAAATTTCCAGAAAGATGACGCAGAAATAAGTGGTGGCCGCGCCTACCAGCAGGCGACGGAATAGCCTCGGCCCGGGACCCTTTACGATGGTGGCGCCAATAGTTGTCGCGATGGTGACGGCGCGGGTCATGATAATCCTTGCAAGGCCTCTCCCGGATGCCGACTTTCCGCCCGCGCGAACACCACGCCGTAGGACAACATGATGATTGGCAACGTCAAGATCCAAATCGGCCAACTGTACCAGACATGGCTAGGCAACAGATCCGGCGAAGGCAATCCCTTCCCCAGCAAGGCGCGTAAACCGGGAAAGACTCCGGCGTCCAAGCCGGCACCCACCACCCAGGCCGAGGCCCACAAATAAACGCCCTCCCAAGCCAATAAGGCGCGCAATCGTCTCCGCGAGTATCCCATGGCCTTTAAAACAGCCAAGGTCCGTGACTTCTCTTCGTATCGACCCATGGTCAAGCCGGCCAAGGAAATGGATCCGATCAGGAAAATCATTCCCGCCACGCCCAATCCCATGGCCCTTCCCGTGCCGGCGATGCGCTCCAGCGCCTCGCGCGCGGCCGGAATCGAAACCGATTGGGCTACCGTGCGCTGGTCGACCAACACGCGTAAAAAATCCATCCCACCGGGTTCCAAATAAATCAGCATGTAATTCAAAACCGCGATGCCCCAAACCGGATCTTTGGTAGGCATGCCCGATGCCAGCAAGAAAACGCCCGCTCCGATATCCAAAAATAATCCGCCGTCCCAGGCGTTGCCCATGGAGGCCAAAATCCCCGCCACCTTATAATGATGCGGCACCACCGATTGCGCTTCCGGCTGATCGGATGACCAGGTCTGCACCTCGATGCTTTCGCCGACGCGCACCGGGCTTTTTCCATCGCCTCCTCCCGACGCGGCTACGGACGCGCCGAGAAGAATTTCATCGGCCCCGGGCCAATGCCCTTGCGACAAGCGCACGGGATTTCCCGGTTGGCGCAAAAAAGCTTCGCTGGTTCCCACCACTCGGTGTCCCCGATATTTTGCACAGTATAAAAACGGGATCACCAGCTTGAATTGGCGCATCCCGGCGTCGGTCTCCTCACCGAAACCGGCCCGTTGGTTCACGAGGGAAACGTACAGGCGATAGGGAATGAATCCGGGATACGGCCCCTCCAGATTGAGGCAACCCAAAAGCAGGTCCGTGGCTCCCGACTTCGCGCCGACGATGGCGTCGCCGGCGGCGGCCAAAGTCGAAAAGCGGCTTTGGTTAAGCAGGTTCAGGCGATAGAGCATTCCGGCGCACCCGATGGTCAGGCCCAGCGAGAGCACCGCCAACGCCGTGCCCGCGCGGTGCCGCGCCAATTCCAACCAAGCCAGTTTTTTCACGTATGCTTCTTCACGGCCGGGGTCTCAAAGTTGCACCAAGGATTCGAAATCCAAGGGCGAGTCGAAAAATTTATGGATGCGCTCGTCATGGCTGACGACCACCAAGGTCCTTCCCCGCGCCGTTTCGCATAAGGCCGCCATCACGGCTTCGGCATTCCGCCGATCGAGGCTGGAAGTCGGTTCATCGGCCAGGATGATGTCCGGAGCGAAGGCCAAGGCCCTGGCAACCGCAACGCGCTGCTGCTCGCCGGGGCTCAACGTTCCGGAAGGCCTGCGAATTTCCGGATCGAGGCCCATTTCCCGCAACGCGGCCCAAGCCTTGCGCTCCCCATCCGCCTCATCCTCTGCGGCCCCGAGCAGGATGTTTTCCACCGGAGTGAGGTGTTGGATGAGGTTGAATCTTTGGAAGACGATCCCGAAATGCCGCCGTCGCATGCCGCGGCGCGCGTCGTCGTCCATCTCCGTAACATTCATGCTACCCACGGAAACCTGGCCGTGGGCGGGCAGGAATTGGCCCGCCATCAGGTGCAGTAAGGTGGTTTTCCCGCGCCCGCTGGGGCCATGTATCAAAATGCTTCGCCCCGTGGGGACGGCCATGGACGGCAGCCGGAACAGCAAACCGGAATCGTCTCCCCTCTCCGGTTCGCCGGGAAACCGCATTTCAATATTGCTCAGAACGATGTCCATGAAATCCCGTCGGCGGAGGAAAAGCGCCTGCCGGAAATTACAAATTCGGGCGATGAACCCAAATGTGCCTACGGCAAACGATTTTGCCATTGTATTCGGTTGCATCAAGGAATAAAATGAGTGGAATCTCAAAATATCAAGGGGCCTGGTCCGCGCTATGGGCAGCTTAATCAATCAGGAAACCCTGAATGCATTAAAGCAATTCGATGCGCCCGGTCAAAGGGATTTTCTCACGAAAATAATCCAAGTCTACCTATCCGACACGGCCATGCGCTTCCCAACCCTCTGGATGGCGCAGCGCGGAGGCAATGCCGACGAATTGTCCAAAGCGGCCCACGCCATCAAGGGCAGCAGTCTCAACGTCGGAGCGGAGCAATTAGCCGCCTTGATGCAAACCATCGAAAAAGAGGGCCGATCCGGTGTCGTCAGCGCCGCGGAAAAGCTAACCGAGGCGGAAGCGTTATACCAAAAAGTTAGCGTAGAATTGAAAACCATTTTGATTTGACTCGACAATCCGGGGGCACGCGGTTTTCGCGCGGTCCAATCCGAAATCGGACTGTCCATTTGCTCCGCAATTTAACGGTAATCGCAAGGCCCGGAAAAATCCCATCAAGTTGTTATTGTCGAATCGCGAGGCCCATGATAGAATTTTCTCAGTGCACGCGTTAAAAAAAGGTCCAGCATGGCATCACCCGTAAAGGTCGAACATATCAACCCTTTCATCTCCGCCACGCTGGAGACGTTCAAGAGCATGATGCGCACCACCATCACACCGGGCAAGATTATCCTGGTGAAAGGCGCACATCTCTCGTACGATATTTCCGGAATCATCGGGCTGAGCGGCGGAGCGAAGGGGACTGTGACCTTGAGCTTCCCGAAAATAACCGCGCTCAAGACCGTATCGGAATTCATCGGGGAAAAGGTGGTCACCATGGACGATACCGTGAAAGACGCCATCGGCGAACTCGCCAATATCGTGGCGGGCGCGGCTAAGAAGGATTTGACGCAATATAAAATCAGCATTTCCCTCCCCACTGTCATCATCGGTGAAAACCATGAAGTCCAGGGCGGCAAAGAGTGCATACCGCTCGCGGTCCCGTTTTCCTCCCCGCTGGGAAACTTCAACCTCATCGTCAGCTTTAAAAGCGAGGGTTAAAACATGGCCGTCGGCATCCGCGTCGAACACGTCAATCCGTTCGTCACTTCGACGATGGAAACCTTCGCCAAAATGGTGGGCGTGGAAGCCAAACCCGGCAAGCTGATGCTCAAGAAGGACGCCAAGCTCGAATATGACATCTCCGGAATCATCGGGCTTTCAGGAAACGCCAAGGGCATGGTGGCCATGAGCTTTCCTAAGCATACCGCGGTGGCGGTGTGCAACAAATTCATGTCCGCCGATTATAACGATCTCCATCGGGACATCCTCGACGCCGTGGGCGAATTAGTGAATATCGTCGCCGGTTATGCCAAGCGTGACCTGACGGAATTCGCAATCAATATTTCGCTTCCCAGCGTCATCGTCGGCCCCAACCACCAGATCATCGATGCCAAGGATGCTGTTTCCTTCGTCGTCCCGTTCACCTGCCCGCTGGGGCCTTTTCATTTGGCCGTAAGCCTGAAATCCACCTAGCCGCCGCTCGCATCTTCGGAAAAGGAACTCTTATGAAAATCCTGTTAGTCGACGACTCCTCCACAATGCGCCGGATCCAAAAGAACACTTTGGAAAAAATCGGCCACACGGACGTCACCGAGGCCGAGGACGGCGTGGACGCCATAAAAAAACTGGCCGCCGGCGGCTTTGAACTGGTCTTGATGGATTGGAATATGCCGAACATGACCGGCATCGAAGCGTTGAAAAAGATCAAGGCCGATCCGGCAACCAAGGACATCCCCGTAATCATGGTGACGTCTGAATCCGAAAAGACGCGGATTATGGAAGCCATCCAGAGCGGCGCGGCGAATTACGTGGTCAAACCGTTCCAACCGGAAACCCTGGCCGAAAAAATCAGTTCGATTAAGAAATAACCGCAGTATCCTCCGCTCCGGCGCTTTGGCTTCCAATCATTTTCTCTCTGCTGCCAAACCATCCAACTCCTCGGAACTTGGGTAGGCGTCCCCCCCCCAAAAAAATAACGACTCCGCAACCGCTGGCTTTGCCAATTGGTCAAGCAATGCATGAAGGGAGATGCGGAGAAAGTTCTACCCGCCCAGCCATCATCAGTAGTAAAATTTTCCCGAGCTACCCTGCTTATTGGAGGCAAGTCGTGCCATCACCGGTTAAGGTTGAACATATCAATCCGTTTCTATCCGCGACCATCGAAACCTTCAAGAGCATGCTTCGGACGCAAATCACTCCGGGAAAGATCATTCTGATCAAAGGGGCGAAACTCTCCTACGACATTTCCGGCATCATCGGCCTGAGCGGCGGAGCCAGGGGCACCGTGACGCTCAGCTTCCCCAGGATAACAGCCTTGAAAGCCGTATCGGAATTCATCGGGGAAAAAGTCGTCACCATGGACGATACCGTGAAGGACGCCATCGGCGAATTGACCAACATCGTCGCCGGCTCGGCTAAAAAGGATTTGGCGCAGTACAAAATCAACATTTCTCTGCCCTCCGTAATTACCGGAGAAAATCATAAAGTTCTGGGCGGCAAGGAAGTGATTCCATTAGTCGTACCGTTCTCTTCGCCATTGGGTGATTTCAATCTAATCGTGAGTTTCATAAGCGAAACCTAATCGGTGGCGACATTAGGACAAGGGAAATCCAGCATGAATGCCCGGCGTGTAGATGATTCTACTACTAGGGTTTGCGATACTTTGGATCGGCAAGAACAATTTACTTGCAACCAGACGGCTTCTCGGGAATAATTGGCATCACCAGACGGCGTTCAAACCTCCAGTCGGAAAGAGGAAACATATCATGCGCGAATCGTTCATCCCATGACAAACCCCAAAGCGGTGGCCCCTCCGGAAGAGCCCAAAACGGTTGCTCCGAAGGAAGCCAAAAAGCCGATCCTCATCATCGAGGACAACCCCGTGCAGCAATTGACCTATAAAGGGTTATTCGGGGGGCATAAGGAATTGCAACCGTTCCAACCCATCATGGCGAAAACCGGACGCGAGGCGCTGGGTTTGCTGGTTACGCTGAACGGCGCCGCGAATGATCCCGGCGTCATTTTACTGGATCTCGAATTGCCCGACATGAACGGCCTGCAACTATTGCTGGCGATTCGGAAAGATCCCCGTTGGATCAAAATTCCCGTAATCGTAATTTCCGGTTCATCCGAGAAAAACGAGTCATTGAGGGTAAAGGCCGCCGGCGCGCAGGAATATATTTCCAAGCCGATTCGCAACGACAAGCTGGTCGAAAAGATTTTACGCTATGTAGTCAGCGTCAAGGCCTAGGGGCCCGCCGGATTAAAGGATTGCGCTAACGCGATAGAACATTATTTGGAAAAGCCGGGTCGGGTTGGATGGGCGTTTCCACCTGAGGTCGCGGCTGAGGTGTGGGTTCACCCCCCGAATGCATCATCCAAAAAGCGGCGCCACCGGCGGCAATCAGCGCCGTGCCCGCGAGGGTATACAGCGCGACGCTTTTTCCGGAAACGGAAGTCGTAGCAGTCGGAGACGGATCGGATCGGGAGGTTTTCGATGCCCCCGGCTTCGCTTTTCCGACGGTTGCATTTTTTTTCAGTCTCAAATCAATGGTGTCGATTGTGGTTCCGTTCGATCCGACCGAGATATAGGAATCGGGAAGCACGACTCCAGCCACGCCTTGAAGCATGGTATTGAACATCGCAACGTTGCGCGATTGGATCACCATGGCGGTCGGCGCATTGATAATCTTGGCGTAATCGGACCTTACCATGCCTCCGCTGTCCACCGTGATGCCATCCCATTTGGCCTCCCCGGGTAAATATCCCGGATGCGTCGGAAGGACCGTACCGGAAAAGCTGACGGGACGGTCGGGCTTGCCCTTGATGATCAACGTGCCCTTCACGACAATCTTCGCGGTCACCGGCGGGTTGGGTCCGAAATGAAGCATGGAGTATTCGTTGATGGTCGTCGTTTGGCCTGCGGGAACGATCATGGAATCGCAAGGAAGGGCGTAAGGCGATTTCAAACTTTCATTTTCCGAGCCGATTTCCCTCGGCATGATGTGATATCGTGAACTGTCGGACTCGCATTTTGCGCCCCATGCGGAATGCAAAGCCGCGGCGCCGAGACCGGCGAAAATAAACGCGCGCGCGGCATAAACCAAGCGACGCGAAAAAAAACCAAATGCGAACCGATTCATAGCCGCTTTTTCCCGCAAATCATTTTTTTGGAAACGGTGAGTGTTTTCCGATCCGATTTTACCGTGAGGCGGGCGACATAAATTCCTGGGGCCCAATCCTTGGCCGCCAGAACAACCGAATGCCTGCCGACCGTGGGATTTTCCAGGTTCAAGGATTGCACGATTTTACCTTCCAGATTCAACACGTCCATGCGCGTCTCTAAAAGCCTTCCGATGGTTACGGGCAATTGGTAGCGGATTCTGGTTTGACCATCGAAAAATGGATTCGGATAGTTTTGCTCCAGGGCCAGGATGGTGGGCAACGCCGAAAGCATTTTTTCGACCCGACCGTTCAAATCTTCCGATGGGCCGATTAAAAGCCGGAACGCATTGGTGCCGGAGTTGACCGCGATTGCGCCGGACTCCGCCTGCCCATATACTCGGCCGCTCTGTACGTCGATGAGCCGAAAATCCTCTGCGCCGCCGTTGACTGAGGCCTTTCCGTTTCCGAGACCGGCGCCCATTCGCAAGGCCACGACGCCCGTATGGGTTGAGACGATTTTCACCGGCTCCTCAATGCTATCCAATCGTTCCAGGGGTTTGAAAAGGTATCCGCCCTTATCGCCCACGATAAATTGCAAGTTCGCGCCGGCGGAAGGAAAGTATGGGGTCGAACGGAATCCACTTCCTTTGTACAAGTACATGGTTGAAGAGTCGGAGAAATCCGAAAGCGTAAGCCGGACGGTTGCGTCGGTGGATTGCGCCGCCATTTTGGCCGCCATCGTGAAATGGTTGATGGAGATGGGATCGAAAAGAATATCCGTAGCCTTGGTGGTATACACCATGTATCCCTCGAAGGGCTTGAGCACCGAAGCAAACCTCCAAAGATCGGAATCGGAAAGTTTAGCCGTCGTATCATCATTGGTTTTCAACGACAAGAAGAAAGAGACTTCGGAAGCGGCCAGTTTGATGTCGGCGTCGGCGATGGGAAACGGAAACGGATTGCTCACCAAATGCCAGCCGGCGTCCGGAATGGATAACGTGAAAGATGAGAGCGCGGGGAGGTTGCTTTTTCCCACCACCGGCTTGAACGGGACGTTCGATCCGATCAGATAGCCAGTGCCACGGTGGAATACTTGGCTTCCCGTAGTCGGCAGGGAAACCCATTTACTTCCCTTGGCTTCGCTGAGGACAACTGAATTCTTGCTCCCCGCCGCCAACCCCGGCAAAATATTGTCCCCATACGTCCCATCGAAGGGAAATCCGATCACGTATTTGAACTTCGCGAATCGCTTCGGAATCTTGTTCTGGACCGAGTCGGAGCTAAAACTTTTTTCGGCAATAGGTATCCAAGTCGTATCGGTTGTCGTTTTATCCGCCGGCGACTTATAAATCACCCGATAGGCGGCCAAGGAATTGCTTTTGAGCGATATCGTGAGCGTAGAATCGATGGAGTGCATTCCACTACTGTCCCGCGAAACTTTTCCGGTCAGGTCCAGACTGAACAGGTCCACCTGGTAGGCGCTAATGGTGCGTTTCTCGTCGAGAGTCAAAATGGGGGTGATTAGCAGGAGCGAATCGCCATGCACCGATTTCGACGCGGCGCTGGATGGTTGCTTGGGATAAACAATCGGCTTGTCCAAGGTTTCCACGATTGCCACGGCGGAAATGGTTTTATCCAATGTCAGCGTATATCGATTGGAAACACTCTGCACGGTGCCGAAAATCCATGTCGTTCCATTATATAAACGCACTTTCACGGAATCCTGATGAACCGGAGTTTTCGCATCGAAAAAAAGCGTGTAACTGTTCAGGATTTGCAGGCTGTCGATTTTTATGGAACGAAATCCGAGAAGCTGGTTGCGGCTCAAGTCCAAACCTTTCTCCAAGAAATTAAAACCCGTTCCCGAGAAATTCGAATCCAGAAAAATGTTTCCCGGTTTGTTGGACAGCAAACCATTAATCGAATCCTGTCCGATAGAATCCGATCCGTTCTGCCCGATTCGGGCGTTGAAAGACACTCCCGCCGCAACCATATATTTACGCGCCAGAAAAACGGTCTTTCCGCTGTCGCCGACGCCTAGCGCCACGGTCAAGGATGTCGAATCATCGCTTAGGGATACCAAGCCGACCGAGGCGACTAAGGAATCCGGTCCCCGCAGGAAGGCCTTCTGCAACGGATTGGACTTGCGCACGGTCAGGTAAAGACTATCCCCCGCTACCCGCCCATACCACCTGAATGTCAAACCCTTGGAAAACGAACCCATGTTCGGAAAATGGAGTTGATCGGGCTGGAAGATGGAATCGGCCTTGAACTGATATCCCGAAGCGCTCGACGTAATTATTCTTCCTTGCGCCAAGGGGATGGTATCCTTGCCCTTCCCTACCCCCAGGCGCTCCACGAGCATAGCCTGGTTCACCGCTGCGAAGCGGGCGTAGCCCCAAAATTTTTCCGCAGAATCCGATTTGGTGGTGAAAGAATTTCCGCCCATCCACCAATTCAAAGAATCGGCGACAAAGGGTGAGTCAGCGCCCGTCTTGGACAAACCAAAAGCAACCGTTCCGGTTCCATCGGCACTTGTGGAATCGCGTAATCCCAAGGGCTTTCCGCCCTTCTGAATTATTCGCCAACGTTTGTTTGAGGGTATCAAAGCCGGTGCCTGAATGGACGTGCGTCCCGCCCGCGTGACGCTCTGAAAGATGAGGGTGGTATCGGAAGGCAATCCTATGACGGAAACAGAATTGCCTCTAAACGTATTCTGCCCTCCGAAAGCGGGGAGAAACTCTTTCGCTGAGGACACGGAGTTTACGAAAGCATTCCCGCCCTCGGAACCCATGAGGCCGGGCGTGAAAGCCGTACCGGATTTTGAAAAAAGAATGGGCTTCCCGTCCAATCGGGTTGGCAACGTGATTGATTGGACCGTGGCGGCTCCACTGAAAACCAAGGTGGTATCGCGCGCAAACCACGAGCGCACGGAATCGGGATGCGCGGTTGCGTAAGCGGCCGTACCGAAGGAGGCTTTGATCACACGCGGAAAATCGGAGCGGTTCAGGTTGAACACGGCGTTGCCGCCGGGTATGGCTAGGCTCAAAGCACTGTCCGAAGGGAAGAGGTTGAAATCGGGCAGGGGTGCGGGGCCGTTCCAAGCCCCGTGCGTAGCGTCGCCTGGGACTTTCCAATCCCAGGCGACGGTGGAATCCTTGGAGGGGTTAATGGGCGCATTACTGGGATCGGAAAACAAAGGGCCTATCCCTTGCGGATCTTCGAAGCCATCCCATGGAGTATAGCGGGTGTTGTTAATCGCCACCGAACCGACTGAATTGAATTTGCCGGTGACAAGGAAGCCGTATATCGAACTGCCTCCATCAGACAAATTATTTTTAGCGGGCGGATTGGCGATGTAATTGTTCTTTATGGAATACGTAGAGGTGAGTTTTCCATCCAGCAAAAACTGCGTTCGATTGAGGGTATTGTACTCGACTTTGAGGCTGGTCTTACAGGTTGCATCCAACACGCCCGAGAAATTGAGCAGGTTATTCGTTATACTGATGGAGC
>JADGQO010000129.1 GCA_017881725.1 Fibrobacteria bacterium
AATTCATGATTGCCTTCGGGGTTATTTTTGAACTGCCGGTAGCCGCTTTCGTCTTGGCCAACATGGGTCTGATTACGGCTCGCGGCATGTGGGGGTTTTCACGTTATGCCATCGTGGTCATATTTACGGTGGCGGCTTTCCTGACCCCCGGTCCCGATCCGCTCTCACAAATCCTCATGGCGCTTCCACTCTGCGTCCTGTACGCCTTGTCCATTGGCATTTGCGCCCTGACGCAAAAGAAAACCGAGGTGACGACGTGATTTTCGATTCGCTGGGCATTGGAGAAGTCGGTGTCGTGGTGGCCTTGGCGGTCATCTTCATCGAGCCTAAAAAACTGGGCAAGGTGATGCGCGAGTTCGGTAAAATCAAACGCAAGGTTTCGCAATTCCAGGCGGACATCAAGGCCCAATTGGACGCCATTACCTTGGAAGAGGACGCAAAGGATCGCCGCTCGAAATTGCAAAGCGAAAAGGAAAAAGAACGGGCCTGGGGCCGCGACCGGGTGAAAGCCATGACCGGGTCCGATCGCGCGGCAGCCTCGGAGGCGGTGGTCCGGCACATCGTCGACTGGCCTGCGTATAAGCATGCGAAAGTGGTTTCAGCCTTCGTGGGCACCATTGATGAAATCGATACCAGGGCTCTGTTGGAACGTATTTTGGCCGATGGAAAGACTTTACTGTTGCCGTATGTGTATACCCCGGCGAGCGGTAATCCCCAATTGCCGTCGTCCAGCGGAGAGCCGGAAAAAGAGTCCGACTCCGGATCTGCGGCATCGGCAAACGGCGGGCCGAGCCCAACGGAAGAAAGCGCTAAGAAAGCATCGGACCTTGCGGCGACGATTCCATCCCCCGCTTCTACGCCTAGAAAAGCCCTGCGCATGGCGCAAGTGAGAGACTTGGAAAAAGATCTGCGCGAAGGAGTTTTTGGAATTTTAGAACCTGTCTCCGCGCTCAGATATCCCATCGGCGACGCCGCCTTTGTAAGCATCGATTCGCAAGCGGCTCCCATCGATGCCCCCGCCGTACCCGCGCCGCAGGCGGATTTGATTATCGTGCCCGGCACCAGTTTCGACCTCCGTGGCGGCCGAATCGGACAGGGTCAAGGGTTTTACGATCGCTATTTGCCGGGCCTAAAAGGCATCCGCGCGGGGCTTTGCTTCAGCGTCCAAATCAACGAGAAAAATCTAAGTTTGGAAAGCCATGACCAATTCATGGATGTCCTGGTCACGGAAAAACGAATTCAGATTTTTTCGGCGTCACAATTCTCCAACCCGTCTTTCGGCCCGCCTACGTAGTTGGCCCGCCTACGTAGTTGGCGCGCCTACATAGTCGGCGCGCCGACGAAGGTTGGCGCTCAGACATAGGCATGAACAAGAAAGTGGAATTTTGAAGGATTGCACATGGTGAAAGCGATTCTAGCCCTGGAAGATGGGAACTATTTCGAAGGTGAATCCTTCGGATCGGAACGGACCGGCTTAAGCAGCGCCGGGCCCGGCTTAGGCGGGGCCGCCGAAGGCGAAGTGTGTTTCAACACGTCCATGACGGGTTACCAGGAAATCCTCACCGATCCGTCCTATTCGGGGCAGATTGTCACCATGACCTACCCGGAAATCGGGAACTACGGAATAAACCTGGAAGACATCGAGTCCAAAAAAATCCAGGTGGCAGGCCTGGTGGTTAAAAATGCCTGCGAGTATCCGTCCAATTGGCGCGGCGCCATGCCGTCGTCCCAGGGTGGGATGGAATCCTCTCCCCTATCGCTATCGGAATACCTGAAGCGCAACGGCATTCCCGGGATAAAAGGCATCGATACGCGCCGTTTGGTACGCATCCTTCGCGAAACCGGGGCCAAGAACGGCATCATCGTGACCGGCGAGTACGATTTACAAGCGGTATTGGCCCGCGCCAAAGCCGTGCCGTCCTTCTCGGAAATCGACTTTGTGAAAAAAGTCACGATTGATTCCAAAGAAGGCTGGGACGAAACCGAGAACTCGCTGAGCTTTCGGGTCATTCCCCAAAACGGGAAGCGCTTCCGCATCGCCGCCATCGACTACGGAATCAAATACAACATCCTCCGAAAACTTCAGACCTTGGGCGCGGAAGTGATCCGCTTCCCGGCGGAAGCCACGGCTGCGGAAATCCTCGCGGTGAATCCGGACGGGATTTTCCTTTCCAACGGTCCAGGCGATCCTGCCCGCCTGGATTATGCCGTCGCTACCATCAAGGGATTGTTGGGCATAAAACCCATTTTCGGCATTTGCTTGGGCCACCAATTATTGGCCCGCGCCCTGGGAGCGCAAACCTTTAAACTAAAGTTCGGCCATCGCGGCGCGAATCACCCGGTTCAGGATCTTCGCACCGGCAAGGTGGAAATCACCTCACAAAATCATGGTTTCGCGGTGGATCCCGCCGGTATCGATTCGAAAAACGTCGAGGTCACGCATATCAATCTCAACGACAAAACTGTGGCCGGATTGCGGCATAAATCCCTGTCGGCCTATTCGGTGCAATATCACCCCGAAGCGTCTCCCGGTCCCAAGGATTCGCATTACCTGTTCGAAGAGTTTTCCGCCGCCATCGTCAAGGCGCGCG
>JADGQO010000130.1 GCA_017881725.1 Fibrobacteria bacterium
AGACGTTTTGGAATTGCACCGCCTGCTGGCCACGGACGTGATGGATCAGGGCGAAGCCGGACGTTACCGCGTCATTCCCGTGCGCGTGGGCCGGCATGTTCCGCCCGCGCCGCATGAGGTTTCCGGCTTGATGTTTGAACTGATCGAATGGTGGAACAAGGAGGCAGCCAAGTTGTCGCCGGTATTGAGTTCCTCCATCCTGCACTATCGCTTCGAGGCCATCCACCCCTTCGCCGACGGCAACGGTCGCACGGGCCGCGCTTTGGCCCTGTGGGAATTGTACCGGCGCGGCTTCGACGCCCATCATATCTTCGCCGTGGACGAATATTATTGGGAGGACCGCGCGGCCTATTATCACCACCTGGATCGCGTCCGCAAAGCGGGCGAAAACCTTTCGGAGTGGTTGGAGTATTCCGCCGAAGGCTTGCGGCAAACCCTGGGGAAAACCTGGCTCCGCATCCAGACCTACCATCGCCACACTTCCGAAAGGCTGGTGCTGCGGCCGCGTCAGGAACAATTGTTGAACATGCTGCGCGACCAAGGCAGCCTGGCGCCCAAGGAGATTTGGGAAGGCTTGTCCATTTCCCGGCAAGGCGCCATGGATTTACTGCGGCCCTTGTTGGAGTCGGGTATTGTCGAAAAAGTGGGCGGTAAAAAAACCGGCCGTTACGTGCTTAAAGCCTGATGGTAGGCCGAGGCAGCGGCAAAGCTAATCCCCCCACAGCGCCGATATCGGCACGGCAAAAAGAGCCTCCTCGAAACGGACGGTGGTTTCGCCATCATAAAGAACCACCCCGGCCGCGAATCTTTTCCCTGCGCCCGATCGCAATTTCCGGAGCCCGCGGAAATCCTTGGAGGTGACGGTGGATGAAGCCTTGACTTCGACGCCGGCCAATGCGCCGGCCCCTTTCTCAATCACCACGTCGACTTCGTCTTGATCCTTATCCCGGAAATGATGGAAGGCAAAAGCTTCTTCATGCCAGCTCGCCTGTCGCCGCAGTTCCTGGAAGACGAAGGTTTCCAACAATTGTCCAAGTAGCGTCCGGTCCTGCGTCAACGCTTGCGCGTCCGCGCCGAGCAGGGCGGCGGCTAATCCGGAATCGCCCATGTGCAGCTTAGGCGTTTTGATCAACCGGTTCAGGCGATTGCTGTGCCATGGCGGCAGAGCTTCAATCAGGAAAAGGCGTTCCAGCAAGGTCGCGTATTCCCTAATCGTCGGCCGGCTCAATTGGAAAGGGGCCGAGAGGTCGCTGATGTTCATGAGCCTGGCCGTCTGGCCCGCCGCCACGCCCAACAACTTCGGCAGGACTTCCAGGGAATTTATGCGCGCCAAGTCCCGCGCATCCCTTTGCACCAAGGCTTCCAGATAATTGCGATACCATTCCCGCCGTCGCCGGGGCTCCTGGCGCGACAAGGCTGCGGGATATCCCCCCGCAACCACGAGCTCCGCCAGTTTCGGACCCAGCCGCATGTGTTTTTCCAGCTTGAACCGTCCGGAAAACAACCGGTCCAGGAATTTAGGATCGGTTCCGCCGATTTCACAGCGGGCCAGGGGATGCAGCCGGATGATTTCCATCCTGCCGGCCAGCGAGTCCGATAGCTTGGGAGCCAGCAGAACGTTCGCGGACCCCGTAAGCAATACCCGACCCGGTTTCCGATCCTTGTCGATCAATGCTTTGAGGGGCGCGAACAATTCCGGCGCCCGCTGGATTTCATCCAACACCGTTTTGCCGGGAAGATCCGCCACAAAACCCATCGGGTCAGCCTTGGCGGCCGTCAGTAAATTGGCATCGTCAAAACTGAAATACTCGAATCCCGCCTCGTCACCTACTTGACGGGCCAAGGTGGTTTTGCCGCATTGCCTGGGGCCATGCAAAAGCACGGCGGGGGTATCCCCCAACGCCTCGATTAAGCGCTTTTTGGAGAATCGGGGATAATTATGGGATGCGGTCATTGTCCAATTGTAAGTTTACTCTCGTCCAATTGAAAGGTTTACTCTCGTCCAATTGAAACTTTAGATCCGTCTAAGTGAAGATTTCGACCGGTTCAGCCCAGACGGATCGGACTTTCCATCGCCGCCAAATTGGGCACGGGATCGAACAGACTGGGTCACTGGCTATGCGAAGCCAGTACTCCCCCGTACACCGGCACATGTCGCCGAGCCGGCGGATTCCGACCGCAGGTTGCGCCCCACAGCCTAGGCGGGGCGCAGAATCCGCGTTTCGATGCCCCACAGCCTGCGGCATCGATGCCCCCCGAACAAGCCCAAGCCGCCCATCCCCCGCATTTTTTACCTTCTCACCCATGTTCGAACAACTTTCCGATAAGCTCGAAGGCATTTTCAAACGCCTGCGCGGGCAAGCCAAGCTGACCGAGGAGAACGTCTCCGAGACCCTGCGTGAAATCCGCGTAGTGCTGTTGTCCGCGGACGTGAACTTCAAGACGGTCAAGGACTTCATCAATACCGTCAAGGAAAATGCCATCGGCGCCGAGGTGCTGACTTCATTGACGCCCGGCCAGGTGATGGTCAAGGTCATCCACGATGAGTTGGTGGCCTTGCTGGGCGGACAGGCGGAAGAGCCGACCTTCCAGGGCGCCTCGCCGTTCCAAATCCTGATGATGGGCCTGCAGGGCTCGGGCAAGACCACGGCTTGCGGCAAGCTGGCCTTGCATTTGCGGACCAACCGGAATAAAAAACCGTTGCTCGTGGCCTGCGACGTGTACCGTCCGGCCGCCATCGATCAATTGAAGGTGATCGGCAAGTCCCTGAACATCCCGGTGTACGATGAGGGAAATGGCGACCCCGTGCGCATCGCCGAGAACGGGCGCAAGTTCGCGCGTGATAATGGTTACGATTTGGTGATTTATGACACTGCGGGCCGGCTGCAAATCGACGACGAGTTGATGCAGGAATTGGAGCGTATCATCGCCTCCCTGAAGCCGCAGGAAAAATTCTTCGTCGCCGACGCCATGACCGGCCAGGAAGCGGTCAACGTGGCCAAGACCTTCCATGACCGCCTGGATTTCACGGGCGTAATCCTGACCAAGATGGACGGCGATGCCCGCGGCGGCGCGGCCCTGTCCATCAAATCCGTGACGGGGAAACCGATACGTTACGTAGGCACGGGCGAAAAACCGGACGCCTTGGAAGTGTTCCACCCGGATCGCATGGCCTCGCGCATCCTGGGCATGGGCGACGTGCTCACCTTGGTGGAGAAGGCCCAATCCGTTTTCGACGAGAAGCAAGCCAAACAGCTCGAGAAGAAGTTCAAGCAGAACAAATTCGATCTGGACGATTTCCTGCAGCAACTGCGGCAAGTGAAGAAGATGGGATCGTTGACGGATTTGGTGTCCATGATCCCGGGCATGAGTAAATTGGCGGAAGCGAAAATCGACGACAAGCAATTGGTGCATGTGGAAGCGATTCTCAGTTCCATGACCGCCAAGGAGCGTACCAGTCCGAAAATCATTGACGGGAACCGGCGGCGGCGCATCTCCTTAGGTAGCGGCACGAGCATTCAGGAAGTGAACCAGGTGCTCAAGCAATTCGAGCAAATGCAAAAAATGATGAAGCAATTCTCGGGCATGGCCAGTAAGATGGGCGGGCTCAAGAAAATGCAGAAAATGATGGGCCGCGGCGGAATGCCGGGCATGGGGTAAGGCGATTGAACCCCATAATTCCGCAAAAAAGGGATGGTTTACCCTTTTTCAAATGGTTCCCTTTAATTTTAGTCGTATCCTTGCTAATTTCACCCGTCTTGGAATTTTCCTTGGAGGAATACCTTTGTCCGTTGTAATCAGATTGTCCCGTCAGGGTCACCGCCATCGTCCTTTCTTCCGCATTACCGTTGCGGATTCACGCAAAGCCGCCACCGGAAGATTTCTCCAGCACATCGGCTACTATGATCCCGCCCAGAATCCCCCGACCCTTGAGGTCGACGAAGCCAGCGCATTGAAGTGGCTCGAAGTGGGTGCGCAGCCTTCGGACACCGTCCGGTCGCTGTTCCAGCATAAGGGTGTCATGGATAAGATGGCCAAGGTTAAAAAAGGCAAGCCGGCCGCCGAAGTCACGGGTAAAGTCGTGGCCTGGAAGCCCCGCAGCAAGCCGAAGCTGCATAAGAAAAAGAAGGAAGCTTTGGCCAAGGCCGAAGCAGCCGCACCGGCCCCGGCCGCGCCCGCAGCATAATCGAGCAGGAATATCCACCGGCCTACGAGCCAGAATCCGGTTGGATTTTCTCGGCGCAAGGAAGGGGTTTGAGCGCGGAAGCATGAACCGCGACCGAAATCCCGCCCAGCGCCATGAAGTTGTTTATGATACTCAATTCGCAAGACCACTCAAGACCCTTCCCACCGGAAGGGTTCTTTGTTGGATGAAACCATGAATTCCTCTGAGCCAGAACTCATTTTGATCGGTTACACCCTGAAGCCTTATGGCCTTTTCGGGGAACTCAAGGTGCGTCCGGCCAGTTTTGACTTTGATCGTCATGCGGAGTTGAAAAGGGTTTTTTTCCGGAAACGGAACGGCCAGGAAATCCTGGAGTTGGAAGTCGCCGGCAGCCGCGCGGACCAGGAAAACTGGTTTTTTAAATTCAAGGATTTGAAAACTCCGGAAGCCGTGGCCCACTTGAGCGGCGGACAATTGCTCATCGCCTTGGAAGATAGGCTCGAGTTGCCGGATAACATGGTGTATGTCTCCGAAGTAATTGGCATGGCCGTGCTGGATGAAAAGGGAGATACCGTCGGAAAGGTCGTCGAAGTTCAGGAAAGCGGCGCTTCGGAGCTTTTGGTTGTCGCGACGTCAAAAAAAGAAATCCACATTCCCTGGAACGATCATTTCGTGAAATCCATCGAGCGGGATGCGAAAGTCGTCCGCATTGATTTGAGTCTTTTGCGGGACATCCTGTGAGAGTCGACATCATCACTTTGTTTCCGGAGATGTTCTCGGCCTTGGAGATTTCCATTCCAGGTCGGGCGGTAAAATCCGGGGCACTAACCGTAAAATGCCACGGGTTGCGGGAATTCGCGATTAATAAATATGGACAGGTAGACGATATTCCCTTCGGAGGCGAAGCCGGAATGGTTTTGCGACCGGAGCCGTTAAAAGGCGCATACAATCGGGTTTTGGAGGAATTGGGGTTACAGCCCCAAAAGTTGGGGTTCAAACCCCATACCGTGCACATGTCCGCGCAAGGCAAGATTTTTACCCAGGAAAGAGCCAAAGAATTGGCTAAAATGGAAAATCTTCTTATAATTTGCGGCCACTACAAAGGCATCGATCAGCGATTCTGTGAAGCCTATGTGGATGAAGAGCTTAGCATCGGCGATTACATCCTCTCGGGCGGCGAGTTGCCGGCCATGACGGTGGTGGATTCGATAGCCAGGCTTTTGCCTGGAGTGCTCGGAGATTCGGCCTCGGCGGAAACCGATTCTTTCTTTCTTCCTAATCGCCTGGGTTGGCCGGTGTATACGCGGCCCCAGGATTTCGAAGGCAGAACGGTTCCCGAAGTGCTATTATCCGGTCACCATGAGAATATCCGGAAATGGCGCATCAAAGCCGGACTGGAATTGACCCGCAGGAATCGCCCGGACTTGTTCCGCCTGCTGGATTTGAGTGTTGAAGAGAAAAGAATACTAGAGGATTGATTCGGACGACTTTGCCGGCCCAGCCGTAAGTACCGAATCAGCGAAAGGAAGAACATGCATCCCACCGTAGCCGCCATTCATCGCGCCAATCTCCGCACCGACGTTCCCGCATTCCGGGCCGGCGATACCATCAGCGTGGACTTCCGCGTCATCGAAGGCAACAAGGAGCGCATCCAGACCTTTACGGGCGTGGTCATCCAACGCCGCGGCGACGGGGTATCGGAAACCTTCACCGTCCGCAAGATTTCCAACAACGTACCCGTCGAGCGCATCTTTCCCTTGAACTCGCCGCGCATCGCGGCCATCAAGGTCAACCGCCTGGGCAAAGTGCGCCGCGCGCGCCTGTTCTACATGCGTGAACTGCAAGGCAAGGCCGCCCGCATCAAGGAACGCGGCGTCAAGATGGACGTGGCTCCCAAGGCCAAGGCTCTGGCCGCCATCGATGCAGCGGAACCTAAATCCTCCAAGGTCAAGGCCGCCAAGGCCGCCGCGAAAACGGCAAAGGCAGCGACGGCCGCCTAAGCGGTCCACGATCTCCCCAAGGGTCTGCTTAGCGACCCCATCCGGCCGGCCGTGCGCGCGAACGCAGGAAACCATGCGCATTCACTGCGGCTTAACGGGCAGACCGGGATGCAAAAATCGAAAAAACGGATTCGTAAGCGAATCCGTTTTTTTTTGCCCTCGCCTATCGGATAATACAGAGGAATTGTTAAGTCGATCACAAGAAAATACTTTTCCACGCATGCAGCCGACGAGAGCAGGTGTTTTTTTGAAGGCCTACCTGCGCCTGGGCACGGAGGATTGCGCCGATTCCGGCCTGGCGAAAAACATCCTCTTGACCAACCAAATTTCCGCGGGCCTTGCGCTGGGTTGCCTGGCTTACGGGCTGATTCGTTGGATTGCCTTGAGCGAAGGGTTCCGCTGGGAAGGGCTGGCCTTCGCGGCGGCGTATGCCTCCTTGCCGTGGGTTAATGGATTGGGATGGAACCGCGCCTCACGCCTCTTGCTGATCGTATTGGCCAATCTGTCCATCGCCCTGGCGGCCTTATCCATCGGCAGCGGCGCCGGAATCCATTTGTTTTATCTACCGCTGGCTTGGATATCGCTGATGCTCTTCGCTTGGGAGGAGAAAGTCTCCATCGCCTTCGGAATGCTGCTCAGTTCCTCGCTTTTGTTGGTCATCGAATGTTTAGCGCCAATCGAAGGCTGGGAACGGCACCACGTTGCGGCGCCAAACCCCGCATGGCGGTTACTGGCACTGCTGTCCGTGTTGGCATGCCAAATCCTGGTTGTGCTTTTCTTCCTTATCGTCAATCGCCGTACCGAATCGCGACTCATCCGGGCCGGCGCAGCGGCAACGGCGGCGGATAAATCCAAAAGCCGTTTCCTAGCCAATATGAGCCACGAAATACGCACCCCGTTGAACGGGATCCTGGGTATGTCGACCTTGCTGATGAAGACCGGCCTGCGGATGGATCAGGAGGACTTGATCCAGATCATCCAGTCGACGGGACAAGAATTGATGGAAATTGCCGGTGAAATCCTGGACCTATCCAGAATTGAAGCCGGCAAAATGGACATCGAACGCTCTACCTTCGAAATTCGTCCCCTCCTTGAAGCTGTATCGCGGACGGCGCGCACGGAAGCACGGCAAAAAAGCCTCCAACTGGAAACGCACGTGGACGAACGCGTGCCTTCGTTTTTGGATGGCGATGCGTCCCGAATTCGACAGGTGCTGAATCAACTCCTGGGCAATGCCGTTAAATTCACGCAGCGGGGAACCGTCACATTAAAGGTACGGTACTTGGATGTTTCGCCGCCCTTCGAGTCACGGCCGCCCGGACAGGATTCCGATGAGCTCGCGGCAATCATTCCGAACCGGGAACCGGGAGTTGGGCCCGAATATTTGGTGGAATTCCAGGTCAGCGATACGGGGCCGGGAATCCAATCCCCGGATCAGGAAAGAATTTTCATGCCCCCCGGCAAGGGCCTTGCTGGGGGCAAGGGGCTTGAGGACCTTCCCTCAGGATTGATTCACTTGGCTTCCGAAGCAGGACGAGGCCAAGGTTCCGGCCTCGGACTTTACATCACCCGACATATCGTGGAAATGATGGGTGGCCGCATGTCCATCCGGTCCGGTCCGACCGGCAGTAACGTCTTCGTTTCAATTCCACTGAAGGCTGCGGCCTTACCAACCACCGTAACGCCGGCGGGACGTAGCTCGGATTCCGAAGCGCAGGCGGCCCGCGCCTTAAATATCCTCATCGTAGAGGATCATCCCCTGAATCAAAAGGTTCTGGCCGGATTCCTGGCTCAGTATAGTTTTCGCATCCATCCCGTTTACAGTGGCCGGGAGGCGCTTTCCTCATTGGGTAATACCCCCTTTCATCTGGTGTTCATGGATTGCCATATGCCCGGCATGGACGGGTATGAATGCACCCGGAAAATCCGCGCGTCGGGAATGCAACAACCGATTATCATCGGCGTTACGGCGGACGCGATGTCGGGCACTCGGGAACGCTGCCTCCAGGCGGGAATGGACGACGTCGTCACGAAGCCAATCCTGTCCTGGGATTTGGACCGTGTGCTCGCGAAGTGGACGGCATCTAAAGGGCCGGACTGGGTGAGGCCGGACCGGGTCCGGCTGGATCGGGTTGGGACGCCCGGACATGTTTCGGCCGGATCGGGTCCGGCCGGACCGGATCGGGATTCGGAATGGGTGGACATCCGTCATTTGCGGGAGATGGACGAATGGATCCGCACCTACGATCCCGATTTTTGGAACCGCGCGATTCAACAATTCGAGGAGTCCCTCGAGCGACTCGCCGCATCCATCCGGCGCGAGGGGGATTCCGGCCAATACCGGGAAGCGCAAGAAGCCACGCACGCCTTGAAGGGGCTGTGCTTTATGCTGGGGCTCAAGCGCATGGGGGATGTTTGCAAAAACTTGGAGGCCATTTTCACCCAAGCGGGAGCGCCGCGCTGGCAGGCGGAATTGGACGCGCTCCAAGGAATGGCGAATCCGTCATTGAGTGAATTGCGTTCACGGGTCGGAGGGGATTAAATGGTTTCTCCTTTAAACGGCCCGCTGCGCATCTTGAAAAATTTATCCTTATCGGGCGTCACGCCGGATATGGATGCCCGTCGGGCTAAGCGCATCGTACTGAGCAACCAGATTTCCATTTCCATCGCCTTGCTCAACCTTCCCTACGTCATTCTCTATCAATGCCTGGGATCGGACATGATGGGATGGTTGGAAATCCCCCTAATGGTCGGCTATGCGTCCATCCACCGCTTCAACGCCTGGGGTTGGACATCCTTCTCCCGGTTGTTCCTGGTGGTGTTGGCCGATCTGGATGTCACCATTTATAGCGTTTCCCTGGGCCGGGAAACCAGCATGCAATTATTGCTCCTCCTGGCATGTTGGACGCCGCTCGCGTTGTTCGACTGGTCCGAAAAAAAATCCATGATTTTTTCCATGGGTTTGAGCAGCGCGTTGCTCCTGGCTTGCGAAGTCTGGAGCCCCGCGCACGGGTTGATTTCCCCGCTGCAACCGGGGGCGGAAAGATTGTTGCATTTGATTACGATTAGCATGCTGGTCGCGGTGCAACTCCTTTTCGCCGTATATTTCCTGATGGCCAACCGCCGCAGCGAGCGCGCTTTGGAGTCTGCCGTGCAGGCTGCCGACAATGCCGATCGGGCCAAAAGCCGATTCCTCGCGCGCATTAACGGGGAAATCGCGGTCCCCCTGGCCGCCCTGCGATCGGCGGCGAAAATGTCGGCGCGCTCCGACGGAACCCCGGAACAAATGGAAATCATCCAGGATATCGAAACGTCGGCCGAAGACCTGTCCTTATTGGTCGGGGAAATCCTCGATATGTCCCGCATCGACTCCGGGAAAATGCGGTTGCATATTTCTTCGGACATTGAGGTTCTCCCGCTGATCAACGGTTTACTCCGTCCCTTCGAGATCGACGCGGCGAATAAGGGGATACGGTTTCGCCTGGAAACGGCGCCGGATTTTCAGGCGACGGCGCGCGGCGACGCCACGCGATTGAAACAAGTCTTGCGCAACCTGATCAACAACGCCATCAAGTTCACGGAAAAGGGAGAGGTCACTTTGAAGTTACGCAGGGGCGAGCCCGGGATGCTCCTCTTCGAGGTGGAGGATACCGGCGCCGGGATTGGGGATCAGGACACCGATCGGATTTTCGAACCCTTCTACCAAGGCGATCACGCGGAGTCGCGGCGGCACCGGGGCACGGGATTGGGCCTGTATATTTCCCGGGAACTGGTGGAGCTGATGGGCGGACGCATCGGATTCCGCGCCCGACCCGACCAAGGAACGGTTTTCCACTTTACCGTCCCAAGCGCCGACGCGCGCTGAATTTCCGTTGCTGAAAATAAAGGGTACCTCTAAATTTGCGGTCCGAGGGGAGCGTCCCCTGGATAGGGCTTCCGGCTCCTCTCAGGCGGCCGTGACCTTGACGAAATTCCGTTTGCCGCAACGGAGCACGTGCCGGCCGGAAATCCGGACTTGGGCCTTGGGATCGGTGACCTTGGCCTCGTCGAAACTGACCCCGCCGTTTTCGATCAAACGCCGCGCTTCTCCATTGCTTTTGGCCAACCCGGCCTTGACGATTAACTCCGGCAACCAAATTTCTCCGGCGGTAACCCGCAATTCCGCCATGTCTTCGGGCAAGGCTTCGCCAGCGTGGATTTTCTTCTCCTGCTGCGCGGCCTTGTCCGCCGCTTCCGCGCCATGATATTGGGTGACGATGATGCGGGCCAGTTCTTCTTTCGGCACATTGGGATTGAGCTTTCCGGAAGCCACGTCGGACATCTTCGCTGCGACGTCTTCCAAGGGAACGTCGGTGAGCAGTTGGAAATAACTCTCCACCAGGGCATCGGACAACGAATAAAGTTTATGGTACATGGCCTGCGGCGGCTCGTTGACGCCGATATAATTGCCCAGGCTCTTGCTCATTTTTTCTTTGCCGTCCGTCCCCAGCAATATCGGCATGAACAGGCCCACCTGCGGCTCTTTACCCAGGCTGCGCTGCAATTCGCGGCCACGCAGGACGTTGAATTTCTGATCCATGCCGCCTAACTCCACGTCGGCGTCGATCATGACCGAATCATATGCTTGCATCATGGGATAGAGGAATTCATGCAGGCTGATGGGCTGCCCGGCGCGGTAGCGTTTTTGGAAATCATCCCGTTCCAGCATTTGCGCCACGGTGATTTGGGACATGAGTTTGGTGGTTTCCGTGAAGGACAATTTGCCGAACCATTCACCGTTATAGACGACGCGCGTTTTGGCCGGATCCACGATTTTGAAAAATTGCTGCTTGTAGGTTTCCGCGTTGGCCAGGACTTCCGAATGCGAAAGGATGGGACGAGTCTTATTTTTGCCGGAGGGATCGCCCACGGTCGCGGTATAATCGCCCACGATCAAAATCACATTGTGACCCAAATCCTGGAACTGGCGAAGCTTGCGCATCACGACGGTAAATCCCAGGTGGATGTCCGGCGCGGTGGGATCGACGCCGAGCTTGATGTTGAGCGGCGCTCCCTTGGCGAGCTTGCGGCGCAAATCGTCTTCCTCTATGATTTCCAGAACGCCCCGTTTGATGAGCGTCCAGGCTGCTTGATCGGCCATCGGCACCTCCGGCGTCAAATGTAAAAAAAGGTACCTTTGGGATCCTTATGGGCGCTTATCTCTATCTCAAGGCATTGCATATCATTTCCGTGGTCAGCTGGTTCGCCGGACTGCTCTACATCGTGAGGCTTTACATTTACCATGTCGAAGCGGAATCCAAGCCCGCAGCCGAACGGGACGTTCTCAAGGCGCAGTTCATCATCATGGAAAGAATGCTGTGGTACGCCATCACCTGGCCGGCCATGATCGCCACGGTTGGTTTCGGAACCGCCTTGCTGGTCCTGACCCAAGCGTATCTGCAACCCTGGTTCATGTTCAAAGCGGTATTCTTGTGCCTGTTGCTCGGCTACCACTTGGCCTGTGGAGGCATTCGCCGGGACTTGGCTGCCGATCAATGCAGGCTGACTTCGGTGCAATTGCGGATCTGGAACGAGGTGGCCACCTTGCTCATGTTCATCATCATTTTCACCGCCGTGCTCAAAAGCCCCTTGGCAGCCGGCAAAGCCATGATCGGCGTGGCGGCATTCGCCGCGGCATTAGTGATAGGATTGACGATAGCGCGCAAACGGCGCGTCAGGAAATAGCCTCGGTTGATACTTATCGGGCGGTAATTCGCGGCCGAACTCGGGAGACGGAATGGAAAAATTCCTCATCGCGTTGGATCAAGGCACCACCAGTTGCCGGAGCGTGTTGTTCGGGGCCGACCTGGAAAAAATCGACCAGGAACAAAAGGAATTCACCCAGTACTTTCCGAAACCCGGATGGGTCGAACACGACGCCGAGGAAATCTGGGCCTGCCAGTCCGCGACCCTGAGCGCGCTCCTGGCGCGCAACCACCTCAAGCCTGAACAAGTGGCCGCCATCGGGATCACGAATCAACGCGAAACCGTGGTGGCTTGGGATAAACAAACGGGGAAACCCTTGGCCCGCGCCATCGTCTGGCAAGATCGGCGCACCGCCGAATATTGCCGGGACTTGCGCAAGCGCGGCCGCGAGGCGATGGTACGCCGTAAAACCGGGCTGGTCCTCGATCCCTATTTTTCGGCGACCAAAATGCGTTGGCTGCTCAAACACGACCCAGCCGTGAAATCCGCCGCCCGGAGTGGGCGACTCGCCTTCGGAACCATCGACAGTTGGCTCATTTATAAAATGACGGAGGGTAACCGGCATGTTACTGAGGTCAGCAACGCGGCGCGGACCATGCTGATGGGTGTCCGGGCGTGCGCCTGGGACCCGGCGCTGGTGAAGATGTTCGGCGTGCCGCGCGCGGCGCTTCCAGAAATCCTCGCTTCCGACTCCCTGTTTGGAACTGCGGATTTTCCCGGCCTGCAGGGCGTCGCCATCCATGGGGTGGCGGGCGACCAGCAAGCCTCGCTGTTCGGGCATCGCTGCTTCCGGCCCGGCAGCCAGAAAAACACCTATGGCACCGGTTGCTTCATGTTACGCAATATCGGCGGGAAATATATCGCCCCGCCCAAAGGCCTGTTGGGAACGGTAGCCTGGACGATACGGGGACGCACGGAATACGCCCACGAAGGCGCGGTGCTGGTCGGCGGCGCGGCCATCCAATTCCTGCGCGACGGTTTGAAACTCATTGATTCCGCGCCGGAGTCGGAGGCCTTGGCGGAATCGTTGGATGGCAACGATGGCGTCTATTTCGTGCCGGCCTTCGCGGGCCTGGGGACGCCCCATTGGGACGCCGAAGCGCGCGGGCTTTTGATCGGCCTTACCCGCGGAACAACTCGCGCCCATGTGGTGCGGGCGGCCCTGGAATCCATCGCGTATCAAAGCCAGGATTTGTGCCTAGCATTCGACGGCGGATCGGCATCGCGCAGAACCCGAAACGCCCGGCCCGCAAAGCGATCCATTAGCATCAAAACCCTCAGCGTGGACGGCGGCGCAAGCCGCAATTCCTTCCTGATGCAATTCCAAGCCGATATCCTCGGCGCCGAAGTGCGCGTCAACGAAAGCACGGAGATCACGGCTCTGGGCGTCGCCATGATTGCCGCCTTGGGATGCGGGCTCATCAAGGAAAAGAAGGATTTGCTGCGTTTGAAAATCCCCCTACGCGTCTTCAAGCCGAAAATGGCCGCGGCGCGACGCCGGGAATTAATCCGCCGCTGGAACCGAGCCGTGGAACGCGCAAAGGGCTGGAATGCCTAGGTCCGGGGAGAATGGGATGGATCTGCAAGCGACCGGACCTGCAAAATGGCTGATGGTGTTGCCGCCGGAAGGCGCGGCGCGCCAGGTGGGAGAAATGGCTTGGGACGCCCTATGCGGGCTTTTGCCGCCGGAACGCCGCAAGCTCTTCGATATCAAGCCCTACCTCGACGGCTTCGATAAATTACTCAAGAACCCCACGGACGACATGGTCGTGGATCTGGCCAACCAATCCCTGGTGGTGCAATGCCTCGACTTCCAGGCCACGCATTTACTGGTTTTGGCCTTGGCCCCTATCACGGCCTTTACCGTCGGATTGTTGCGACGGAACGGGGTAATCACGGCGCATTGGTTTTACGAAGATTTCCGCCAGGCCAAATATTGGAGCGCCGTGGTCCCGGCCTATCAGCATTTCCTGGCCATCCAACGAGGCCCCGTGGAGGAAGCCTGCCGCGTGGCGGGAACACGCTTTCATTACCTTCCCACCGCAGCCATGCTGCCGCCACGCGCCTCCGTGCGGCCCTGGAGGGAAAGGCCGGACGGCATCGCGTTTATCGGATTTCCCAGCGCCTACCGCGTGGAAGTTTTGGAGGCCATCGTCCGGGAGGGTTTGCCCTTACGCATTGCCGGGGCCGGCTGGGAAAAATATCGGGGGCCGTTGGAATCATTCTTGACCGGTAAGGGCTGGTTCGGCGCCGAGGAGGCCGGTAAATTACTCGATGGGGCGCGCATCGGTTTGCATGTGCCCGCCGAAGATCCCCGCGCGGACAGGGGTAATAGCCATGTCAGTCCCAGGCTTTACGACATCCTAGCGTCGGGATGCTATTTGCTGAGCGAAGAAGCTCCGTTGATCCGGGAATCACTGGGCCCTTGCGAGTTCCGCGAATTCCGTGGGCCGGCCGAAGCTGTGCGGGCGGCGAAAGCGCTGCTCACCGAAGGCGTTTCCGAAAGCGCCCTGGCGTCCAACCGCGCCCACGCCCTGGCGGAGCACACTTTCACCCGGAGGATGCGCGACATTATGGATCGCATCGGATAATTTTCAGACGTGCGAAGGCTCTTCACTTTGTAGGAAATTCTCTGCGTCCAAAGCCGCCATGCAGCCCGTCCCGGCGGAAGTCACGGCCTGGCGATAACGCTTGTCCTGCACGTCGCCGGCGGCAAAAACCCCCTGAACGCTGGTACGCGTGCTGCCGAGTTCGGTCAGGATATATCCAGATTCGTCCGTTTTGATTTGACCTTCCAGAAAAGCTGTGTTGGGCGTATGCCCGATGGCGTAAAAGAGCCCCTTCGCGTCCAAAAGGTACTCCTTGCCGGTTTTCACGTTTTGCAATTTCACCTGCTCCAGGCTGTCCTTGCCGACCGCATCCAAAAGCACGGTATCCCAAACGATTTCCAGTTTCGCGTTATGCAGCGCCCGCTCTTGCATGGCCATGCTGGCCCGCAAATGATCGCGGCGATGCACGAGGAAAACCTTGGAGCCGAACTTGGTCAAATGGGTGGCTTCTTCCACGGCCGTATCCCCTCCGCCGATTACGACCAGCGGTTGGTTCCGGAAAGTCGGCAGGGCGCCGTCACACACCGCGCAGGCGGATATCCCGCGTTGCCACAGCTCCTCTTCGCCCGGAACGTGCATGCGCTTGGCCGTCGCGCCGGTGGCGATAATCAGGGTCTTGGCTTCCACCATGCCGTCGTCGGTGAATACCTGGAAAGGCCGGCGTCTTAAATCCACCTTGTTCACGGTCTCGGTGCTGATTCTGGTTCCGCAATGGATGCTTTGCTCGCGCATCCGGTTCATCAGCTCGGTGCCGTTGATGCTCGTGAACCCGGGAAAGTTTTCGATCTCGGTAGTCGTGGTCAATTGTCCGCCTGCAGCCACGCCTCCGGCCATGAAGCCTTCGAACATAAGCGGATTCATGTTGGCCCGGGCCGCGTATATCGCCGCCGTATGCCCGGCAGGGCCTGATCCGATGATCACCACGTTTTCCATTGCGCGCTTCTCCTTATTTGGACTGAAACTATAAATCACCCGGCAATCCGCACAAGCTCGGCCGGCCCTATTTTCGGGGAATCGGCGCGATTCGAGCGGGTTCGCATTTTTGAACCAATATTTCCGTACTCAAAAGTGACCACGGGGAGCAAGATTTCCGCTTCGGCAATGAGGGGATGAATTTGGAAAATCGATTTTCAGCCAGATTGGCATGGGCTATCGGAAAAAAAATCAGACCGGATTCCGGCCCTCCACCCATTGTACCGCTCGATGCGTCAAGGACGATGCGTCCGCGAGATTTAGCTTGCGCTTGATGTTGGCGAAATGCGCTTCCACGGTTTTCACGCTGAGTTTCAATTGTTCCGCGATCTTCCGACTGCCATTGCCTTTGCCGATCAACGAGAATATTTCCAATTCACGATCGGTGAGTTGGGAAACGTCGATGCCGGATTCTTCCACGTCGGAGGCCGGACCCTGATTCAGGCGATCCTGGATTTCCGCGCTGACGCAGACGCCCCCCTGAACCATCACTTTCAAAGCGTTCGCGATTTGTTCCGAAGCCTTGTCCTTCATCATATACCCGCGCGCGCCCGCCCTGATGCAGCGCAACGCGAAAACGTTTTCCGGATGCGCGGACAAAACCATGATCGGCAATTGCGGCCAGCGGAGGTGCGCCTGCTTGATCAAATCCAGTCCGGAGGATCCGGGCAATTCCAAATCCGCGATGACCAAATCGATGGGCGACTCGGAAAGGATTTGCAAGGCGCGTTCGGAACCGTCCGCAAAATGCGTCACCTTGAAACCCGGCACGCGGCCGATAATCAAGGCCAATCCTTCGCGGACCACGGGATGATCATCCACGAGTAAAATGGAAAATCGCTTAACATTTTCGACGGGAAGTAATTCAGTCATCGTTTCCATGCCGGCCAAATATATTATCCTAACCGGGAGAACGATAATTCCACCCTATCGGGTTGTAATTTCTTCTTAACGGGTTGTAATTCGCGACTCGGAGTCATTACCGAACCGGCGAGAGCCGCGCTTACCGAATGGAGACCGTGAAAAATGAAATTTATTCCCGATTTTTGACCAATATCGACGGGCAAGGTAAATTGAAGCTGTGAAAACAGCATTGCTGGACAAGGTCGAAATCCATCTCGCCAATCCCGTGGAGCTTCAGGTCGAATGGATCGGCCAGGAAGAGCCGATGATGCAATTATTGGCCTGCTGGTTGACGGTCAACCCCGGCGATCAGCCGCTTTGCCCGCGCCTGGTGGGCCATCCGGGATTGGGAAAAACCACTTTGGGCATGGCTGCGGCGCGCAAGCGCGGACAAGCCGTATACGTGCTCCAATGCACTGCGGATACCCGTCCGGAAGATCTCATCATCACACCGGTACTCGGCGAAAAAGGGAACATCAAGTACCAAGCCTCGGCGCTGGTTTCCGCCATGATAACCGGCGGCGCGGTGATTCTCGACGAAGGCAACCGCATGTCGGAAAAATCCTGGGCCTCCCTGGCGCCGCTTCTGGACGACCGGAAGTCCGTCGATTCCTTGGTGGCCGGCATCAGCATCAAGGCCCATCCGGAATTCCGTTGCGTGGTCACCATGAACGAGGACGACTCGACTTTTGAGATTCCCGATTACATCATGTCGCGCATCCAGCCGGCCATCGAACTTCCCTTCCCCAAGGCCGAGGAAGAACTACGCATCCTGCGCTACAACCTTCCCAGCGCTCCCGAGGAATTGATCAACATCTGCCTCGGCTTCCTGCAAAAGGCCCACGATCTCGATCTCCCCTATTCCATCCGCGACGGTTTGAACGCCATCCGCTTCGCGCAAAAACTCGGCATGCTTCGCCCCGCGCCCTGGGACAAACTGTTTTCGCAAGCGATCTCCCAAATCGTCGGGCAGGACGCGTTTGACATGGAAGACGTCGCCGATCGCCGCCGCCGCGAAGGCCAGCATTTGCCGAACATGCAATTGGGCGATTTCTTCTTCGACGAGGACAGCCCGCTCAATCCCGATAAGGACTGAACCAGAAAACTCAAAGGTCAGATGGAAGAAGTCAGAAGTTAAAAGGGAAGGAAAGGATGCCCGTCACCGGACCGTGCAGTCGCATGAAACCAGCAGAGGCGATCCCAACCACCGGATACCTCCCGGTTTTCACCTTTGACCTTTCCCCATTAGCTTCTTCCTTTTTACTTTTCCTACCTGCGGTCCCATGCCCATTCCGCTAACCTCCCGCATCACCGCTTTTCCGGTTCGTCACGGCAAGGCGGCCTTCGCCATGGAGCTGCGCAATCTCCTCTGGACCGAAAAGTTCGACGCCTTCGCCTTCGCTTGGCCTACGTCCTTGCTGCCCGACGCCCAGGAAGCGGTCGAAGCCCTGCCAGCCATTCATAGCCTGGTCATCCGCCGGGACGGCGAGGTAAAAGCCTATCTGCCCATGGACCCGTGCGACGCGTATATCGAGGCCCTCCGGCAATCGGGCCAACGCCGCATCCCGTGTCATTTCCTGGAAGACGATGAGTTGATCGAGGCCCCCTTGCATCAGCCCCTGCCGGACGCGTATTTACTGCGCGGCATCGGAATGAGCGCCTACTATGCCATGGCCAAGGACGTGTTGGGCAATGCGGAACCCTCGGCTCTGGATCCGCAAGGAACGATCTTGAAGGCGCGCGGCCGCCGCTGCATGGCCGGACTCCGCAACCTTGAAAAAAAACATACCCGGATTCTTTTCCTCTGCGATTTTCCCGTTTTGTTTCGACTGGAAGAATTGCTGGCGGAAGATTCCATTTCCGGAATGCTGGCGGAGGTGGAGTACAAGGTCGCGTCGGACGACCAGATAAGGCTGGCATCCCGCGGCGGGGCGACCGCAGACGACGGGGTGAAAAAATCCATCCGGGGAAGGGATTCGCAGGGCAGAGTTGAAGCCCGGATCTATCCCGTGCGGCCGGCCCTATTGTACTTTGCGTTGGGTGAATTTCCTTTCTATGCCGGCGAAATGGAAAAGGAACGCGCCGATCCCATGGCGCAACCCATGGAATATCTCGATTTGATCAAGCGGATTTTCGTCGAGACGCGCAATCAATTCCTCACCGATCCCAACGAGGTCGGAGCCATATCGATCAAAAAAATCCAGTCGGCCCTGATTTACTTGCGCAATCTGGCCGTGCTCAAAGGCCGGCTTACGCCCGATCTGATCGACGTCGTCGCCGCGGCCAAAGGCGTGTTCGGAAACGCCTTCGCGGCCAAAGTCCTGGAATCGGGAAAATATTATCCCTTCTTCGATCCGCTGCTGGCCGACGATCAAATGCTGGAAATCGGACGCGAGCAAATCGCGGAGCCGAGCGAGGAAGGTCCAGCGACGGCCTTCAACATGCTGGAAGACGAACCCAAGATCTGGCGCACGCTGCACATCAAGCGGGAACCCAATCGCGAGCAACAGCGGCGTTACCGTTACGCGTGGGATGCGCGGGGGATGTGTTCGCATACGCCCGAGGACGATCGGATTGAAGGATTCAACCGCGCGGTCCGCCGCCGATCCCGGGATATCGACGTACAAGCTTTCGCGCGCACGGAAAAATTAACGACCTCGCTGAAAGACGGGATCGACATGCGCGAGACCCTGCGTCATTGGTCGACGGGGGAAATCCATGTGCGCGAAAACCCGCCCGCGCGCGGACAGGCCGACACGGTGGTGATTATCTTCGATTCCGACCATGACGAGCGCTATCCGTCCCATACCACTTGGTACGCCGAGCATGAGGAAGAAAGCACGCTGACTTTTTACGCGACCGATCCGATGGCGAAACTCATCGGCCCCGGAATCTCGGAATCGGAGTATGGCGGACTGAGCCTGCTATTCCCGCCTCGACACGTGGAGAACATTTTCGATCTGCCCGCCGAGGAATACGACTTCCGCAACTTGGCCGAACAATTGGTATATGGCGCGCTGCTCAATACCCGTGAACGCACGGTCGCTTACGTAAGTCAAACCAAGCCCGGACTCCGTCTCCGGCGCATGGCCGCCCGCTTCAAAAAGCGTTTGATTTGGGTGCCGATGGCCGGATTCAGCGCCGAAACGCTCCGGCGATTGCGGAAGTTCCACATCCTCAACGGCAAGGAAGTCCGCGCCTGGGCCAGCCGCTACATTCCCGATTGAAACCAAAACTTCCAGCGCAACTTAAAGTACGGCCGTAATCTGCCGATAACTAGGTATGAGGCGCGAGATATGACTATTGCGAGTTTTGGGTTTCCGTCCCTGCCTTCCGGTTATTCCAATGGCTCCCCCGTTTCCGGCGTCGGCTCCACCGGTGCTTCACCGACCGGTGCGACACCGGCCAGTCAAGGCATTCCGGGTTTAGCGCCGAACGTCCAAGCACAAACGTCCATCGACACCATGCTGATTTCCTCGCTGCAACAATCCTCATCCTTCGGTGCCGGCTTAAATTCGGACTTGTACACCGCGATTGGAAAACAGAGCATGGGACTTTTGAGCGGAGGCCGAACGGCTTTCGAGTTGGCCGACATTTCCCTCGGCATCGATAATTCACAAAAAGATTATTCGAATCCCGTCCCGACCCTGGCGCCGTCTTCCGCCGCGTCGACCGCGGCCGTAGGGGCGGCAGCGGTGAACAATAATCCCACAAACAACACCACCGGCGGAACCGCCCCGGCGTCCACCAGCCCCACTGCGAGCCCTTCCGCTTCGCCGTTGGATTCGATATTGGCCGCGGACGGATTCACTTACCAACCCGACCCTTACGTGTATCAAAAGGATTTCTTCGCCGGTCAAAACAGCGCGTCGCCGATTCCTGCCGCGCCGGTTTACGCGAACGCCTCGCTCTCCGGAGGGACGGTCGGCACCTTGCTCAACTCCCTCGGCTGAATGAATCAACCCGTCGAATAGCTACTTTTTGCAGCTTGGAAAACCGAGACGCGCAAAAGCCATCATCCTTCGATTCGCGCCGGAGCGAACCCCCTGTGGTATCCCAGGCCGCAAAGCCCGTCAGAACCAAGGTCGCCCTTGCCATTTCCGGGTCCGATCCCAGCGGCGGCGCAGGGCTGGAAGCGGATCTCAAAACCTTTCATGGCCACGGTGTTTACGGAATGGCCGTGCCGACCCTGTTGACGGTGCAAAACACCCTGGGCGTGTTCAAGGTCAAAACCATGGATCCGGCGTTTCTGGAAGAACAGGTCGACGCCCTGCTCACGGATATTTTCCCCGACGTGATCAAAATCGGCGCCTTGGGAAGCCGGCAAATGCTGCAAGCGGTAGTCCGCATTCTGTCCCAGCCGAGGCTGGCCAAGGTTCCCGTCGTCGTCGATACGGTTATCCAATCCACCTCCGGGGCCGGACTTTTCGATATGCGCGGATTAGGCGATTTCCTGGAAAGGGTTTTGCCTAAAGCCACGGTCATCACTCCCAATGTCCCCGAGTTCGACTTGCTGTCGGGCAAATCCACCACGCCGGCCAATGCCGCCGCGCATCTCCTGGCTTTCGGGCGCGAGATGCCTTTCGCCATCCTGCTAAAGGGCGGGCATTTCCCCGGCGACCCCGTCGATTTCCTGTTGCATCAGGGGGTGATCAAAAGTTTCACGGCGCCGCGCTTGGAGACGCCCCACACGCATGGAACCGGTTGCGTATTGGCTTCGTCCCTGGCCGCGAATCTCGCCTGGGGCCGTTCCCTCCCAGAAGCGGTGGAACACGCGCGCGCCTTTGTGCGCCAAAGCATCACGGAAAATCCCGGTTTGGGCCGCGGACGCGGTCCCTTGGGTATCAGCGCGCTGAGGATTTAACAGGGTGTTGAACTGATTCGGTTATTTCTTAACGGGCCCTTACGGCTTGATCATACAGGCGTTGATGCCAGCTGTCCTTGACTCCTTTATAGAAACCGCCGGGCTTCAAATCGGATAGACGCGAGACGGTGGTATCGCACACCTCCGTATCCGGAGTGATGACGCCGGCGGCGGCCAGTTCCTTGAACTCCGCACGCGAGGCGGACACAATCGCCCCGTCGCGACGGTAAAAAATCCGACTGGAATCCAATAGGGAAAGGCCAAGCTCCGATTCCAATTGCTTGATCTGATTGACCATGGAATCGATGCTGCATCCGGAAACCTGGGCGCCGTCCGGTTCGCGCAGGACCACCAGGAAGGCATCATCGAGGATGCGCCATTTTCCCGACACCGGTTCACCATGCGATTGCCACTGCGAAAAAAAAGTATTGAGCCGCTCCTGCAAAATGGGATTCTGTCCGTCCAATGGGCGTGAACTTCCAAAAATCCAAATCCGAGTTTCGTCGCTGCCGGTTGCAATGGTCATGATTAAAATCCTCGCTCGACGGTGAAAATTGATTACTAATTGACAATTTCCCATACGGCAACGGCCGAAATGACTCTGGGAATCCTAAATGACGGGATTCAAAATACCCTTTTTCATCAAATCGATCCGCAAAACCCCAATGCGGGGATAATTTGTACCTGACAAGGCATCAGAAACCGGATAGACAATGCCGCGTTTCGCCTTATTTTAATAAATGGATTTGCGGGGAAGGCTGTCCGGCCGGAATCATTGGCCTGAGATATTCCGTCTTCACCGGGAAGAGTTACCAGCTATGAGAGTTTTTGGACGGTGGGGACTGCGCAATGCCATCGCCCTGATTTTGCTTTTGGTGATTGGCGCGCATGCGCAAGGAGGCGGCGGACCGTTTGCCGTTTCGGAGCCCGTGCCGGTTCCGAATGGGGATTCCGGATTCGTGGGTTCCGTCAGCGCATCCTTCTCATCCGTTCCCACCAACACCACTATTTATTATACCCTCGATGGATCAACGCCGACGCAATCCGGAGCACTCCAATATCGTTCCGGAACAACAATCACCATCAGCAGCACATGCACGCTCAGGGCGGTCAGCACGCGCGCCGGAAACTACAGCTCGGAAATTTCCGTAAGATTCGTTCGCGCCAAAGCGCCCGCGCCCACGCTCCGACTGAGTCCAACCGGAAACCTCTATCCGGCTGGTTCCCTGAATTTTTTTCCGAGCATTAACTGTTCCTTATCGGTGGTTTCACCCACGACCAGCGCAGCGTCCCAAATCCTGTATACCTTGGATGGCACTTCTCCTGCGGTGAGCGGTCTGACATATTCCAATCCTATCGCGCAAAAATCCACTGCGACCTTGAACGCCATCACGCGCATTTCCGGTTATGACGATAGCGATCCCTTTTCGGCCAAATTGACCTTGTCGGCGCAACTGCCCAAGCCCGTCGCGACTCCGGCCGGGAAAAGTTTTTCCACCAAGACTCTGGGAATCAAATTGTCGACGACGCCCGCAGCCGCCGTGATTCGGTATACCGTGGATCCCAAAGCGCCGCTGGACAGTACGGCATACATCGCCCCCGCCGATTCCATCGTCATCACAGGGAAAAATTTCGGGGATACGGTCACGTTGCGGGCGCAGGCCACGAGTTCATCGATGGGCCCCAGTCCGATCATGACCGAATATTATGTTTACTACCCGCCGGTTCAAGCCCCCACCTCCAGCCTACCCCAGGGCCCGTTTTACGACCTGACCTCGCTCACCCTGACCTCAGCCACCACGGAAGCCGTGGTTCGCTACACATTGGATGGAAGCGAACCCACCGCCTCCAGCAGCCTGGCGACAGGGGCAATTACCTTGACGGACAGCGTGACGCTCAAGGCCGTCGCCTTTCGGACTCCCGTCAAGAGCGGCACTTTGACCTTGGTTTATCCATTGCGGCTGACCCAACCCACCGTCGATAAAACCTCCCGTCAATTCGTGGACAGCATTCAGATAAACCTTTCCGCTCCCTGTAAAGCGTGCCTAATTGTTTATACCCTGGACGGCTCCGAGCCTACCCTCAAATCGCCCTCCATCGCGAATCCCAGCACCGTGACCATTCAAAGCGCCGGGGCGACGGTCTTGACCGCCGCCGCGGTGAAAAGGAGCGTGATGAGCCCTTCAGTCCACGCCACCTATACCAAAACGGACGTGGTCGTGAAATTATCCACTCCGACCATTTCCCCGCCCGGAGGCGATTTCCACGATACACTGTGGATTAAATTATCGACGACGGACACCAATGCGCAAATCCACTACACCACCGATGGGCAAGTTCCGACCGGCAAAAGCCCGGTTTCGCCAGACAGCATCCGCATCGACGCGAGCCAAACGATAAACGCCATCGCATTCCCGACCAGGGGCAAACTGGATACCAGCGCCATGCAAAGCGAAACCTACACCTTGCTTCCATCCAAACCCACGGTCGATCCGGCTCCGACGCAGTCCTTCCAGGACTCGGTCTTCATCCAATTCCACACCTCGACAACGGGAGGGGTCATCTATTGGAGGCGCGGGGATCATTTCAACCTGGATTCCGCGACGCGCTATAACTCCGGCCAGCCCGTCAAGCTGGACGCATCGACCAATATTTGCGCCGTAACGATTACGGGAGCGGGGACCACGGAGAGGATGAGCGACATACTGTATGCATCTTTTGATATTTACCATCACGCCAATGCGGATTCCCTGGCGGGCGGCACAGCGCTCGCCCTGACGGACAATTTTTCCTTCTTCAACGAATCGTCCACCCCCATAACCGCGAAACTCTTCGCAACGACCGGACTGGTGGGATTCAAGAACGCGGAAAAGGCCATTTCCCTCAAGACGAAGCAACCCGGCCAACAACTCAAGGTCGTTTTCACAAAGCCGCAGGATTCATCGGCGGCGCTGTATAAACTCGTCACGGGAGGCGTGCAGTTGGTATCGACGGTCGCGCGCGTGGAAATCACGTCACCGGGGGACTATTTCGTCGGCATCGATACCCAGCCTCCGGTCATCACCTTGGTTTCCCAAACAGCGCGGGAAGGAGACTCCACCCTTTTGGTCCTCAAGGTAACCGACAACGTACTGTCACCTACATGTTACCTTGAAAGCCCCGGCATCCCTAACGGAAAACTGCTGGTCCGCCCCGACGCCGGAGGAACCTACTCGATAGGCATCATGAATCCCGCAGCTACACTCAAACCACTGTGGTTCCGTACCACCGCCTTGGACGGGTTCAATACCGCGCGGCTTCCCGCCGATCCGCTGGGAAAGATTTCCGCGCCGCAGGCGTGGGCGAAATTATCCGTTCCGCCTGTCCTCACGGTGGGAAAGTCCGACTACCCCTGGGATTTGGCCGGTTTCCCGGTTTCCCCAAAAAATCCGATGACTTGGGATCAACTCGTCAAAAACAATTCAGGTTCCGAAATTTTCGGCCGTGTGATCAAGGACTCGGTCACTTACGCGGACTTGGTCGGCGACTCCTCGATACGCCCGGGAATGGGCTTTTGGCTGGGCTCCACCAAACCCTTAGCCTCTCTGGAAATGACCCCTTTCATGGCGGCGGAATCGGATTCCAATGGCGATTTCAAAATCACCCTGCGCAAAGGGTGGAATATGATCACCGATCCCTCCCTGGAAAAAATGTACTGGCCTTTCTCGAAAAGCGACGGCAGCGTCTTGAAGTCCGCGGTAAAGGGACTGCATGCCTTCGATTCCCGCCTTGGAGAATACGTAACCACGGATTCGCTGGACCCATGGAAGGGATATTTCGTGTATAAATCCGGCGATGCCGATACGACGATCACATTGTGGTCCTCGTCTCACACGCCGGCGGCGCCGAAAGCTTCGGCCGACGTATCGGGATTGAGTCTTTCCCTTGATTTTGGGCGGGCGAGCCCACTGGAGCTGTCCGCAGCCCCATGGGCCGAGGACGGTTTCGGCCGCGAGGATGAGCCCATGCTTCCGGCTTTGCGTCCCGGTCGTCAGGCTTGGTCGCAACGTGGTCAAAGGCGGTTGGGCACGGACATCGTGAAGTTCACGCCGGGAGAAGTCGCCCGGTGGCAAATCGTGATTTCCGATCCGGGTCGAGATCCTTTACCAAGCTTACCAAGCGCCGCACCCGCGACGACTCAGCTGTTAAGGCTTGCAGCGGCGAATTTGCCCGCAGGATATCAAGCGTGGGCCATTGCCGAGAAGCGAGGGCTGAAATTCGATCTGACCGAAGGTCACGGAATTCCCGCTTCGGGCCTCGGGGGGGACACCTTGACGATATTGGTCGGACCGCTCGCCAAGTTATCCGCCATGCGGGAGTGGACGAGGACTTCCGCCTCCCCGCCCAACTTCGCCTTTGGGTTGGAAGTGAAGTCGGCGATTGCTTCTCTCCGCCTCGATTTACCCGGGAATGCCCAGCTAAACGCCCGCCTGTTGGCCGTTGACGGACGCGTTTTGGCTGAGATCAAATCGTACAAACTAGGGGTAGGGCATTATTTCCTAACCATGGGCCGGGTCCACCCGGGTCAAATTGGGATCCTGGATCTGCGCATTTCCATCGAGGGAACTGAAAGGCGATACTCGCTAAAATCCGTATGGTAAACACAAAAAAATCCAGCCTCAATAAATACTGAGTAGGCCGATACTCTCCAAAAACTATCCAAACGGAACAGTCGCTTCGTTTCCAACCGGATTTTAAACAATTGCCCGTCAGCCCTAGTCATAATTGACTTCCACCGTTCCGATCAATCCAAAAATAGGAATCGGCTAAGGATTCATATATATTTCCTTCGTTAGTTCGCGCTAGTTTTTTGGGGGTCAGGTTTCCAGTATGGACGAAATTTCGTCCAATACGTGGATCTGCTAACGCGATATTTTTTCAGGAATAGTCTCAAAGTTTGAACTCAATTTTGTCGTCTGCCCTAGTTTCGCTCTGTAGCGCCGCGCTCTTTCTGTCCAACGCGTCAGGAAGCTCGGGAGGCATCCCTCCTTCCGTATTGGTTGCTTCCAAGCCCACGAGTTCCCCGAAAGCCCAAGTTTTTCTCGACTCTCTGGATGTGTCCCTGATCGACGTGGGATACGACATCTTTTACGATTCGAACGCGACCTCGATCCATTTTGATACCAGTGCGGCGACCCGTTATGACGGCACGCCGATCCATTTGACTGCCACGACGACCATTCGCGCCGAAGCCTTTGGCCTGGATTCCCTCGCCTCTGGCGATACGTCCATGACGTTTACCAAGAATACTTTCACGGTTTCACTGACCTCGCCTATAGCCTCGCAAATAATTCGCCTAGGTGACACCGTTACGCTGGCGTCCAACGTAAGCGACGCCTTGGGATCGGTATCGCAAGTTTCGTATTCCCGGGCCGCGAATCCCGGCGGCAGTTGGGTATCGCTGGGAACCTCGACCACCGCTCCAAACTTTCCGTTAAGCTGGTCACCCGCAGCGGCAACGGGAACGGGGAGTTACTTGATACGAGCCGTGGCCACGGACGATTTACTACTCAGCAGAACCAGTCCGAATGTCGCCGTTACCTTGACGCCCCTCAATCAAGCGCCCATTGCCACCCTCATCGTGCCGACGAACGGAAGTTCTTTTTTGACCGGCTCCAAGATTACCCTGACCGCCACGGCTACCGACGGCGACGCCGTGGGCGGCGGCATCACGAAAGTGGAGTTTTACAAGAACGACACTTTACTCGGAACGTCCCTCACCCCGCCTTACACTTACGATTGGAGCGCCGTGCCTAACGGTACCTACGCCATTCAGGCCAAGGCCTACGACAACAATACCCCGATTCAGGCGACCGGAGTTTCCGGCGTGGATACTATCACGGTGCATTCCAACAAGCTCCCGAAAGTGACCTTGACGCGGCCCGCAAAAGGCGCGGCCTTCTACCTTCCCCATTTGAACGATACCTTGATGGCTACGGCGATCGACAGCGACGGAACCATTGCCAAAGTCGAGTTTTACTTGAATGGGAGTTTATTCGGGTCGGATGCCACCGCGCCGTACCTGGCTCCTTGGAACGATTCCGTGGCAGGGCCCGTGTCAATCCAAGCTAAGGCCACTGACGATGCCGGCGGGGTGGGAGTATCGGAATTGATCACCGTCACGGTGGATGCAAACTTGCCGCCTGTCGTTTCCGCCGGTAAAGACACCATCCTAACTTTTCCAAGCACGTTAATCTTGAAAGGCACGGCATCGGATCCCGAAGGCACGGCCATGACCTACGCTTGGACGGGCCCGACCGGCGTTACCGTCACGCCTACAAATACACTAACGCCCACGGCGGCCTTTTCGACTACGGGCGTGTATGCCCTGAGTTTAAAAGTCACGGACGCCGGAAGTCCTCCGGTCTCCACCACGGCAAAAATCAACGTGACGGTCGCCTCGCGGCCCGCCATCACCAGTCCGTTAGTGGCCGCCGCGACAACCAAAAAATCATTCACCTACACCATCACGGCATCGGGATCCCCAGCTCCCACGCTTTCGACCGGAGCGCTTCCCGCCTGGTTGACGTTCACGGCAAGCTCCGGACTTTTGACCGGCACTCCGACCGCGGCGGGACCCTTCCCCATCAGCTTAAACGCCGCCAACTTGTTAAGCACCGACACGAAAACGCTCAACATCACGGTCAGCGACTCTGCGGTAAAACCGACGATAACCAGCGCACTTACCGCGACGGGAAAAACCGGCAGCAACCTTATGTATACGATTACGGCCACGGGAACGGCGCCTATCACTTTCGCGGCGACGGGTCTCCCTCCCGGACTCATCCTTTCGGGCGCCTCCATCGTGGCGGCCCCGTCCTCAGCGGGGACCTTTAACGTGGGCCTTTCTGCATCCAACAGCGCCGGCACCGATACCCGCACCTTGGTGTTTACCATCACCACCGATCCGAAAATCACCGCCGACCTGCAGGATAGCTCGTTCGTAGGGTATAAAAACGCCGCGAACCTGCAGGTTACCGCCATTGGCGCGCCTGCGGTTTCGTATCAATGGCAGTACGCGGCGGGGACGGCGGCCTTCACCAACCTCGGAACAAATTCTCCGACATATAGCATCGATAGCGTGACCACGGCGTCCGCCGGAAATTACCGCGTTATCGTCAAGAACGGGGTTGGCCCGGACGCGACCAGTAAAGTCTGCGTGCTCAAGGTGTCCGCTCCTATCGTAATCACCCAACCGCCGAATAAGTTGACCACGGTTGTGGAAGGGAATCCCGCAACCTTTGTCGTTCGCGCCACTGGATTCGGTCCGCTCAAATACCAGTGGTTCAAAGGGACCAAAGCATTGACTCCGGGCAACGTCTCCGACTCCAATTTCACCATCAACTCCACGGCTATCGGCGACGGCGGCCTATATCGCGTCCGCGTCACGAACCTTTATTCGGACACGCTTAGGCCCAGCACGTTCGCAATGAGCGATACGGTAAGGCTCACGGTTCAATTGCCCAAACTGCCCCCACCTACCCCTTCGATTGGTGGAACCGGTTTTTCTTTCCCATTCAAGGTGACGCTCTCCGATGCGGTTCCGGGAACAACCATCTACTATACCCGCACCGGCAAGGATCCGACCCAGTCGGACAGCGTTTACAATCCGGGAGATTCCCTGCTCATCGACACCACGGTGACCCTGAAGGCCATGGCGCATTTGAGTGGAAAGCGCAACAGCGACCCCTCCAGCAACTTTTACAACTATACCAAACCCGGAAAGGTCGCCCGGCCGACCATCACTCCCGGCGCATCCAATTTCGCGGCCGAATTTTTGTGTACGATTCAGCCCAATCCAACCGACGCGGATATTTATTATACCCTGGACGGAAGCGATCCGATCGTAAATCCCGCCAACCATTATGCCGGTCCGTTTTCCATTTCCCAGACCACCACCGTGATCGCCTTCGCCAAAAAATCCGGGATGGAAAACAGCGATACCGCAATCAAGCTTTATACGCAGGCAACTCCGCCCGCCAAGATACAGGCGCCGGTAGCCTCGCCCGGAGGCGGGGACATTTCCCAAGCCCAGCGCATCGCCTTGGCGTCCCCCACCGACAGCGTCAAGATTTATTTTACCACGAACGGGTCGACGCCCGATACTGTGAATCCCGGTCAACTGTACGTGTCGCCGGGGTTCACCCTCGCGGCGAGCGCAACGGTCAAGGCCATCGCGACTCGCTCCGGTTTCATTAAAAGCGATGTCTCGTCCTTCGCGTACCGGCTGGTTCCCGGACCCATCACCTCGACGCCCGTTTCCGGAATCATTTTCGATTCCCCGTTCACCGTCAACCTCTCCGTATTGCCGGGCACGGCGATCATCCATTACACCTTGGACGGCGCTATTGCGGACACTAATTCCTTGAAATGGCCCTCCGGCGGCTTGCTCATATCCAAAACAACCACCATCTCCGCCCTAGCCGTGCAGGACGGCATTCCCAGCCCGGTTTACAATTTCAGCTATACGAAAAAAAACGGCCTCTTGGCCACGCCGAACTCCTCGTCATCCGCCATCGGCAGCTTTTTTCCGGACACGTTGCGGATTTCCTTCGTCTCAACGCCGGGCGCGGATATTTATTTCACGCGCAATGGCGCTACACCCAGCGCCTCGAGCGAGAAATATTCGGGGCCTTTCCTAATCGACACCACCACGACTTTCCATGCCATAGCCATAATGACCGGATTCGAGCCCAGCAACATTATGGTCACGACCTACACGCTGACGCCCCTTCAGCCCGGCATTAGTCCCATCGGCGGGCATTTCGCGTCCGCGAAACACGCTACCATCAGCTCAACCTCCAAACGGGTGGTTCTCTATTACACGGTGGACAACACCGACCCGGGGCCGGAAAACGCCAATTCCCATGTCATAGCGAACGGGGATTCCATATTGATCAGGACCGACACCAAACTAAAAGCCGTGGCGGTGGCCGGAAGCGCGTACAGCCCGATCCATGAAGAGGACTATACGATTTTCGGCACGCTCGATACGAACTTGCGCCCCGGCTGCGTCTATTACATGGTGGGCGGTTATACCATCACCAACCCGGATGGACAAAGCGCGATTGTGCATATCCGCCTATCCAGCGCCGATTCCTTGAACCTGAAAGGATTCGACGGAGTCCAATACTCCATATCCCTTTCACTTTCCGACACGCAATCGTATTATCCTCCGCCGCCTTTCCCGGCATTATCCTTCTCGCGCGCGCAATCGGACAACCGCTCGCTCTACACAGTCGATGGAAACGGCAAGGTCTACTATCTCTCGGGGGCTGATACGGCGACGTTGCCGAAGTCGGGCAATTATTTCATGGGCATCGACGTCAGTCCCCCGGTAATCACTTATCAGGAAGAATTCATCGACGCTACGGATTCCACGAACGTCAGATTTTCCATTTCCGATAATGTGACCAATTTGATCTTTGACCTAAAGCGCAACGACGATTCAACGCAAAACCGAAGCCGGCAAAAAATCAATTCGCCCGCCATGATTTCCGTCAAACTGCAGCGGAAACCAGAATCCTTGAAACCGCTTAACCTGCGCATTTCGGTAAGCGATTACGTAAACACCTCCTTTTGTCCCTCGGATCCGAATAGCTTCTTGTCGCTCTCCCAAATTATCGTGGGGCTGGCTGGTCCGGCAGCCTGGGGGATCAACCAAAACCCCGCTTATCCGTATGATTTAATCAGCTTACCCTTGGATTTGGATCCTCCGCTTACCCTGGAGGATTTGGCGCGCACGCAATCGGGCGTTACCCTCACCGGAATGGTATGGTCGGACGCCGACAAGAAATACGCATCCATGAGCCCAAGTACGGCCTTGGTTCCCGGCCAGTCCTATTGGGTCGCCTCCCATGCGAGGTTCTCCGGGCTCACATTGCCTCGGGCAAAAACCAAACCGCACGGACCCAAACAATTCGCGGTGCAACTGAAGCATGGATGGAACCAAATAGCCAATCCAAGCTTGGATAGCTTGTATTGGAAAGTCAGCCATGCGAACGCGGAAGCGTACCGAAACTCGCCGGTCAAAGGTTTATGGGGCTACTCCACCCGGGACACGGGCTACGTAGCCAGCGATTTCCTTGAGCCGTGGAAAGGGTATTTCGTCTACAATAATTATAACGATACCACGATATACCTCTCCTCCCAGCCGCCCCCGGAAACCGGCCTGAAAAAGACCGGGGGGAGCGCCGCCGGAGAAATCTTGTTTTCGCTCGGGTCGGGAACACGCAGCCAGATCAATCTCGGAGCGGCAGCATCGGCGTCGGATGCCGTAGGCATGGAAGACGAGGCGGCTCTACCGTCTCCTTCGGATCGGCCGAATATAATGGCCATCCGGGACGGGCATGCGTTGGGATCGGATTGGATTCATTTCCGTTTCGACGAGGTCCTACGCTGGAAAGTCGCAATGGGCGGTACCGGGGAATCCAACATCGCTTTAACCCGATCGGAAATACCCGCCGGTTACGAAATCTGGGCCGTATCCAAATTGCGTTCCATGAAGTACAACCTTTCGGCGAATGAGCCCATCCCGACATCCGGATTGCCGCAAGACACCTTGCTGATATACTCAGGCCCCTCCTCCCAGCTCGCAAAAATCGGTGACTTGCAAGACCTTTCCTCCGTCGCTCCCGGCTTGGATTGCAAAATCGCGACGCGCGTGCATGGGTTTTCGCTCCGTGTGAGCTTGCCGTCCAGGGCCTCTGTTCAGGCGACGTTATACTCCTTGGGCGGCCGCAATCTGGGGACGGCTAAGTTCGGCCCCTTGGCCGCCGGCACCTATCATTTTGACTATGAGGCGGACTTTGCGGGTACCCGGGCGCGATTATCACCAGGCGTGTACTTTCTTTTGGTTCAGGTTCACGGCGCCGGGGTAAATGCCCAACTAGCGCGAAAATTTCTTTCGAACGAGTAATTCTCCTCCCGAATTTCCATTCTTCCGGGCCGGACGCGGCCAGCAATTGTCGCCGCCTGGAGATATTTTTATCTACCAGGGTCGGACGGTTCCTAAGACTTTAAAAGGAGTAATCACTGGATGCGCCTACGCTTTCCCATGGCCATGTGCCTTGCGTCCGCCCTATTATTAACGCCGTCACGCGTGCATGCCGACGATGCGGTCCAAGCCAAAGCCTTCCTTAAGGATTACCTGAAAGAGGTCGGGAATAAGTATTCGTTCCCGGAATGGGAGAAAAGACTGATCGTGGTCCGGGCCAAGGTCGATCGCCTCCGTTCGCAGGCAAGTCAAAGCGGAAAAGCCATCGACGCCTCGGTCTACGCGGATTTGGATCCTATTTCCAGGGACGTCGAGGAATTATTGTCGCGCCGGGCGGATACGGACAAGTTGATTCGTGAATTGTACGTCGCGACCGTGGTTGCGCATATCGACGGGCGATTCAAACAAGCGGGGAAGCCGTGGGATCCGGACGCCAAGCTGGCGTTTCAAAGATCCTTGATGCCGTACGAGGGCGGATCGCTGCGGCCCAAAACCAGTTTCCAGAACTCGGTATCGGCCTTGGATCGGGATTTCCGGGCCGCCCAGACGGGTTTACTTTTCGCCTATGCCCAGGATTTTTTGGGAAGGCGAGTGGAGGAACATCTGCGCTCCCATGACTTCGCCAAAATGGAGGCAATGTATGACGATTACTCGCTGCAACTGGATTATTGGACGCGGGAACTCCAGGCAAACCCCGTGCAAACCGACAATCAATTGGCGAATCTCTCCCGGAAATTCGATATGGACAAGATCAAATTGCGCGAAAATCTTTCCGGGCTGCTGGAGGTTCTGAATACGGACATGCTTTTCAGCGATTTGCTGGAATACGCCCGTAAGCAGAAAGTGGAGTTCAGCTTGGAAGTAGAGGAAAAAATCGAGGCTTCCTTGAAAGAAAGAAGCGAAGCGACCCTGGCACCGATCGAGCAACGCCTGGGACTGTGGAAATCATTTGCCGCGAACCTGCGGGAAAAATGCACGATGGCGCATCAGCTGGCGGAAAGCCAACAGTCCCAAGCATTGGCGCAGGCCGAGGACACCCGCAAGGAACAAGAGCGATTGGAAGCGCTGAAAGCCGAACAGCGCAAATCGGAAGAAGAACAAAAGGAAAAATTCTCGCAAACGCTTTCGGCCCTGAAGACTTTCACCTTCAAGGGTGAAACCTCCGTGGAACTGGACGACGACTCCAAAAAAGCCCTTTCCACCCAGGCCGGTTTTTTGAAAACCAGCTACGTTCGATCGGGCGTCAACAAACTCAAAGTGGATAAGCAAAAATTCTCCGACACCTTGGCTCTGGTGCAAAAATTCACCGTGCAGGAAGGTTCGGTGGATTTCTCTAAAATGTCGCTGCAAGAGCGATCCAACCAAAGCGCCTACACTTTCGCTTCGCCGGGCGGACGTACTTGCCAGGACGATTTAAAAAATTTCGTCTCGCAGGTGGCCTTGGGATCTTTCAGCACCTATTACAACTTCTTAAGCTACGTGACCCCATCCCGCTGGTCTCCCGGCCGCGGATTCAACTGGGCTGCCGATCGCGACGGAGAAAAGGCGGTGCAAGACCGCGAGTTCAGCTACGTGGACTTGGTCGTGGACGCGCACCGCAAACGCAGCAACGTCAGCTCGCGCGGGGAATCGACCATGAATTTGCCCGCCAATATGATCGTCATTTTTGATCCCAATGGCGCCATTTTAAGGTTTCAAAGCTTCGGAGACATCAGCCAGGTCTCGATAAGATCAGGTGATTTGAGCGGAGGGAAACTGTATTACAAATTCCTGAACTACTCGACTGATCGGCAAAACATTTATCTAAACGGCATTGATTCGGAAATGAAGATCGGTTCTCCGTCGTCCAAGGGATGAAGCGAGGCCGAAAGTTCCGAAAGGGCCTTAGTCCCGGATTCCGTTAAAACCGTTTGCGCCGGAACAGGATTAATCCTCCCGACACGCTCATAAGCGTCCACAGGACAAGATTGACGACCGCTTGCCAAGCGGTTTCACGCAGGAAAACGTCTCCCACCATTCCCAGGGAATACGCATGGATGCCTCCGAATTGGGGAAGCCAATCCAGTACCGACATCCCGGAAGCGCCCGCCCGGAAAATACCGCCGTAGTAGTGCCAGAGATCGCCGAAATAGATCACCGGCAAGAGGAGCAAGCTCAGGAAAAAAATCATGAAGTTGCCAAAAAAATTCCGGGCCAGAAAATACATGGCAATGAGGCACGCCATGCTGAGAGTCAGCGGAAAAATGAGCAGGAAAACATGCGACAGGTTCACGCCCGCGAGGCGGTAGAGTTCTTCCCAGAACAGGAGCAGGGCCGCAAAGCCATACACCGCCGCAGGCGCCAAGACGCAAAAAATTTTCGAGAGGTAAAACTCGCTGCGCCCGACTTCGCGCGCGAGGATCAGCAGATCGTTATTGCGGAGATAATGCGCGCCCGTCCGTTCGAGGCAAAGGGACAAGGTGAAAAGCGTGGTAAGAAAGACGATGGCCGAGTAGCCGATGGCCAATACGTAATTGAGCCGCAAGGCCAGGGCGACGGTTTGGCCGTTTTGGGAAAACCCTTCGGAGAAAAGGAACCTGATGGGGACGACGAGAAAAATAAGGCCGCCGGCCGCACCCCAAGGCAACGGTCCTTTCAGGAGCGGGCCCCATTCGAATTTAAGCAAGGCTAAAAAGCGACCGAATCGTTTCGCGTTCATCGGACTCGATCCAGGAAGTACCGTTCGAAGGACGCGAAATCGGGAAACTCGGCCATGGGACTGGTCCCAGCGACCTTGCCACGATGAAGAACCAGAACCTGGTCGGCCAAATGCATGACCTCCGCCAAACGATGGGTCGAGATCAAAAGCGTTGTCCCTTGGGACTTCAGCGTGTCCAGCTTGGCGCGCAAAATGGCGATTCCCACCGGATCCAGGCCGCTGTTGGGCTCATCCAAAATAAGCATGCGGCCGCAATCCAGCATGGCGATGGCCAGGCCCAGGCGTTGCTTCATCCCTTTGGAATAGGCGCGCAACGGCTTATCGGAAAGCTCCAGGCCGAATCCGTCCAGGTAACTTTCCAGGTACGTATTATTCAGGTTACCCTGGAGGCCGGCCAGCCGGGAGTGCAAGCCGATTAAGTCGCGGGACCGGGACCGATCGGGAAAATCCACGGCTTCCTGCAAGTATCCCACCCCCCGGCGGGAGGACGGCTTTCCCGGGTCTCCGCCGTTCAATGCGATGCGGCCGCGCGTGGGGATGCGCAATCCCAGGGCCATGTGGATGAGCGAGGATTTGCCCGCCCCGTTTTCGCCGACCAAGGCCACGCAGGAGCCGGCCGGAATGGCCAGCGTCAAAGGACCGACTTTGGCGCCCTGCCCGTAATCCAATTCCAAGCCTTCGCATTGGAGCACGACATCACCCATGGCTCACAACCTAGTCACTTGGCGGTGAAGCGACGCTTTTCCGGGAGTCGAGCCGTCGGCCGCGCGCCAGGCGAAACCGGACCAGTCCTGGTCGCATCGCAAGAGTCCGGAAACGCCGTACCAATAGGTTCCCACGGCCAGAGCCGTATCAGCGTCCATCACCGTTTCCACAATGGTCCAGGTAGCCTCGGAGTGGCCGTGAAAGCCCAAGGTGTCGACGCCTTGCAAGGCGCGGTTTACCTTCAGCGCCCCCATGGATTGGCGCGTCGCCCAACCTTCCGAGAAAACGGCGGGCAGGGCTAGTTGCGTCAGGCTGTCGCCCGCGGCCGCCTTGAGCGGAAAATACCGCGCCCCGCCTCCGCCGATAACGCCGTTCAACCAAACGCCATCGAAAGCGAATAGCAATTGCCGCGTCCCCGTTTCCAGCACGGCCCCCGAGGGATCCTCCGTGATCCGGATAGCGACTAATTTCAAGGTATCGGCGCCGACGGTGGAATCGGACAACAAGGTAAAAGCGATGCGTCGCCTGGATAAAGTTAGGCCCGCCTTGCCGGCGCTGTCTCGCAAGGTTTCCACGGCGGAAAAAACCGCACTGTCACCGACCTTTAGCAGGGTTGCAAAGGAATGAATATCGGAGGGTCTGGAAAGGATTTCGCGGGTGGAAAAAAGATCGCAGCCTGCGAAAAGAGCCAAGGACATGGCCCATAAGAGGCCGGATTTCCATAGCATTTGCCAAGTCAATATACTTGGAATCGATCCTGGGTCCAAGCGCGTGCGGAAAATTATTAGCGCACCCCAAACCAAGCATTTCCAATCAATACAACGATTTGGCTTTTCGCCGTCATTTGGTAGGTTTCAAGATATGGCGACATCGGAATCAACAGGATCCGGAGACTCCAGCCCAATCCCGCGATCCTTGCATATTGAATTACAAACCCGCTTCGGGCTGTTACGGGGTAACTTGGCTGTTCCGGCCGGCTCGATGCGGCTCTCCGAACTGGCTTGGAACGCGCTGACCTTGGATGAACGTCTCATCGCCATGAGCATAGCTTCAGAAGAAAAAGCGGGGCGCCAGGTTTCCTGCCGGAAAGGTTGCGGAGCCTGCTGTCGGCAAGCCGTACCGGTGTCTCCGGCCGAAGCCTGGATGCTTTACGATGTCGTGGCGGCGCTTCCCCCCGGGAGGAAATCCGCAGTCTTGGAGCGTTTCGCGGCAGCGCGGGGACGGCTTTTCGCGGCAGGATTCGGCGACCGGTCCTTGGGTGGAAGAGCCACGGACAAGGATGTCCTGGCCCTGGGACTCGATTATTTCAAGCTGGGAATTCCCTGCCCTTTCCTGGAAGAGGAAAGCTGCTCCATCCACACCCACCGCCCCACCAGCTGCCGGGAATACCTCGTCACTTCTCCGGCGGAAAATTGCGCCCAGCCCGGCGTCCTTCCGGCGTCGCCCGTGCCGACTGCCGTGAGCATGACCGAGGGCTTGTCCAAATTGTCCGCCTTGGTCCTGGGCGGAGAGCCGCAGGTGATTCCCATGACTCTCGCGCTCGACTGGGCCCTGGAGCACCGCGAAGAAGGCCAACAGCGTTTTGATGCGGCCTTCCTGCTGGGATCCCTGGTGGATCTCATGTCCCGATGAGCTTTAAAACCATCCTCGCCATCGTCGTGTTCGTGCTCGCCGCGGGCATGGTGATCACCCTGCTCGTCTTTTGGAACGTTTATATCATCTCGGACTACCATACCATCCGCGAACTGTATATCTCGACGCACGGCAACCCCAACGTGCCCGCCACGGGCCGCTGGACGGTGCTTTCCCTAGGCATCACCTTCTTCTCCATCGTGTTGGTGGTGCTCACCGCGTTCTTCATCGTGTACCTGCGCGGATCGCGATTCAAGCAACAGCAAAAAGACTTCGTGAACATGATGACGCATGAGCTGAAGCTGCCCATGTCGTCCATCCAGATGTTCGCCCAGACCATGGTGCAACGGGAAGCCACCCCCGAGGATCGCCATCGGTTCCTCGAATTGATCCTGAACGATTGCGCGCGCATGAATCAGCTGTTGGATCACCTGCTCAAGGCCCAACAAATCGAACAAGGCCGGATGCCCATCGAGCGGCAACGCCTGCTCCTCAGGCCTTTCCTGGAAACTTTCGTGGAACGGTGGCCTCGCCCCCTGCAATTGCGCTGGGACGAGGGATCGGATGCACAGGTCTTGGCCGATCCGGTGCTGTTGGAATTGGCTCTGGTCAACTTGGTCAACAACGCGGAAAAATACGGCAAAGGGAGCGTCCCGGAGCTTTCCTTGGCGGGCGACTCCCGGCGGGCGCGGATTAGCGTGCATGACGCAGGCACGCCCATCCCCAAGCGCTTCACCAAGAAGATATTCAAACGTTTTTTCCGGATGCCGACGCGCGAGACGCGGCGCCAGAACGGCGTAGGACTCGGCCTGTACATCGTGAAATCCATCGTCAGGATGCATAAAGGCTCCGTCGAATTGACCACCGGCTCCCAGGAAACGGACGGCTGGAAAGGCAACTGCTTCACGCTGAACCTGCCGAGGGCCGCATGAACCGCATCCTGCTCATCGAGGACGATCGCAACATGGCCATCGGGTTGCAGTTCAACCTTAAATCGGAAGGCTTCGACGTCACCTATTGTTCAGACGGGGAATCCGGACTCTTGGCCATGGCCGAAAAAGAATTCGATCTCCTCGTGCTGGATTGGATGCTGCCCGGCGCGGACGGTTTGGAGGTGCTGCGCCGGTTGCGCAAGACGAACGTTTCCGTGCCGGTTTTGCTTTTGACCGCCCGCGACGCCAAAGAAGATATCGTGGAAGGCTTGGACAGCGGGGCCGACGACTATTTGACCAAGCCATTCGACCTCAACGTCCTGATGGCGCGCATCCGCTCCCTTTTACGCACGCGCGCCTGGCTGACCCAGAAGCCGGAAGGCGATCTGGCCCGTTTCGGCGAGGTCACGATTAATTTCGAAACCTTCGAGGCCACCATCGGCGCCCAGCAGGTGAAGCTGAGTTACAAGGAAGCGATGATCATGAAACTGTTCTGGGAGCGACGCAACCAGGTCGTGACGCGCGAGGAGTTGCTGCAAAAAGTGTGGGGCATCCAGGGATATATCCAAAGCCGGACGGTGGACAACCACATCGTGCAATTGCGAAAAATCTTTGAGCTGAATCCCAAGAGCCCGAGACTGATCCTTTCGATTCACGGCTCCGGCTACAAGTTTGTAACGCCTTGAAAGCGGCGATTAGCGTCTTGGCCCCGTTTAATGGGAAAATTGAATGCTGCCGGAAATGGCGGAAGGCAGGACTAAAAGCATGATTTCAGTTCGCGCATTTTTTTTCAAGGTAACCGCTGCGTTACTCCTCTCCGGCGCGTGGTCTTCCCCGTTCGCCATTCAATGCGGCACCGCCCAATTCCTCGAAAACGGCCTTCGCCCCCGCCCGTCCGCCAAGCTCGCCATCGGATTGCGGACGGAGGCGGGCGACTATCGGGCCCGAACCTTGGTCACGGACCATTTCCTGATAAACTATTCGTTGCGTGGCCTTCACAAGGTCCGCACCGGACCCGAGGATTCAACCGTAATGCGCGCCTACGATTCCCTGTATCGGGCCTTTTCCGCCGGAAACCTTTCCGCCGGGACCTCCGCCGCCCTGAACCAGGCCAGCCGCGACTCGGCCGTATACGCTAAACTGGACGGCCTCGGCGCGCCCGCCCCGGCCTTCATCCAAAGGACGGCCGCTTACGCCGAAGGGGCTTGGGCCTATTACGTGATCAAGCTGGGCATGTTGCCGCCCCGTTCGCCCGTAAATACCGTGCAATACAACGTAACCGCGAAGTTACCGTCCAGGTTCCCCATCGACGTCGTCGACGTGGGTACCGCCGATCGCATGTTCTGGGGCGAAACCTACGCCGTAACCTACCCGGACGCGGACCTTTCGATATCCCTGGATAACGATTTCCTGTGGAACACCCATTTGGATTCCCAAGGGAAAATCGTCGGGGATACCATCGAAAGCCGGTTGGGTGGAAAAGTCATCCATAATTACGGCGTCGACTGGGACATGGGCCTCAAGGTCACGCTGTTCCACGAGTTCTATCACGCCGTCCAATTCACTTACCTGCCGAATACCGACCCCAGCCATGCCTGGTATGAAATTTCCGCGGTCAGCATGGAAGAGCGCAACGCGCCCGAGGTGAACGACTATTTCCAATACTTGCCCTGCGTGCTCTACAACCACGATCGCGTCTCCATCACCCAATTGACTCCCGGCCCCTGCACGCATATTCCCATGTACGGCCATGCCATTTTCCACCAATACCTGACCAAGGTCCTGGATTCCGCGTTCGACGTTTCCGTGTGGGACCATTTGCGGACCAATGGAAACGACCTGGAAAAGGCCTTGCAAGCCACCTTCGCCCGCTATGGAAAAAGTTTTAGCGATATCTATCCGGACTACGCGTCGCGTCTATTGTTCACGGGAAAAAAATTCAAGCCGATCCAAATCCCATATACGGCGGACCTGCCCGACTGGCCGATTTTAAGCGTCGATTCCTTGGACCTATCCCGTGAAGCCGGGATTCGCACCATCGCTTTTCCGCCCCTAACCTTTGGAGTGCTTAAGGTCCAGTGGACCGGCCGCTCCGCCGTCAAAACCATTTCATGCAAAGGAATAAACGGTGCGCGCCGGATTTATGCCGGACCGGACACCTCCTTCGCGGAGCCTCTTTCGGGGACCACGATCAATCTAGGCCAGCCCAAGCGGGGATTTTCAGGATATTATCTGTTGTTGCCGAACGCTTCATACACCGATACGGTCTCCATCACCGTGAGTACCGCCGAGCCGGTATGCTACGCCTACCCCAATCCGGCCCCGCGTGGGAGCGGTATTTCCTTCACGATGCCAAGCAATATATCCTATCCGGACTCTCTGCAGATTTTGAGCGAGAACGGGGAGCTGATTCGGACCATCGCGATTCCCACCGAGGAGGACGCCTTGGCCTGGGATGGAAAGGATAACACGGCCAAAAGCGTGGCGCAGGGCCTCTATTATTACCGCTTGGGAAAAGCCGCGTGGCGGCCGCTCATTTTAACGAAGTGATGTTTCCGAAGCGCTGGGGAAACAGTTGATCAAAGGGGACGGGCGCGTGTCCGGAAGAAATCAGTTGTCCTCGTCGCGAAAGGCGGGGTGCTTTGGCATCTCACGAGGGCGCTCCATTTTCGGCACGGGACGTTCTTCCCCGCGGCGATGACCGCTTTCCCAACCGCCCTCACGCGCCGACTGAGCCGCAGAGGATCCGAGTGGAGCGCGCGAATCGCCCGTCCCCGGGGAGACGCCGGAGTTTTCCGGCGCCTTATCGCTGGGTTTTTCACCAGGTAACACACGTGTTTCCCTGGCCGTTGCATTCCCGGCGGGGTCGGAAGTTTGGGGAGCCGGCGTGGGCAACGCGACTTCGGGATTTTTTTCCAGGATTAAATTATGCAATTCCCTCGCCAGCGCGGCCCGCTCTTCCGGCTTGGCGTTTTGCAAGGCGCTGCGCTTGGCTTTGATTAAAGCCATCATCTCCTGCATCTTTTCCTTCCGTTTGCGGAAGGCTTCCTTTTGGCGCTCCGAGAGACCCTTGGCGCGGATATGGGGATCGGTAATTTTGTCGTTTAGACTGGGTGCGGAAATGGGTTCTTCGACTTGCATGGGGCCGGCCAGACCAGATACCGGATCCGAGTAGGCTTTGGATGCCGGTATTCCGTACGGCGCGTATGCGCCGGATTTGGCCGCAGCGTAAAGCTCCTGGCCGGCGGCATACGCCGACCCACCGGCCAGCAGGGCTGCCCAGACAAGGATTGGTTTTAGTTCAAGCCGCATAAGATTACCGAGCCGTCGTTCTTTTAAAAAGTAAAAAGCATGCAATTATTACGCCTGAAATTATCTCCATGATTTCCCAATAAAATCGGCACCAAATCTCCATAACTCAAAATGAAACCGACACATTTCGTTCCGACGCAGGCGATAGGGCAGGAAACCATTTGGCCAAGTGCATGTGGCCAGGCCAGTTAGGTGTTGCGGAACCAAGCGTGCCCTTTCGACGCGGATTCCCGAATTTTTTCCGCTTCATCGCGGTAACAAAATCCTTGCGGCGGACGTCCGGCATTTAATCCTTCCCGCCTTTGAACTCCTCTTTACGGATTCCCAGCCGTTCCATGATGTCCCGTAATACTTTCCGATCAATGCCGAGAAACGAGGCTGCGAGCGTGAGATTTCCCCGCGCCTTTCCCAGCGCAAGATTGATGGCTTTGCCTTCGGCCTGTTCCCGCGCCGCCTTCAAGGACAGCAGCTCGCGGCCCGGATCATCGGGCAAATCGAGGCTCTCCTCGTCGATCACGCGGGAAGATGAATTCAGAAGCGCCTTTTGGATTTTGTTTTCCAATTCGCGCACGTTGCCCGGCCAGGTGTATTTCAACAACGCTTTTTCCGCCGCCCGCGTCAACACCGCCGCGTTCATGTTGAAGGACGCGCAGGCCTTCTTGAGGATATGCCCGGCCAAGGCCAATACGTCCCCCTCGCGATCGCGCAAGGGAGGCAGGCGCAATTGCACCAGGTTGAGCCGATAATACAAGTCCTCGCGGAAACGACCTTCCTTGATTTCCGCCGCCAGATCGCGGTTGGTCGCGGCGATGATGCGCACGTCCACCGTAACCTCCTCGTTACCTCCCACGCGGCGGATGCGCCCGGATTGGAGCGCCCGCAGGAATTTGACTTGCATCAGCACGGGCAGTTCCCCAACCTCGTCAAGGAAGAGCGTGCCGCCGTTGGCTTGCTCGAACAGTCCTTTCTGCTGGGAGGTGGCGCCCGTGAAAGCGCCTTTCTCGTGCCCGAACAACTCGCTTTCGATCAAGTGCTCCGGAATGGCGCCGCAATTCACGGCGTTGAAAGGCTTGCCCTGGCGCGAGGAGTGGGCATGGATATAGGTCGCGAGCACGTCCTTGCCTGTGCCGGTTTCCCCGGTGATCAGGACCGGAACGTTGCTGGCGGCGGCACGCTTGGCCGCGTCCACCACACGCCCCATTTCCGGCGAAGTGTACACCAAATCGCCCGCGCCCTTGATATCCTGAAGCGATTCGATGCGTTCGGCCTGCTCCAGCTGGGTTTGGTTGCTCCCCAATACTCCGCCCAACACCTGGCTGATACGCGCGAACAGATGCCGCTGCGGTTCGGAAAACGGCGAATCGGGCCGCTTGCGGTGCAAGTAAAGCAGCCCCGTAATCTGGCCACTCAATTTATTCACGACGGGCGCCACCAGAATGGAATGGATGTTTTTTTGTTCAATGGAGTGCGTGGAAACCTCTTCGCCCGCTCCGCCCGCGTCCATGGCGGACCAAATCAGGGTCTCGCGATTTTTCAAAGCGGCGTTTACGGCCGAATGAGAATAATTTTCGTTATCCTCGGGCACGGAACAAACCAGGGTCAAGCCTCCGCCTTCCACCGTGAACAGGTAACCGCCATCGGCTTCCATAAGCTCCATGCTCAAGATCAGAATGTCTTCCGAAGATTGGCGCTTGTCCGGATTCTCCAGGAGGCGTATGACGCCGTCCAACAAGCGCTCATAAGGATTGGCCTGGGGGGCTCCGCCGCTCCCAGCTTCAACGACTGAAGTTGCGGTGACGGGCGGCGCGGGAGGGGAGGCTTTGGGCATTTCCACGATGAAGGTATCCGCGCCTACGGTAATCTCGTCGCCTTGCGCCAATAATTGTTCTCCGACTTGCGCGCCGTTGACGTCCACGGTTCCGTTCATGGCGACCAACCGGTATTGGCCCGCCTGTTTCAGGATCTGGAAATGGATTTTCCGCATGGTTGGCCCGGTCAGGATCAGGTTGTTGACTCCTCCGCTGCCGGCGGTAAACACGTTATGCACCATTCCATATGTTTCGCCCGATGTCTTGTTCTTGAGCATCACGGTTTTCCGGCCCTCCTTGGGAAGTCGTATACGGTTGGTTCCCCGCCTTCCACGGAAACCGAATCGCGCCAAATCGGCCGCGACCGCGGATCCTGGATTTCGAGAAGATGTTTGCCGGCGGGGAGATGGATTTCTCCGCTGGTTGGGTATTGCACGCGGTTGACCAGGACGCGGAAGTCCTTCGGCAATCCCGTCATGATGAGCACTCCGTAAGGCCTTAGCCCCGGCTTACGCGATTGCGGCGGCGGCGCCTGGGCGGAGGCTTCATCTTCTTGCGACAGTAATTTCAACTCCCGCTCCGCTAGATCGCGGCTTAACTCCGACGGTTGGGGCCGGCTCCTTTGGGTGTATACCCATGCCGCCACCAAGACAGCGGCCGACATCAGCGCCAGGGTCGCGAACTTTTTCCGTGACGGCGAACCTACTATGCCCGACCAGGAACGGGAATAGGAGGTTTGCCCCTCGGCGGGCCGGATGTTCAGATCCGGTTGGGAGGATTGCCGCGTGTCCGTCAGGGAGGATTCAATCTCATCGTTGAGCCGCATCCCCAATTCCTGGAACTTGGCCTGCGCAACGGGATCCTCCGGATCGGCCTCGAGCAATTCCCGGAGCCGCGCGAATGCATCGTCGACTTTGCCGGTGGATTCGGAGGCCGAGACCATGGCCCACAACCAAGTTCGTTGCTCCTTTTGGATGACGGTTTGCAACGCCTCGCGACCGCCGGCGATGGCGAGCGTGTTGCCTTGCATGGCCTTGAATCCCTTCAACATCGGATCCAATGATTTGGGCCTCCGCAGCGGATCCAGATCCAAGTAGGGTTTCAGCAATTGACGAACCGCTACGGGCACGATATCCATTTCGAGAAGCGGAATCCCGGTTTGGATCAGCGCCAGCGTCTCCTCGGAATTCTTGCCCTTGTAAAACCGTCGTCCCAGGAAAAGTTCCAAAATGACCAGCGCGAGCGCGTAGTATTCCGAAGCCTGGCCGGGTTGACCTTGACCGCGCAGCGTTTCCGGCGGCAGGTAGGCTAGCGTGCCCTTCAGCGCCGTTCCCAGCGCGTCCGTATGGGAATGAAACAGCGCCCGCGCCATGCCGAGATCCAGGAGTTTGACATGCGCCGACGCGTCGGCCATGAAATTTTCCGGTTTCAGATCGCGATGATGCACGCCTTTTTGGTGGATGTATTCCACCACTTCCACCATTTGGCGCGCCAAATGGACCTTGAGCGTTTCCGGCAGCTGCGCGCGCGGGGGTCGCACGCGAGTTACCGTAACTTCAGTGTTACCGAGCTGGACTTCCTTCGGCAAATCGGCGATTTTTCCCAAGTCCACGCCCTGCACGAACTCCATCACCAGGTAGTAGAATTTGCCTTCGCTGCCATAGTCGAATATCGGCACCAGGGATGGATGGATCAAGGACGCGCACAATTTGGCCTCGCGCTCGAAACGCCGGATGTCCTCATCATTGCCGATGGTGCTCAACTTCAGCCGCTTGATGGCGACCAGCCGATCCAGGCTCACCTGCCGGGCCCGGAAGATCTCGGCTTCGCCGCCTTCCCCGCGCAGTGTCCAGTCGCTGTAATCCGCCGTGGAAAACGCCATTCAGGAACCGGATATCTTTTTAATCGCCGCTTCCACGCGCTTGAGGATGGCCTGGTCGTTGGGATTCAGGCTGAGCGCCTGCTTCCAGGTCACCAACGCCGCGTCCTCCTGCCCCGATTCCCAGAGCACATTGCCCAGGTTAAGGTAGGCGCTGATGAACGCCGGGTCCACCGCCAGCAAGTATTCGAAAGTCTCTTGGGCTTCCTTGTATTTGCCCTGGCTGTATGCAACGATGCCGGCCAGGTTGAGGACGTACTTGTTTTTTGGATCGATGCTTCGGGCCTGATTCAGGTAGGTCTGGGCCAGGGAAAATTTGCCTTGGAGGTAAAGTTTGTTCGCCAGGTGGAACAAGGCGATGGCGTAATTGTCGGCGAATGATCCGACCTGCCCCAGTTTGGCGCAAATCTCGTACGCCTTGACGACTCCGGTCCAATCCTCCAGCCTGTCCTCTCCCAGGGCTTTGCGGCTGAGACTGAGTTCTTGCAGCACCAGGGCGTATCCGAAACGGGCCTCGAACGATCCGGGATCGGCGTCCAACGCGGACTCGAAGAGCCGCTGGGCGCGGGCGAAATCGCCGACGCGGTAGCTTTCCTGGGCGCGCCGCAAATCGCCGCCGCAGCCGCACAGGATTAGCGCGGCCGCCGCCGAGACGATGATGAAATTGGATCTCATGGTCACCATGCAATCGCTGGAAAGCCCCGTCGAACCTGCCGAGGGCGCCGCCAAGTGTTCAACCTAGAATCAGCAAGACCCACTCCCGGGTCAATCGCAATTTTTCGCTTTCCAAAGCCTCGCAAGCTTTGTCCACCGTGGGCTGGATATCGGTCAGCAATTCCAAGAGCCGAGCCTCCAACCCCGACGCGCCCTGGGATTGTTCGTACACGCCCTTGACCTCCGACATGAAACCCTTCTCGCATCCCGAGACCCAGCCGGTGCGCAATTCCAGGTTGCGGGGCCGGGGAATGAGCCGGCTGGATTTAAAGGAACCGGATATCTCGGCGTATTTGCGCACCATGGCATGGCGCCATTCCGGCGTGAGTCTGGACATGAGCGTCAGAGCGGTCTCCAGGTCGTCGATGGGCGCTTGCATCAAGGTTTGCTTGGAAGCCCATAGGAACGCGCAATAGGTCAGGAACGGATCGCTATAGCCCAAGGTGGACAACGACTCCGATGAGGGAAACCGCAGGCTGCCGTCGAGATCGAATTGCGCGACCGTGCCTTTGCCTCGGGTGGTCATCATTTCATGTCCCAGAAACAGCGTCCCCAAAAAAATCTTGATCAGGACTTCATCTATGCCGCCGCCGTCCGAGAAGTGGATGGTGTCGCGGCCGTCCAATCCTTCGCGGCCTGCAACGAGGCCCATGCGGGAATCGGGTTTCCGGTCACGGAGCCGGAACCGGGACGTTTTGAAGTCGGGTTGGAAATTATACAGCGACTCCACCAGGCACTCCAAGGAAGCCTGGAAGACGAGATAATCCATTCCAAACGCTTCCTGAATGGCTTCCGCCACGGGAATCGGCAAGCCCAGGCGAACGCGCACCTCCTCGGATTGCAGCAGGCGCGCCAAGCGGTTGGCGCAGCGTCCACCGGAAGGGGTCAGACCGAACGCCATGCAGGTATCCAACGCGCGGACCTTGGACAATTGCGAAGCCAGGGATTTGAAAACCGGGGATTTGGCGGAAAGCTTTTTACGGATTCTACCCAGTAAGCCGTCCCAGGCGGACAACTGGTTTTCATACTCCTCGACGGAAATGCCGGCGATTACGGCTGCGGCGGGCAGGCCGGGAGGCGGGAGCTGGAAGGCTTGCGTCGACTCGTCCTGGGGGGCGGTCAGGGCGGACAGGGCGGGCATTTGGGTGGTTTTCATGCCTTTGGCCAGTTGGCTGGCGCGTTGGATGGCCGTGATGTAATCGAAGCGCGCTTGCTGACGATCCTGGGTAACGCGCGCGGCCGAGCGGCGCTCCCCCTGAAGCAATTGGTTAAAGTGCCCGAGTATGGATTGGATTTGCTGATCCTTGTGCGCGTCCTGTTGTTGGATTTTGTGCACCAGGGCGTCGGAGAGGGTCTCCAGGGCGCGTTCCACGGAAACTTCAGCTCGAGAAAGTTTGGCGCCTGCGGCCATCACCAACTCCACGGCCGAATAGGTTCCGCCCTGTAATGCGAATCCTTCCGCCGTCAGGCTATCCGGCATCAACAGGGTCAATTCCGATCCGAAGGTGCCCACGCTGCGCAGCCACTCGACCAAATCCTCGTGGTACAACCCGGTATCGTCTAGTACCAATTCCTTCACCATGGACATGGTGGGGTTCGTCACGCTGCGGTTGAAAAGCACCGTGCGCGCGCCCAGGAACACGTCCATGGGACTGACCTGGAATTCCAAGCGACCCGCGCTTTGCTGGTTGAAGCGCGCGGCCAAATCCACGACCTGCAAGGTGACGGATATGGAAAGCGACGGAGCCTCGCGGACACCGCCGATTAAGGGCTGGCGGGCGGCGCGGGAAATGAGCCGGAACAAATCGGCCAATCCCCTAAAGGTGGTGGGATGGTTCGTGTCCAACAAATCCAAATACCGTTTCACCATGGAGGGATCGAATACATCCCCGTCCTTGCGCCCCTGGGTGAGCCTGCGCGCGAAGGCATGGAAGGCGCCTTTTTCCGAAGCCGTGACGAAAGTTTGCCGGGTTTGATCCAAATCCGCCGCTTGCCGCAGCAATCCCAAATAAGCGCCCAAGGCATAGGCCGGCTCGTTGAACTTGAGCTGCGCCTCCATTTCGGCAATGAATTGATGGGAAGGAGGAGAACCCAGGCGTCCGAACTGATCTTTGCGCAATTGCAGGAATTTGTAAATGTCGTCGTCGAGTTTCTGCCACTCGTCGATTTTGGTTTCCGCGGGATCCAGGTAATCAGCCGCCGTGCCCGGGCGCATCAAGGCCCGATTACGCTGCCTGGGTCCGGTCGCCATGCCCACTTCGAGGGGCTCCAGCTTGGCCGGGACCGAAGCGTTGCGCGAAAGCGCGGAGGCTTTGCGGATGATTTCCTGCGTTTCCTTAAAGCCGATTGCCACCCGAATGCTCCTTGCACGCCGCGCCTTTACCCCTAAAGGCGGACCCGGACGAATCGTTCAAATATAGCTTCCCATAACTTACCCTTCGACTGCAAACCCGGCCCGAGCAGCGGACAGAATTTTTTCTCCGCCATCGGACCGGGGATTTTTCCGAAGGCCTCAAAAAGCCCATGGTCACGCTGAGACTTGCCGGTTCCGAACGCGCGGAATCGACCCCTCACCCTGGCCCGATCCAAATTGGCAAGACCCATCATTTTGGCTAATTTGCTTGGCTTCCGTATGATCATCCCATTGCATCCCCGCCTCGCCGCGGCCGAACTCAAAGAGCTGGAAGAAATCGCCGGCGAATTCGGCGTGCGCATCCAGCCGATACACGGCAACGAACGTTCCATCTATGCCATCCTCGGCGATGAGACCTCGCAGGATTTGATCAACCGGATCGAGGGGCTGCCATACATCGAACGCGTCGACAGGATTCAGTCCCCGTACAAGCTCATGTCGCGCGAAAGCAAACTCAGCCATCATCGGGTCATGGTGGGCAAGAAAAGCCTGCCGGGTGATTTCTGCGTGATCGCCGGGCATTGCACCATCGATCCGAACAACAAACAGCTTTTCCTGGAAACGGCCATGGCCGTGAAGGAAGCCGGCGCGGATATGCTTCGCGGCGGAGTCTGGAAACCGCGCACCTCGCCGCATTCGTTCCAGGGCGATGCCCGGAGCCTCGATATTTTACTGGAAGCGCGCGCGCAAACGGGGCTTCCCGTAAACACTGAAGTAATGGATTTCGATCAGCTCAAGCTGTGCGTCGAGGCCAAGGTGGACTCGCTGCAAATCGGCGCTCGCAGCGCCTTGAACTATCGGTTGCTGCAACAAGTCGGCGAAATGACCAAGGACACCCAGACCAAGGTGCTTTTGAAACGCAGCATGCATATGGGTCCGGTATCGGAATTCATTCTGGCCGCCGAATATATCGTGGCGCAAGGCAACCCGAACGTCATGCTGTGCCCGCGCGGCACGGTCCCCACCATCGAGGGCTTCCGCAACTCGCCGGATGAAAGCATCACTTTGCTGCTGAAAGAGCGCACCTGGGCGCCGGTCGTAGTGGATCCATCGCATAGCGTCGGCAAAGCCGTGTACGTGCCCTTTGCCTGCCTGGCCGCCGCCGCGTACGGCGCCGACGGCATCGTGGTGGAAACGCATTGCCAGCCCAAACGCGGCATGGGCGACGACCCCAAGCAAGCCATCACGCCGGACGTACTTGCCCAGTTGATTCGTGATACGCGGCAAATCCACGCCAGCGCAGCGCGTTACGCCCCCAAGGCCGCCGCGACGTGACCGCCGGAGGAACGTCCTCCTTCGCCTCCTTGTTGGGCAGGCATTCCGATCCGAAATTCCTCCCGGCTTTGGAACGATTGGGTTTCCAAAAGCCTACCGTCGTGCAAACGGCCGCGTTGCCCAAAGCCATGGCGGGAGAAAGTTTCCGCGCCTTGGCGCCGACGGGGACTGGAAAAACCCTGGTTTATTTACTGCCAATCTGGGCCTTGCAACTCCAGCGGCATGCAAACTCGGCGGCCTCCCGAGGAAAAAAACCGGTTGGCAAACACGCAGCCGCGCGCGCCGCCACCGAGCCGAGCGCGTCCTTGGTACTCCTGCCTACGCGCGAATTGGCCTACCAGGTATCACAGATGTTACAGGACCTGGACCCGGATTTGCGGGACGGCCTGGCGCTGGCTATCGGCGGGCACGCCAAGGACAGCCAGATGCGGATGTTGGCCGGTGGATGGGATACCCTGATCGCGACCCCCGGACGCCTTTTGGACCTCATGGCTTCGAAAGCCGTTTCCCTCGCGGGCGTGCGCCTGCTGGTGCTGGATGAGTTCGACAAATTGCTGGGAATGGGATTCGCTGAACAACTCAGTTTAATCTTGAGGCAGGTGCCGGAAGACTCCCAGAAACTGCTTTTTTCCGCCACCGATCCCGAGGAAAACGCAACCGATGCATCGATGCCGCCTGGGCTGGGCTCCTTGCAAGGATTGGCGCGGCTCTCGGTCGATCGCGAAGCCGGGACACGCGTCATGGAAGAAGCCTTCTTCCTGCTCAAAACCGATCGGAAAAAAGGCGATTTGCTGCTGGCGGAACTGGCGCGGACCAAAGGCCAGGCGATTGTCTTCGTCGGCAACCGCGAGAAGGCGAACCACTTGCACGGTCTATTGAAAATCAAGGGGGTAACCTCCCTGATACTGCACGGCCATCTTCCGCAAGCCGATCGCGCCGCCGCCTATCGCGATTTCCGGGAAGGCGGATTCCGCGTGCTGGTCGCGACCGATCTGGCCTCGCGCGGCCTCGACATGCCCGCCGTGGATTTGATCGTCAATTATGATTTACCCAAACACTTCAAGGATTATGTCCACCGCACCGGACGCGCGGCGCGGCGCGGGCGCGCGGGACGCACGGCCAGCTTCGCCGGTCCGCAGGAATACATACCCATGCGTAACCTTGAAAAAGAATTCCCCGTCGTAATTCCATTCGCGGAAGGATTCGACCATCGGGATCCCTGGTTCCGGGATGCCAAACGGATTCACGATCAAAAAGTGAAATTAGAGGAAAAGCGCGAATCCATTCGCAAACAACAAGGCCTCGATCCTAAATAGCGCTTGAAGAACAACTTTCCATCGGGCATTGTCCTAGGGACGGTTGATTCAAGGCTAAAACCGGATTCCCAATTTCAATAACACCCACACAACCCCTTGGATTTAAAACAAATCCGACTCGCCGGACACTCCCGAGATTCCAGCTTTTAACTTTATCATGATGGTGAAAGGAACAAAGAGTTCCGTACCATTTTTTTTCAGGAGCAAAAAAAGCAAATTTCTTTTTTGTGATTTTCGAAGTGCGGAGTATATTTATCGCATACCCTCGATTAGTGTCCGTTGCGCGGGTAATAACGGCCTAATCACTAACGGCGGCTCCGTAAGGAGCCGCCGTCCTCTTTTAAAGACTGCTTAAAGCGAATCCCTTGCGGAGGCGGCGGAATGTTTCAGGCGCAATGAAGCGAGCCTGTGAATCAATGGATAAGTTTGGTGAAGTACTCGAGGGAACGGTCTTGCGCCAAGCGGCCATTGACGAAAATCGTAGGCGTGCCTTCCACTCCGATTTTGCGGCCCAGGGCGACATCCTCGTCCAAGATTTTATTCACCTCCGGAGTCAGCGCCATGTCTTGCTTGAAGCGCGCCATGTCGAGACCCAATTCCTTGGCTACGGATAGATAAACCGAATCCTTCAATTCCCGGAAATGCGGCGCGACCTTGTAACGGAATTCGAAAAACTTCCCTTGCTTCCCGGCCGCAATGGCCGCCGCCGCCGCCGCGCGCGACTGCGGATGGAAACTGAGCGGGAAATTCTTGTAAACGATTCTCACGTCCTTGGGATACGCCCGCGAAAGGGAATCCAAGATCGGCGCGAATTGCGAGCAGTACGGGCATTGCAAATCGGAAAACTCGACGATGGTCAGCGCGGCCTTTTCGGGACCGGAAGTAAATGACGTTCCCGTCGGGATGTCTTTCGGCAAGGTATCCGCCGGCGGACGCCAGCCCATGCGCATGGCCATGAACTCATTTTTTTCCTGCATGGCGCCCAGCACCTTGAGGATGGAATCCTGCTTGGCTTCGAGTCGGCTGAGGCGGTTGTCGACGCCGGGCGAACTGCAATGGACCATCAGGAGCGCCAAGGGCGCGAACAAAACCAGGAATCGAGTCGACATACCGTCTCCTTAATGAGGGGTTCCGCGAGCACAAATTATAAATCTTCGCCATGCGGGGCAGCCCGGCCAAAATGTTACTTTTAGCCCATGCTGCGGTTTCTGCTCAGCGCCATCTCCACCATTTCCATGGTCGCCAGCGGATTCCTCCTGTGGCGTTCAGATTTCTTCCCGGGAAAATTGCCGCATGGCATCGGCGCCTGGATCGCGGCATTTTTCAGCTTATTTCATGATCCGTTTGCGGCCATGTTTATATATGGCTTCACGCTGCTAATCGTCATGGGTTCCTGGTTCATCACGGAAATCGTCCTGAGCCTGGCCTATTCCTGCGTCGCTGCGGCGTTGTCCTTCCTATGCCTGCTGGGATTTTTGTCGGTGCATTATCCCCCCATCTACCAATACCTCCAAGCCCTGGCCAAATGAACATCCAAATATTCGGCCGCCGCGATTGTTCCGACAGCCGCAAGGCGGAACGCTATTTCAAGGAGCGTCGCATCCCCTTTCAGTTCATCGATCTCAAGATGAAAGGCTTCAGCCCCAAGGAATTGGAAAGCGTAGCGCGGCCCATCGGCATGGAAAACTTGTTGGACCGGGAAAGCAAGCGGTTCAAGGAAAAAGGACTCGCCTTCATGTCCCCTACTAGAGTAACCCAGGTGTTACTGGACGATCCGCTTCTTGCGAAAACTCCCATCGTGCGCAACGGGTCCCAGGCGACGCTGGGCTTCCAGCCCGAAGTTTGGAAGACTTGGGCCTGAGCCCGGCTGGGCGGCGTGGCTTAAAATTTGATCACAAAAAAATTGGGAAACAATACCAAGCTGGAATCGAAGAAATACCAATGCGGAATCTTGGACCGATTGATATCCCAGGCGCGGATTTGATCCCTTAGTTTATCGAACCCTTCTTCTTTTTCATACCAGGTCCAATATTTTTTGAACGCCTGGCTGAGGGAATCCTGGCTGGAAAGCTTTATGATTTTATCTGGAAGAACGAGCGTATCTTTTTTTTGAACGACGATTTGTAGCGTCGAATCGATTTGGGTCGGGTAGGTGAAATTCGGAAAACGATCAAAAAGCAGGCTTTTGACTCTATCCCCACTTGACCCGTACGCACTTACGGAATCATAGGCTACGGAACCAGAATCGTTTCCGGCTCCCACTGCGACTGTGACCCAGAATAAGACAATCAAGCCGAATGCGAATAAACCCCTAAGGTTCATGGAGTTTCGATTTTCCGGAGACGATTTCGCATCCGAACTCCTTCTCTGAATTTACCGGCGTTGGATCGCCTATGTAATCAGTGGATCACGTCCACCTGGTAAACCATATAATGCGTGTCACCGCGCCAGGGAAGCCCGACGAATTTTTCGCGGTACTGCAACTTGGCGCGATGGCCATTCATCATGGCCGCGTCCAGGGCTTGGATCACTGCGGTGTCTCCGATAGCCACGGAAAAATTCCATACGTTCGATATGGACATGGCATTGGCATTGTCGTCATGGATGCCCATTCCGAGATTCAATTCGCCCTCAAAGGTTTTAAAGAGGAATCCCTTGCGGCTGAGCTTAATGACCGTCCCGGCCCGATCGCCCTCGCTGAAATTTCCCGTCGAATAATACCACGCGCCCAATCCGGCCAAAACGACTATTAATGCGATGAAGAGCTTGAATTTTTTCATGCCTGGAAAGATAGTTCGCGTCACCATTGAAAGGCCAGGGAGGCTCCCGGATTGATGGTTATGACATACAAGCCCAGGACCAGGGATACCTTGAAATTCAGGGATAAATTTGAAGTGAAGTTCTCCCCGAACGCGATCGTTCCTGTCTGATAAAACTGGTTTTCTCCTTGGTAAAGTCTCTGAGCGCCGCCTTTGATCAGGTAACCAATTCCGTAATCCAACTTGCCATACGCCCGATCGGTTAACTGAAACCCGAGTCCATTCACGAACTCCATGGAACTGATGTTTAAATCCTGGCAATAGGCTAGCATATCACCCGTCCACCACAGCCAGTGCAGCGTGGGCTTCTTCGCGCTAACCCCAAAATTGGAATAGAAATGAGTACCCTCGTAGGAAGAAACCAGGGCGGAAAGCCCACCCTCAACGGTCACGCTCAGTCCTGTGACAATGGGTCCGTTTTCCGGATTAATATTGTTATGCGTCAGCAAATATTTGAATATCGGCGCCGGCAAATACATCCATTCCAAATTATCCGTGATCGAATAGGAAGGCAAATAGGGCAGGAAACCGAACAGGACATCGTTGTCCACAATGGGCGAGCCATTCTCAACATGGATGACTGTGTTTTGGACCAAAAGTTCCTGCCACATTTTCTTAGGCAGAATAAGCGGCCTGTCGATTTCCCGAAGGGGGTAACGGTCAGCGTCCCGTGACCATGCAACGGCAGATACGAATAACCCCAACGCGATAATCGATTTCCAAAATTTCATGTCTAATGTCCTATCAATGGTGCAAGGTTGGATGTTGTATCAATCGAAACGGCCGGCTGGACGGAGTCGCTCTTCACAGAAGCCGACTCCCTTAGAATCCGTGAAGGTCCGCCTTGGAAGTTGATTTCAACGCCTGTGGCTTTTTTCGAAGTCGTGTCCGTTTTTCCGGAACCGTGGATTGCGGCATCAGGATTTCCCACCTCGGACGCTCCGCCCGCCGTAGGACCCACGATTAAGGTGCATTGGCTGATCGCCGCCGCAATAAATGCGGCAAGGAAACAGCGCAAACCGATTGCGCCCCTGCTTTTCAATCGTTTTTTAGTCATGCTCTTTTTCACTGGTTGGGTACGCTTGGAAATTAAGGTGGTAGACGCGCGTGGCCGCTGCGTCAGCGTTGATGATGCCGATCAACTTTTTCCGGAAGGCCTGGATTTCGGCCTTGACCGTCGCGAACCCCGAGTCCGATAAACCGGCCACGATACAACTGATGTCTCGATCTTTCGCCGGGCAATTTTCCATGGACTCGACGGCCAATTGCATATTGCGGGCATGAAAATTCGCTATCGCCACGGCCTTCACTTCTTCGCCGGAAGTGATGGACGCATCGGCCTGCCTGTATCCGGAAGCGGTGCGGACCAACAATCCCAGACGCAATAAAAGTTGGACCGATTCCCGGGCTTGCCGGGCGTTGATGGCCGGTTTCAGCCTTTTGCCGAGCAAGGCATAGTCTTCGCGGAAATCCATGAGGGTCACCAGTTCGCGAACCGAATTGTGATACCACTGCGAGTAAAACTCGAATTGATCGCGCCGGACCAATTGTGATTTGCCGCGTTGATGGTAACCGGAAAGAATCCCGAACCATCGGTTTCTTTCGGCGGTTGATTTCGCCTGGTTAAATGCGACCAGAGCCTCAAAATAGGCGAACGCCTCGCCAACCAGCCCCAACGCCTTGGAGACGGAAAAAACCGATGTGGCGGAAATGTTTTTCTTACCGGTCATGACTTCATTGAAAAAGCTCTTGGACCGAAATCCGGCATTCCATGCCATTTTTTGGAAGGAAAATGTCTTATTTTTAGACTTTTCTTCTGTGTAGAAGGCCTTTAGGTAGTCGCGATAATTCAAAAATTGAAAAATATTCGGCAT